>NZ_BLXW01000053.1:0-26371 GCF_054784495.1 Geomonas sp. Red276
CTTTTCGCTGCGGCAGACTTCGCAATCTACACAAACCAGACTCGACTGTCAACCAATTTTTTCTCAGTTGGGAAGTTTTTCTCGGCCACTCTCAGAGGCGAAACCTTAGAGATAGCCAACCAACTTCCTGTACCGTCGAGCTATTTGGTTTTGAGAGAACATTGCTGCGAAGTCAAACTATATAACCGAAGAAGAACCGTCTGTCAACCTCTTTTTTTCCGCCGTGACCGTTTCACCTCCCCGGTCAGCAGCGAGGTGTGGTTATAGCAAAAGGTCGGAGCAGGGTCAAAGGGTTTTTTGTTAGTTTTTGTTCAGACCAATCTGCGCACCACACTCACCCCTCCCCTCTTCGTGATCGGGAGTGAGTGTGGTCACGAGGGGTAGTGCCATAGCGACATGAAAAAAGGCCGCCCTTGAAGGAGGGCGGCCTTGAGGTCATAAAGACCTTCTTTCTTTACGACAGCTTAACCTTGGCGAAGCGGCGCTTTCCTACCTGGATGACATATTCACCCGCCGCAAGTTCGGCGGTGTCGTCGGCGATCTTTTTACCATCGACCTTCACGCCGCCCCCCTGGATGGAACGGCGACCTTCGCCACCGGACTTCACGAGGCCGGCGGTCGCGAGAATCTTGAAGATCGGCATGCGCTCCCCCTCAAGGGCAATGGCCACTTCTTCCAGATCATCAGGGGTCTGATTATCGCGGAAGCGCTTGACGAAGTTCTCGCCGGCCTGGACAGCCGCATCGGCCCCGTGGTAACGGCCTACCATCTCGCGGGCAAGTTTCTTCTTGGCTTCCATCGGGTGGACGTTGCCGCTCTTGAGGCCGACCTTGAGCTCATCCAGCTCGGCCAGGCTCATGTCGCTCAACAGCTCATAGTAGCGGAGCATCAACTCGTCGGAGATGGACATCACCTTGCCGTAGATCTCGTCGGCGGGCTCGTTGATACCGATGTAGTTGCCGAGCGACTTGCTCATCTTGTTGACGCCGTCGAGACCTTCGAGAAGCGGCATGGTCAACACGGTCTGCGGAGTCTGCCCCCACTCGCGCTGTAACTCGCGCCCGACCAACAGGTTGAACTTCTGGTCGGTACCGCCCAGCTCGACGTCAGCCTTCAGCGCCACGGAGTCGTACCCCTGCACGAGCGGGTACATGAACTCGTGAATGCTGATAGGCTGCTGGTTGGAGAAGCGGTTGCTGAAGTCCTCGCGCTCGAGCATCCTGGCCACCGTGTACTTGGAGGCCAGGGCGATCATATCGGAGGCGGTCATTTTCCCCAGCCAGTCCGAGTTGAAAACCACCTTGGTCAACTTCGGGTCGAGGATCTTGAACACCTGCTCCTTGTAGGTCTCGGCGTTCTTCAACACATCCTCACGGCTCAGCACCTTTCTTGTTTCCGATTTGCCGGTTGGGTCACCGATCATCCCGGTGAAGTCCCCGATGAGGAAATATATGTCGTGGCCGAGTTGCTGGAACTGACGCAGCTTGTGCAGGAGCACCGTGTGACCCAGGTGAAGGTCAGGTGCGGTCGGGTCGAAGCCCGCTTTGATCTTGAGAGGCACTCCGGTCTTGACCGACTTCTCGAGTTTCTCGACGAGCTCCTTCTCTACCAGGATCTCGACGGCCCCCCTCTTGATTACTTCCATCTGCTCGGCGACACTCTTCACTGTACTACCCTCCAAGGCTTTAGGTTTAAGATTGGCGCCAACCTACCGCCAACAGTTCCCCCCTTTGGAAAAGGGGGCCGGGGGAGATTTCTCCACGCCCCGCCCAAATTCAAATCCCCCTACCCCCCTTTTCAATGAGGGACTTCAATACACTAGGAACCACAGGGGATGTTGATCCTCTCTATCCCGAGCGCGAGACCGGTAGTCTCGTCGACATCGATGACGACTGCATTGATCCGGATATCCTTCTTAGCGATCTCGAACTTGGCAGGACGCTGGGTGATGAACTTGTAAATTGGCTCTTCCTTCTTCACCCCAATCACAGAGTCGAAGGCGCCGGTCATCCCGACGTCGGTGATGTAGGCGGTGCCGGCAGTCAGCACTCTCTCGTCCGCGGTCTGCACGTGGGTGTGCGTACCCACGACGGCGGAGACGCGTCCGTCCAGATACCACCCGAGCGACGTCTTCTCAGAGGTCGCCTCTGCGTGGAAGTCGACGAACACGATCGCCGTCTCTTCCTTCAGCTTGGCAATCTCCCGGTCGGCGCAGCGAAACGGGCAGTCGAGGCTGTTCATGAAGACACGCCCCTCGAGGTTCAGGATGCCGACTTTCACCCCTCCCGGCGTGAGGGCGATGGTGGCGCCGCGCCCGGGGGTACCCTCCGGGTAGTTGGCCGGTCGCACGATCTTGTCCGAACGGTTGATGTACTCGACAGCTTCCCGCTTGTCCCAGATGTGATTGCCGGAGGTGAGCACGTGGATGCCGCACTTGAAGAGATCCTGGGCGGTCTCGGCGGTAAGACCGAATCCGCCGGCGGCATTCTCACCGTTGGCGATCACCAGGTCCACGTAATGGCGATCCACGATCCGGTGCAACTCACGGGAAAGGGCGTCGCGCCCCGGCTTCCCGATGATGTCGCCTATGAACAGCAGCTTAACGGGCATATTCGGTTGCCCTGGTTTCCCTGATCACATTGACCTTGATCTGGCCGGGATAGGTCATCTCGGTCTCGATCTTCTTGGCGATGTCCTTGGCCAGTACGATGGCGCGGTCGTCGCTCACGGTGTCGGAGGAGACCATGACGCGGATCTCGCGGCCGGCCTGGATGGCGAAGGAGTTGATCACGCCGTCGAACGAGGTGGCGATCCTCTCCAGGTCGTCCAGACGCTTCACGTAGGTTTCCATCATTTCGCGACGGGCACCCGGGCGGGCGCCGGAGAGCGCGTCGGCCGCCTGCACGAGGACCGCCAGCACGCTGGCCGGCTTCTCGTCCTCATGGTGGGCCATGATGGCATGGATGATCTTGGGCGACTCGCCGTATTTCTTGGCGATCTCGGCGCCGATGACGGCGTGGGATCCCTCCACCTCGTGGTCGACCGCCTTGCCGAGGTCATGGAGGAGACCGGCGCGCTTGGCCTGCTTCACGTTGATGCCGAGCTCGGCGGCCATGATGCCGCAGAGGAAGGCGACTTCCAGCGAGTGCTGGTAGACGTTTTGGCTGTAGGAGGTCCGGTACTTAAGGCGGCCGATCAGCTTGAGGATCTCCGGGTGGATGCCGTGGACGCCGAGGTCGAAGGCAGCCTGATCGCCGGCCTCCTTCATCGCCTGGTCGATCTCCTCCTGGCTCTTGGCCACCACCTCCTCGATGCGACCCGGATGGATACGTCCGTCGGCGATCAGCTTCTGGAGAGAGAGCTTGGCTACCTCGCGGCGGACCGGGTTGAAGCCGGAGAGGATCACCGCCTCCGGGGTGTCGTCGATGATGAGGTCGATGCCGGTAGCGGCTTCCAGCGCCCTGATGTTACGCCCTTCGCGGCCGATGATGCGACCCTTCATCTCGTCGGACGGCAGGGCGACCACCGACACGCTCCGTTCGGCCACGTACTCGCCTGCGTACCGCTGCATGGCCAGGGCCAGGACTTCCTTCGCCTTCTTGTCGGCGGTGGCGCGGGCCTCTTCCTCCATGGTGCGGATCAGCTTGGCGACATCCAGCTTGGCCTCGTCCTCCATGGCGTCCATGAGGACCTTCTTGGCCTCCACCGAGGTCATCCCGGCGATCTGCTCCAGCTTGGCCCTCTGCTCGTTCACCAGGTTGTCGAGCTTCTCCTCTTTCTGGACCAGGGACTGCTCCTTGCTGGTCAGCGACTGCTCGCGCCCCGCCAGGGACTGTTCACGCTTGAGGAACTCGGCGTCGCGCTGGTCGAAGAGGTTGGTTTTTTTATCGAGGTTATCTTCCTTCTGCTGGAGGCGTTTCTCAAGGTTCTGCAGCTCTTTCCGCTTCTCGGAGGTTTCCAGCTCGAACTGGCGCTCCATCTCTTCCTTGGCCTGGTAGACGGCATCCTTGGCCTGTACCGCGGCCTCCATGGCCATGACCTCGGTCTGCCGCTTGGCATCCTCGATCATCTTGGCAGCCAGCGTCTCGGCGTTGGCCACCAGCGAATCGGAAAGCTTCTTACGCAGCAGGTTGCCGATGAAGTATCCGACACCTGCCGCCACGAGCACCAGTAGTATGGTGATTGTAATGTCAATTTTCACGTGGTTCCCCCTCACATATATTGTTGTTAACGCGAACCAGCCTGACCTCGGTGACGATCACATCCATCGTCACGTCATGCGGTTCGCCGACTATCTCTGCCACCAGCTGAAAATCATAACAAAAGCCGACCAGCCTCCCCGTCCTCTCCAGAGAGTGGAGCGTGCGGTCGTAAAATCCCTTTCCGTAACCGATCCTTCTGCCGCAGACATCGAAGGCCACCCCGGGCACCACGATCAGGTCGGCCTTCAGCACATCGAAGGGGTACCCGACCGGCTCCGGGATGCCGAACTTTCCCCGGACCAGTTCCTCCAGCGAAGCAACCTCGCGAAACTCGAGGTCTTCTCCGACGACGGCGGGATAGAGGAGCTTCTTACCGGCAGCCAAGACGGCCTGAGCCACGAGATCGGTACGAACCTCGCCGTGGACCGGCGCATAGGAGGCAACCGAACGGGCCTGGGCGAACTCGGGGAGCTCGAGGAAACGACGCTGCAACGCGACACTGTGCGAAGCAACCTGCTCGGCTGTCATCTCCCGACGCCGGGACAACGCGGCGGCTCTCAGGGACCGTTTTGGCATCGATCGAAAATTCCCGTAGTTAAACGGCAGTGGACCGGACGTGGACGCCCGTTGAGACAGGACTCTTTTGGGAGGGGAGTACGGCTGGAGTGTTGGGTGAGCTACTTGACGGTGGTGATAGAAGGCTCGTGTTCAAATAATAGCAATTGAACTTTATATTAAATCGGCCATTAACCTCTGGACGTATCGAACTTAAGCGCCATCAGGCTACCCTATCAGCAATCGTAAGAAGACAGCTTCTTCCGAGTTATCGGTCAAGTGTACTACCGTATTCTGCCAAACCGCTATATGTTGAAATCTCCCGTAAGAGACCCGAAACTATACTGCGCTCTCAATCCGGCCTATCAGGGAAGAGACTCTCTCCCGGCAGCTAAGCCGCTCCTCTTCAAGTTGTTTCTGCGAAGCGAGGTATGCCTCGGCAAGGTTCATCAAGGTCAGGATCACGACCAGCTGCTGGTCTCCGCTGGGAACGGCATCGGCCGCCTCGGCAAGTTTTTCGTTGACCAGGGACTCGACCTGCGCCACGTGCTCAGGGGTAGCGGCACTCTTTACCTGAAGCTCCCTCCCCAAGACCCTGATGCAGTGCGACGCGACCAAGTTATCAGACCCCTTCCAGTCTCTTGAGGATCGAGTCGAGTTTGAACTTGAACTCCACTCTCTCCCCGCTCAGGCGCTCGTTCTCCTCTTTCAGCCTCACGTTCTCGAGTTTCAGTTCCTCGATCACGTCGACCAGAGAATCAATGCGCCCCTCCAGTTCATTAAACAATTCAACAGTCATAATTCACCTATTGCGGCGGATATTATGCAATAAGTACGTAAAAGTCAAGGATTACTCGAAAAGTGCCTCCACGAACTGGACCGGATCAAACTCGCGAAGGTCCTCTACCGACTCACCTACTCCAATGAAACGAATCGGCAGGGAGAATTCATGACTCACCGCCACCACGATGCCCCCTTTGGCGCTGCCGTCGAGCTTGGTGAGGACGACACCGGATACGTCGGCGGCTTCCTTGAAAAGTTTGGCCTGGGAAAGGGCGTTTTGGCCGGTGGCGGCATCGAGAACCAGCAGGGTTTCGTGGGGGGCGTCGGAGATCTCGCGGGTCAGCACGCGGCGGATCTTCTTCATCTCCTCCATCAGGTTCACCTTGGTGTGCATGCGTCCCGCGGTGTCGATGATGAGGACGTCGCTGCCGCGGGCGACGGCGGCCTTGCAGCCGTCGAAGACCACCGCGGAGGGGTCGGCACCTTCTTTGTGCTTCACGATGTCCGCCCCGACCCGCTTGGCCCACAGCTCCAATTGGTCCGCGGCAGCGGCACGGAAGGTGTCGGCGGCGGCGAGCAGCACCTTCTTACCTTCGCCGGTGTAGCGGGCGGCAAGCTTGCCGATGGTGGTGGTCTTGCCGACGCCGTTGACGCCGATCACCATGATGACGAAGGGTTGCTTCCCCTCCACCACCAGGGGGGCGGCATGAGCCTCCAGGCGGAGCTGGATCTCCTCTTTGAGGGCCTTCTTGAGGGCGACGCCGTCGGAGAGTTCGTTTCTTTTCAGGCGCTGCTCGAGGGTACGGACCAGGTCGACGGTGGTCTTCACCCCAAGATCGGCGGTTATGAGGATTTCTTCCAGTTCCTCGAGCGTGTCGGTGTCGATCTGCTTTTTGCCGAGCAGGAGCGCGTCGACGCGACCGATGATGCTTTCGTGGGTTTTACTGAGGCTTTTCTTGAGGCGTTCGAAGAAGCTCGGCTTGGCCTGCTCCTTGGGGGGCTCGACGGGTGCCGGCGGCGCGGCAGGCTCAGGAGGTGCGGGCTGCGGCGCGGCAGCAGGGGTGAACGCGGTGGGCGGCGTCGACGCAGACGTTGGCGGCGTAGACGGCTGGGACGGAGTCGGGGGCTCCACGGGCGGTGAGGTGAAAAGGCCGTCGTCGGGACGGGCGCCTGCGGAGGGGACGGCCGATTCCGGTTGCGCCGGCTCACGCTCGGCCGCGGCCGGCTCCTCCTGGGCGGGCTCGACGGGAGGCACTTCCTCCTTCGGCTCCTCCTGGCCCAGTCCCAACTTCTTCAGAAAGCCTTTGAAAAAGCCCTTGTTCTCTTCGGCCATCAGTATATCTCCTTCTCCAGCAGCTCGGAGACCTCTCGGAAGGAGCGAAGCGCCTGCAGCGGCAAGGCTTGCGGTCCGAGCGTCATCACCAGCGCGTACTCGGCACCGATGGCTCCCACGATGGCATGCTGTTCGTCGGTTGTGATCAGGCTCTCCTGAACCTGTCCGGCAGCGTACTTCTCATGCAACGTCTTAAGGCGGGTGAGGAGTATCCCCCAGTGGGCGGCAGTCACCTTCATCTCGAAGGGGTCCCCCTGGCAGTGCTGCTCTACGGCTTCCCCTTCCCAATCGGCCAGGATGGCCCCGGTTGCACCCGGCACGGCCTCGACAAGGTTAGTCAGAAGTTGTTTGAAAGGCAAGTTCCACCCCTAAAGAAAATTGAGCAGCGCTAGCAGTTGAGGCGTACGGAAACGAGCTTCGACACCCCCGGCTCTTCCATCGTTACGCCGTACAGGGTATCGGCGACCGCCATGGTGGCCCGGTTGTGAGTGATGATGATGAACTGGGAGGTGGCGCTCATCTCCCTGACCATGTCGTTGAAACGCCCGATATTGGCGTCGTCCAAAGGTGCGTCGACCTCGTCCAGCAGACAGAAGGGGGACGGCTTGATCAGGAAGATGGAGAAGATGAGCGCGACCGCGGTGAGCGCCTTTTCCCCGCCGGAAAGAAGCGACACGTTCTGCAGCTTCTTCCCCGGAGGCTGGACGATGATGTCGAGGCCGGTGGTGAGGAGGTCCTCCTCGTCGGTCAGCCGCAGTTCCGCCTGCCCCCCGCAGAAAAGCCGCGGGAAGACGGTCTGGAACTTCTCGTTCACCAGGTTGAAGGTCTCGAGGAATCGCCTGCGGGTGGTACGGTTGATCTTCTGGATGGCCTTTTGCAGGGCCCCCATGGACTCCTCGAGGTCGTCGCGCTGTTCGGAGAGGAAGTTGAAGCGCTCCTCCATCTGCTTGAACTCCTCGATGGCCATCAGGTTCACCTCGCCCATCTCGTCGACCGCCTTCTGCAGTTCGGCCTGGCGGGACCCCTTCTCGGCCTCGTCCCACTCCATGGGGGCATAGGTGGCGAGCGCCTCGGCGACCTCCATCCGGTACTTCTCACGGAGGGTCTCTTCCAGGTGGGCGAGCCTCATCCCCGCCTCGGAGAGCTTCAGGTTCCTGGCGGCCAGGTCGTCGCGCACGCAGGCTACGTCACCCCGGACCACCTTGACCCGCATCTCTTCCTCGCGCACGGTCTCCGATTCGCCCTCGTAGCGGTCCTTCACCTTGGCGAGCGCCTGCTCGCTTGCGTGCTGCCGGGCGATGATTTTCTCGAGGGCGGCCTCCCCTTCCTTGATCGCCTCGACGAGGCGGACCCGGTCGGTGCCGGCGCCGTCCAGCTCCTTGCCGCGGCTGGCGATCCGGTTCCTGAGATCGCCACACAGGGCCTCCACCCGTTGGTGCGCCCTTTGGGCCGACTCACCCTTTTCCTTCAGGGCGGCCACCCGCACCTTCAAGGAGGTAACCAGTTCGCGGGCCTCCTCCATCTCGAAACGGGCCCCTTCCAGCCGGCGCTGCAGCTCTTCGACTCGCGTCTCGAGTCCTCGCTTCTGCTCGTCGGCCTGCGACTTCTTGGCGTCGGCCTGGGCCAGTTCACGCGAGACAAGGGACTGCTCCTCGTTTAACTGGTCCTCTTCCATTTCGCGGACGGCAGCGTTCTCTTCGATCCGGCGGCACTCGGCGCCGGCGCTCTGGAGATCCTTCTGGGTGTCGAGGATCTTCATCTCCAGGCGGTGCAGCTGTTGTCTCAACTCGCCACGCTCGATCTCGGCGTTGGCCATCTCGGTGCGCCGCTTCTCCCGAGCATCGGTCAGCTCATGCACTTCCCGGGTCAGCCGTTCGACCTCGGCGCCTAAGGTTTTGATCTCACGCTTCTTGTGAATGATCCCCTGCTGGGCGGATTCGGACGAGCCCCCCTGGACGATGCCCCCGGCGTGGGCGAGATCGCCCTCCAGGGTGACGAAGGTACAGGTGGGGAAGGCCGCCGAGAGGGTGACCGCCTGGGTGAGATCGTTGGCGAGATAGGCGCCGGAGATGAGCGGGGTGACCAGAGAGGCCAGCTCGGCCGGTACCTGGACACGGTCGATGAGGGGAGTGGCACCTGCGGGCTTGTCGCCGGTCAAGTGGCACCAGGGAGCGGCGGTGACGAAGCTGCACCGACCGCCGGAGCTATCTTTGAGATGGGCCACGGCCTGCAGGGCAACCTCGGTGGACGGGGTCAGGAGGTACTGTAGCCGCTCACCGAGTACCGACTCCAGGGCAACCTCGCACTCCTCGTCAACCTCCAGGGCGTCGGCCAGCATGGTGAAGTTGGTCCCGCGGAAGGTCTCGGCGGTAAGCAGGTTGCGGACACCCTGTCCATAGCCGGCGAACTGGGCCTCGAGTTCCTGCAGGGATTTCAAACGGGAAGCCGCGGCGGAAAGCTGGTCGCGGCGCTGCTGCAACAGCTTGTCCCCCGCCTCCTGGGCCTGCTTCAACTCGGCCTCGCGGGCAGTGACGACCGTCAGTTCCTCCTGGGCCTCGGTTTTCTGATTGGTGAGTTTGCCGGCCTCTTCCTTCAAGGCATCGACCTTGGCCGTCGCCTCCATCAGCCGCTCACCTAACAGCACACGCTCGCGCGAGCTTGCCAGCAGACGCTCGGCGATGGTGGAGAGGCGCTTGGCGGCGGCCTGGTGCTGGTTGTTGGCCTGGGCCGCTTCGGAAAGAACGGTAAAAAGGGCGCGGCGAGCCTCTTCCAGCTCCCGGCTCACGCCCCCTTCGCTGGCGGCCATCTCCTCGAGAAGCGCCTCCCTGGCCTCGAGCGCCTCGCTCTCACGCGAGACCTCCTCGAGGTAAGAGCCGCGCTGTTGCAAGAGGGTGGAAAGTTCCTGCTCGGCCTGGGCGAGCTGGTCCTTGAGTCCCTGCAACTCCTCCTGGAAGCGTTCCCCCTGGCGATCGAGGTTGGCGAGCTCCCGGCGCTGGAAGTCGAGGCGGTTCTCGCCACCTTGCAGTTCGCTCTTCCACTTGAAGATATCTTCCTGGGCGGCAGCCAGTTCCTTCTCGGTTTCCAGCAGCCGTACCTTCTTCTCCTCGATGGAAAGCTCCCCCTCCTGGAGAAGGGCGGAGAGCTGGCTCGCCTTGACCTCGAGTTCGGCGATCTCCTTCTCGAGGGTCCGGCGCTCCTTGTCGACCACGCCGTACCCCTTGGCGGCGAAGAGAAGCTCGATCTCACGGAGCTCCTGCCTGAGCTCGCGGAACTTTTCCGCCTTCTTTGCCTGGCGCTGGAGGGCGTTCATCTGCCGCTTGATCTCGGAGATGATGTCGCTGATCCTGAGGAGGTTCTGCTTGGTCGCCTCGATCTTCTTGAGCGCGACCACCTTTCTGGCCTTGAACTTGGTGACCCCGGCGGCCTCCTCGATGAGGAAGCGGCGCTCTTCGGGCTTGGCGTGGAGGATCATGCCGATCTTCCCCTGCTCGATGATCGAGTAGGCGCGGGCACCGATACCGGTGTCCATGAAAAGCTCGGCGATGTCCAGAAGGCGGCAGGGGGTCTTGTTGAGAAGGTATTCGCTGTCGCCGTTACGGTAGAGGCGGCGGGTTACCTGGATCTCGGCGAAGTTGAGATATTTGGCGGGGACGCGGCCGTCCTCGGTGGAGAAGAAAAGGGAGACCTCGGCCATCCCCAGAGGCTTCCGGAACTCGGTGCCGTTGAAGATGATGTCTTCCATCGCCTTGCCGCGGAGGTTCTTGGCGGACTGCTCTCCCATGACCCAGCGGATGGCGTCGCAGACATTGGACTTGCCACAGCCGTTGGGGCCGACCACGCCAGTGATGTTCTGGTTGAAGTCGAGGGAGACTTTGTCCTGGAAGGATTTGAAACCTTGTATTTCGAGGCGTTTAATCTTCATTAGCCGGACATACTAACAGAGAGGGGGTTTTAATGTAAAGGTAAAGATAGCAGCCCCGACCCCACGCACCTGAAGGCCTGGTAGGTTGCCATCCCCTCGCCCCTTCAGGAGAGAGGGTGCCCCAAGGGCGGGAGAGGGAGGTTTTAGCCGGCCCCGGGGAGAGCCGGTCCCCTCCACATACGAAAAGAGGCACGGTTTCCCGTGCCTCTAGGTTGCATCTTTTATCACCCAAGGAATTACTCCTCGGTTTTATCCTCGGTGGCCTCGGCCGGAGCCTCGGTGGCGTCCTCTGCCGGAGCGGCCTCAACCGGTGCGGCTTCCACCGGAGCAGCCTCAGCCTTGGCGGCCTTGGGTGCCTTGGCCGGCTTGGCAGCGGCTTTCTTCGGCTTCATCTCGGCTTCAACGAGCTCGAGGATGGAGACCGCAGCGGTGTCGCCCGGACGGATACCAAGCTTGATGATCCTGGTGTAACCACCGGGACGCTCGGCATAGCGGGGCGCGATTTCAGTGAAAAGCTTGGTCACAACCTTTTTGTCGCGGATGTAAGCGGCAGCCTGCCTGGTCGCGTGAAGGTCGCCCTTCTTGCCGAGGGTGATCATCTTCTCGGCGATGGAGCGAAGCTCCTTGCACTTGGCATCGGTCGTGGTGATCTTTTCGTGCTCAAGGAAAGAGGTAACCATGTTCCTGAACATGGCGATCCTGTGACTAGTGGTCCTGCCGAATCTTCTACCTGCGCTGTTGTGACGCATATCGTTTCACTTCCTTTCAATCTATAAATGAAGTCGTAAGACTATTCTTCCTTCTGCTCGCCCCTCAGGCGCCTCATGATCTCCGGATCCGGGAAGTTATCCAGCTTCATCCCGAGGGTGAGCCCCATGTCGACCAGGATGTCCTTGATCTCGTTGAGAGACTTGCGGCCGAAGTTCTGGGTCTTCAGCATCTCGGCTTCGGTCCGGGAGACCAGTTCGCCGATCAGCTTGATGCCAGCGTTCTTCAGGCAGTTGGCGGAACGCACCGAAAGCTCGAGTTCGTCCACCGAGCGGTAGAGGTTCTCGTTGAAGCGCTCGCGCTCCTCTTCCGGTTCGGCCTCCTCCTGGGGCTCAACGTCCTCATCGAAGTTGATGAAGATGGTGAGCTGGTCCTTGAGGATCTTGGAAGCGAAAGCCACGGCATCCTGCGGCTTTACGCTGCCGTCGGTCCAGACTTCCAGGGTCAGCTTGTCGTAGTCGGTGATCTGGCCGACACGGGCGTTGGTGACCGTGAAGTTGACCTTGTGGACCGGGGAGAAGATGGCGTCGATGGGGATGGTACCCACCGGGGCCTTCTCGTCGCGGTTGCGGTCGGCCGGAACGTAACCCTTGCCGACCTTGACCACCATGTCCATCTCGAGGTTCGCGTCCTTGGAGCAGGTCGCGATATGGTGCTCCGGATTCAGAATCTCAACGTTCTGATCGGTGATGATATCCTTCGCTTTGACCACCCCTTCGCCCTTCTGGACGATGCGGATCATCCTCGACTCGTTGCCGTGCACCTTGAGGCGCACGCCTTTGAGGTTGAGGATGATGTCGGTCATATCTTCGGTGACACCCGGGACGGCCGAGAACTCGTGCAGTACCCCTTTGGCCTTCACCGACACGATGGCGGCACCCTGGAGGCTGGAGATCAGCACGCGGCGCAGGCCGGTACCCAGAGTGGTGCCGAAGCCCCTTTCGAAGGGCTCGGCGTAGAACTTGCCATAAGTATTGGTGAGCGTTTCTGTCTCAACCTGGAGCTTCTTCGGTCTGATCAGATCGCGCCAGTTTCTATACATTTAGTTCCCCCTGTATCGGTTGTGCACCCTTTACTTGGAGTAGAGCTCGACGATCAGCTGCTCCTGGATCGGCATGGTGATGTCTTCGCGGACCGGCATGTTCTTCACGGTGCCTTTGAAGGTATCCTTGTCGAGTTCCAGCCACTGGGGCATGCCCCTGCGCACGACGGCCTCGAGGGACTCGTTGATGACAGCGATCTTGCGGCTCTTCTCGCGGAGCTGGATGACGTCGCCGGTCTTCACCTGGATGGAGGGGATATTAACCTTCCGGCCATTGAGGGTGAAGTGGCTGTGACGAACGAGCTGACGTGCCTCGGTGCGGGAGGAGGCGAAACCGAGCCGGTAGACCACGTTGTCGAGTCTTCTCTCCAGGATGAACAGCAGGTTCTCGCCGGTGACCCCCTTCTGGCGGTCGGCCTGCTCGAAGTAACCGCGGAACTGGTTTTCGAGGATGCCGTAGACGCGACGGACTTTCTGCTTCTCACGGAGCTGAACCCCGTAATCGGAAACTTTAATGCGACCCTGGCCGTGCTGGCCCGGCGGATAGCTCCTTCTCTTGATTGCGCATTTATCAGTAAAGCAGCGCTCACCTTTGAGATAGAGCTCCACACCTTCGCGCCTGCAAAGCCTGCAATCAGGCCCAGTATACCTAGCCAATGAAGACCTCCTATATTCCTAACTGATGGTTCGTAACTCCAGGTGCCGCGAAAACGGCGACCTAGACTCTTCTTCTCTTCGGGGGACGGCAGCCGTTGTGCGGAATCGGGGTGACGTCGCGGATGAAGCTCACCGAGAAGCCGGCAGCCTGAAGGGCGCGCAGGGCGGACTCACGGCCGGAGCCGGGACCCTTCACGTAGACCTCGATGGTGCGCATGCCGTGCTCCTGCGCCTTCTTCGCGGCATCCTCGGCAGCCATCTGGGCGGCAAACGGGGTGCTCTTCCTGGAGCCTTTGAAGCCTTTGGCCCCGGAGGTGCACCAAGCCACCACGTTGCCGACCGGGTCGGTGATGGTGATCATGGTATTGTTGAAGGTAGCCTGGATGTGGGCCACCCCGTTGGGAATATTCTTTTTCTCTTTTTTCTTCTTAACGACCTTCTTAGCCGGGCTCGCCATTATTCCTCCAGAACCTTATTTCTTCTTACCAGCGACCGTACGAGCCGGCCCTTTTCTGGTACGTGCATTGGTCTTGGTGCGCTGACCGCGGCACGGGAGACCTTTCCTGTGACGAAGACCGCGGTAGCAGCCGAGATCCATGAGGCGCTTGAGGCTCATGGAGATATCACGGCGCAGGTCACCCTCGACCTTGACGTTCTTGTCGATGTAGTCCCTGATCTTGGAGACTTCAGCCTCAGTCAGGTTGTCGCAACGGGTGTTGAAATCAACACCAGTCGCTTTGAGAATTTCCTGGGAAAGAGACCTGCCGATACCATAAATGTAGGTAAGCGCGATCTCGATTCTCTTAGTTTTCGGTAGGTCTACCCCTGCGATACGTGCCAATGCCCGCTCCTCCTAATGGAATACTCTTTAGCCCTGTCTCTGTGAATGCTTCGGAGTTTCGCAGATAACCCTGACGATACCCTTACGCTTGACGATTTTGCACTTCACACAGATCTTCTTAACAGATGCCCTAACTTTCATCTTTGATTTCCTCTCAAAACGTAGTGCTGTCTCAAATTTGGGTGAGGATCCGAGGCCCCTTTTCGGTGATGGCCACGGTGTGCTCAAAATGCGCGGACAGGCCGCCGTCACAGGTGACAGCCGTCCACCCGTCCTCGAGCACCCTGACCTCGAATCCCTTCTCGTTGATCATCGGCTCAATGGCCAGCACCATGCCGGGCTTGAGCCTGGGCCCCTTACCGGGGGCACCGAAGTTCGGGATCTGCGGCCCCTCGTGGAGCTCTTTGCCGATGCCGTGACCGACGAAGTCTCTCACCACCGAGAAGCCACGGGCCTCGACGTGGGACTGGACCGCGTGCGCCAGGTCGGAGAGCCTATGGTCCGAATCGCAAAGTTCGATGGCCCGGTAGAGCGACTCCTCGGTTGCCTTCAAAAGCTTCGCGGCCGAGTCGGAGATCTCCCCCACCGCAACGGTGATGGCCGCGTCTCCATAGAAACCGTCGTAGACGACGCCGTAGTCGAGGCTGACGATATCGCCGGGCTTCAGGACCCGCGTCGAAGGGAACCCGTGGACCACCTGCTCGTTCACCGAGCAGCAAAGCGAAAAGGGGAACCCGCTGTAGCCCTTGAAGGCCGGCTTGGCCTTCCTCTTCAGCGCCTCCCTTTCGGAAAACGCGTCGAGCTCCAGCAGGGTCACCCCGGGAGCGACCATCTCTCTCAGCCCGGCGAGCACCTCCGCGACGATCTTGCCGGCGGAGGCCATCTTTTCGATCTCGGCCCGAGACTTGAGAACGATCACCTTAGGATGCCTGGATCCGGGAGACGATGTCGGCCTGGATCCCCTCGACCGTCCCGAGCCCGTTTACGGAGCGGAGCAGGCCGCACGACTCGTAGTAGGCGATCAGGGGAGCGGTCTGCTCCTCGTACACCGCGAGCCGCTTCAGGATGGTTTCTTCTTTATCGTCCTCGCGCTGGAACAGTTCGCCACCGCAGGCGTCACACACACCGGCCACCTTGGCGGGGGCGAAATCGACGTGGAAGACCGCGCCGCACTTGGCGCAGGCGCGGCGGCCGGTGAGGCGCTTCAAGAGCTCGCCCTTGTCCACCGACAGCGAAATGACGTGGTCGATCTTCCTCCCCATGCCGGAGAGCACCTGGCCGAGCGCGTCGGCCTGGGCCACGGTCCTCGGGAAGCCATCCAGGATGAAGCCCTTGGCGCAGTCGGTCTGGGCCAGCCTTTCCTCGACGATTCCGATCACCACGGCATCGGGGACCAGTGCGCCTGAGTCCATGCAACCCTTGGCCTTGACCCCCATCGGGGTCTGGTCCTTAACGGCAGCCCGCAGTATATCGCCAGTGGATATCTGCGGGATCCCGTACTTCTCGATCAGCAATTTCGCCTGGGTGCCCTTGCCAACGCCCGGCGGGCCCAGGAGTATCAGGTTGGTCATCGAGATTTATCTCCTCCCCTGGATTCGCACGCCCTTCATGAAGCCCTCGTAGCTCCTGGTGATCAGGTGAGCCTCGATCTGGGCCAAGGTGTCCATGCCGACCCCCACCGCGATGAGGAGCGCGGTACCGCCGAAGTAGAACGGAAGGTTGAACTTGCCGATCAGGATCGAGGGAAGCACGCAGACGGCCGAGATGTAGATGGCCCCAGCGAAGGTCAACTTGGTGAGCACCGCATCGAGGAAGTCGGAGGTTTCCTTGCCCGGTCGGATGCCCGGAACGTAGCCCCCCTGCTTCTTCACGTTGTCGGCGACGTCAACAGGGTTGAAAGTGACAGCCGTGTAGAAATAGCAGAAAAAGATGATAAAGGCAACATAAAAGATGTCGTAGACCAGGCGACCGGGGACGAGCATCTTGGAGACCCGCTGCACCCAGGGGACGTTGATGAAGTTGCCAACGGTCGCCGGGAACATGATGATCGAGGAGGCGAAGATCGGCGGGATTACGCCGGCCATGTTCACCTTCAAGGGGAGATGCGAGCTCTGGGCCCCTACCGTCTTCAGCCCAACCACCCGCTTCGCGTAGTGGATCGGGATCCTTCTCTGGCCGCGCTCGATGAAGACCACCGCGGCGATGACCAGGAACATGACTGCGCAGACCAGGAAAAGCACCAGCACGTTGAGCTCCCCGGTACCGATCAGCCGGAAGCTGTTGCCGATGGCGGTCGGGATGCGGGCCACGATGCCGGCGAAGATGATCAGGGAGATACCGTTGCCGATCCCCTTCTCGGACATCTGCTCGCCGAGCCACATGATGAAGGCAGTGCCGGCGGTCAGCGTGATCACTGTCATGAGGCGGAAACTCCAACCGGGGTTGGGGACAACCAGCTCGCCGGCCGGGCCGCGCATGGCCTCGAGGCCGATGGAGATGCCGAAGGCCTGGATGACCGACAGTACGATGGTACCGTAGCGGGTGTACTGGATGATCTTCTTCCGGCCAGCGTCACCCTCCTTGGAGAGCTTCTCGATGGCCGGAACCACCACGGTCAGCAGCTGGAAGATAATCGAGGAGGAGATGTACGGCATGATGCCGAGAGCGAAGACCGCCAGTTTCTCGAGAGCCCCACCGGAAAACATGCCAAACATCCCAAGCAGAGTGCCCTGGGCTGCTTTGAAGAAATGGGACAGCGCCTGGGCGTCGATGCCCGGGGTCGGGATATGACAACCGACCCTGTACACGGCCAGCATGGCCAGCGAAAACAGCACTCTCTTCTTAAGCTCGGGAATCTTGAAAATGTTCTGGAAGGCTTCTATCAAGACTAGATCTCCTCGATGCTCCCACCTGCAGCAGTAATTTTTTCACGGGCGGCGCCGCTGAACTTGCTGGCCTTGACGGTCAGGGCACGGGTCAGGTCGCCGGTGGCGAGGACTTTGATGCCGTCGCAGACATCGGAGATGATGCCGGCTTTCAAAAGCGCCTCGGCGTCCACCACGGAGCCGGCTTCGAACACTTCGAGCTGGCAGAGGTTCACCAGGGCGTAGACCTTCTTGGTGAGCGGGGTGAAGCCGCGTTTCGGGAGACGGCGATGCATCGGCATCTGGCCACCCTCGAAACCGAACTTGACGCTGCCGCCGGAGCGGGCTTTCTGGCCCTTGTGACCCTTGGTAGCGGTCTTGCCGTGGCCGGAGCCGGTGCCCCTGCCGATGCGCTTCCTATCTTTGGAGGCCCCGATGGCCGGTTTTATGGTATTCAATTCCATTTTTATCACCTTTAGGGAATTACTCTTCGACTCGAACCAGATGAGCGACCTTGTTGATCATCCCGCGCACTTCCGGGGTATCCTGCAGGGTCACGGTCTTCTCGCGCTTTTTGAGCCCCAGGCCCAGGAGACGATTCTTCATCTTCTCCGACTGACCGATGTGGCTCTTGATCAGGGTAACCTTGACTTCAGACATGTTCAGCTCCTTGACGTCTATTCGGTGACGCCGCGGCGAGCCATAAGCTCCTCCGGGGTCTTCAGCTTGGCCAGGCCGGCGAAAGCGGCCTTGACCACGTTGTGCGGGTTGTTGGACCCCAGGCACTTCGCGAGAATGTTGTGGAGCCCTGCGGACTCGAAGACGGCGCGGGCAGCACCGCCGGCGATCACGCCGGTACCGGGGGATGCCGGCATCATGAGCACCTTGCCGGCGCCGAAGTGCCCCAGCATCTCGAAGGGAATGGTCTGGCCGGCCACGATGGGAACCTTGATCAGGTTCTTCTTGGCCTGCTCGACGCCCTTGCGGATCGCCTCGGGGACCTCGTTGGCCTTGCCCAGGCCGTAGCCCACCACGCCGTTACCGTCGCCGACCACTACGAGAGCGGAGAAGCTGAACCGACGGCCACCCTTGACCACCTTGGCCACGCGGCTGATGTGGACGACCCTGTCGGTAAGATTTAATTCACTGGCATTGATCTTAAGCAAACCTATTCCTCCTTACCTGCCCTAGAAGAGCAGACCGTTTTCGCGTGCGGCTTCAGCCAGAGCTTTGATCCTACCGTGGTAGAGGAAACCGTTACGGTCGAAGACGACCGCTTTGATGTCCTTCTCGAGGGCCTTCTTGGCGATGGCGGCGCCGACCTTGGCGGCTGCCTCGACGTTGCCGGTGTAGTCCAGTCCTTCAGCCACCTCGCCCATCACGGTGGAGGCGGCAACCAGGGTGGCGCCGGTGGTGTCGTCGATCAGCTGTGCGTATATGTGGCGTGCGCTCTTGAAGACGTTCAGTCTGGGACGTTCCGGCGAACCGGTGACCTTTTTCCTGACCCTGGTCTGTCTTTTAAGACGGGCGGCCTGTTTTTTTTGGGCGAGAGAACTCAAGGCACTTCTCCTTAGCTATTTGCTATTTTTTACCGGTCTTACCGGCTTTTCTCAGAATGGTCTCGTCAGCGTACTTGATGCCTTTCCCTTTGTAGGGCTCCGGACCACGGAAGTCGCGGATCTTGGCAGCAGTCTGACCGACCAGCTCCTTGTCGATACCCATAACTTTCAGCTTGGTCATCTTGTCGACTTCGACGGTGATGCCGGCCGGCAGTTCGAAGTTGATCGGGTGCGAGTACCCCAGGGAGAGGTTGAGGACGTTCCCCTTGGCCTCGGCGCGGTAACCGACACCGTTGATCTCGAGTGCGGTCTCGAACCCCTTGGAAACCCCGATCACCATGTTGTTGATGAGGGTCCTGGTCAGGCCGTGGGCGGCGCGGCTCTTGGTGGAGTCGTCGGCGCGGGTTACCAGCACCTGGCCGTCGGCCACTGCGACCGAGACCGCGTCCACCACGGAGCGGGAGAGTTTGCCTTTGGGCCCCTCAACCTTGATCTCCGGCGCGTTGTATATGACTTTCACCCCCGCAGGGATCGCGATGGGAAGTTTTCCAATCCTAGACATGCAAAGCTCCTTAAAGCGAAAATAACTACCAGACCGTGCAGAGCACTTCGCCGCCGATGTTCAGCTCGCGAGCGGTCTTGTCGGTGATGAGCCCTTTGGAGGTCGACAGCACGGCGATGCCCAGTCCGTTTTTCACCTTCTGGATCTTGTCGGCGTTGACGTAGACCCGGCCGCCCGGCTTGCTGATCCTCTTGATCTCGTTGATGACGGGTTCCTTCTCGTCGATGAACTTGAGGTATACCCGCAGAATCCCCTGCTTGTTGTCCGCGATGACCTTGAAGTTCTTGATGTAACCCTCGGCGCGCAGCACGGTGGCAAGATTGACCTTCAGGTTGGACGAGGGAATGTCAACTTTCTGGTGTTTTGCCATACCAGCGTTCCTGATTCTGGTCAGCATGTCGGCTACTGGATCTGTCATGCACATATCGAAACTACTCCTTATTCCTTGAGTACTGTTACCAGCTGGATTTGATGACGCCCGGAATCTGGCCGAGGTTAGCAAGCTTCCTCAGGCAGATACGGCACATGTCAAATTTGCGGTAGTAAGCTCTGGGACGGCCGCACAAGGGGCAGCGGTTACGGTCGCGCACCTTGAATTTGTTCCCTCTCTGAGCCTTTATGATCATCGATGTCTTAGCCACGGACTTCCTCCCAACTCTCTTTTAGTTTCTGAACGGGAGTCCCAGGAGCTTAAGAAGCGCCTTGCCTTCCGCGTCGGTCTTTGCAGTGGTCACGATGGTGATGTTGAGACCCTTGATCTTGTCGACCTTGTCGTAATCGATCTCGGGGAAGATGAGGTGCTCTTTGATGCCCAGGGAGTAGTTCCCTTTGCCGTCAAAGCCCTTGCCGGAGATCCCTTTGAAGTCGCGCACGCGCGGCAGCGAAACGGAGATCAGGCGGTCGAGGAACTCATACATCTTCTCGCGACGCAGCGTCACCGCGCAGCCGATCGGCATCCCCTGCCTCAGCTTGAAGCCCGCGATGGACTTCTTGGCCTTGGTGATGACCGGTTTCTGGCCCGCGATGGCGGCCAGCTCTTCCACGGCCGAATCGAGGATCTTCACGTTCTGGATTGCCTCGCCAAGGCCCATGTTGAGGACGATCTTGGTGATCTTGGGGACTTCCATCACGTTCTTGTAGTTGTGGTCCTTGATGAGCTGCGGGACCATTTCCTTATTGTAAAGCTCAGCTAGCCGTGCCATTCAAATCCTCCAAAACTATTTATCAAAGGACTCGCCGCATTTGACACAGCAGCGCGCCTTCTTGCCGTCTTCCAGGACGGTGACCTTGGTCCGCACGGGCTTGCCGCACTTCTCGCACAGAAGCATCACGTTGGAGATATGGACCGGAGCCTCTTTCTCCACGATGCCACCCTGCTCGGAACCGCGAGCCTTGGTGTGGCGCTTGACCATGTTGATCCCTTCGACGATGACGCCGTCCTTCTTGGGAACAATGGAGACCACCTTGCCGCTCTTGGACTTGTCCTTGCCCGAGATCACCACGACGGTATCGTTCTTCTTGACATGTAACTTTTTGCCCAGCATCGTTATTCTCCAGGATCTTGTTAGAGTACCTCGGGGGCGAGGGAGATGATCTTCATGAACTTCTTGGCGCGAAGTTCCCTGGCCACCGGTCCGAAGATACGGGTACCGACCGGCTCGCCGGCGTTGTTGATCACCACGCCCGAGTTGGTGTCGAAACGGATGTAGGAACCGTCGGGACGGCCCACGGCCTTGGCGGTGCGGACCACCACGGCTTTAACCACGTCGCCCTTCTTCACCTTTGCGTTCGGGATGGCCTCCTTGACCGAGGCGACGATGATGTCGCCAATCCCGGCATAGCGTCTCTTGGAGCCGCCGAGCACCTTGATGCAAAAGAGCTTCTTGGCGCCGGAGTTATCGGCCACATCCAGTATTGTCTGCATCTGAATCATTGTAAACTCCCAGCGAGCAGGACCTTGTTAGGCCTTGGACTCGATAATCTGTCTGATCTTCCAGCGCTTGTCCTTGGACATCGGGCGGGTCTCGACGATGAGCACCTTGTCGCCGATCTTGGCGGCGTTGACCTCGTCGTGCGCCTTGTACTTGGCGGAGCGCTTGATGTATTTATTGTAGACGGGGTGCTTGACCAGACGGTCCACCTTGACGACGGCGGTCTTCTCCATCTTGTCGCTCACCACGATCCCGATCTGGGTTTTCCTGTTGCCTCTTTCGCTCATGGTATCTCTTACCCTCTCTTTTCGCGGAGTACGGTGTTCACCCTGGCGATGTCCTTCTTGAGAAGGGAAACTTTGGAAGTATTCTCCAGACGCCCGGTGTGGAGCTGAAACCTCACGGCGAAAAGCTCCTTGGTGAGTTCAGCGCTCTTGGCCTCGAGTTCGGCAGCCGTCGCGTTTTTCAGTTCACTAGCCTTCATTGTTTTCCATCCTTGAAATGAATTTCGTGGCCACGGGGAGCTTGTGGGCCGCCAGGCGGAAAGCCTCGCGGGCTACTTCCTCGGTCACCCCTTCCATCTCGTAAAGGACGCGGCCGGGCTTGATCACGCAGACCCAGCTATCCGGCGAGCCTTTACCTTTACCCATACGGGTCTCGGCCGGCTTCGCGGTCAGCGGTTTGTCCGGGAAGATGCGGATCCAGATCTTGCCACCCCTCTTGATGTAGCGGGTCATGGCGATACGACCGGCCTCGATCTGGCGGGAATCCAGCCAGCCGCACTCGGTCGCCTGCAGACCGAACTCGCCGAAGGCAAGCGACACGCCGCGCTGCGGGGTCCCGGTCATGCGACCTTTCATCTGCTTTCTATGCTTAACTTTCTTAGGCATTAACATCGCAAAAGACTCCTATTATTTTTTAGCGGCGAGTACTTCGCCCTTGAAGAGGAGTACTTTGACGCCGATGATGCCGTAGGTGGTCTTAGCCTCGGCAAAACCGTAATCGATGTCGGCGCGCAGCGTGTGCAGCGGCACCCTCCCCTCGCGGTACCATTCGGTCCTGGACATCTCGGCACCGCCCAGGCGGCCCGAGCAGGTGATACGGATCCCCTTGGCGCCGAACTTCAGGGTGCTGGTCACGCTCTTCTTCATGGCGCGACGGAAGGCGATACGGCGCTCGAGCTGCATGGCGACGTTCTCGGCCACCAGCTGTGCGTCCAGCTCCGGCTTGCGGACTTCCTGTATGTTAAGGTAGACCTCTTTGTCGGTGAGCTTGGCCAGCTCCTTTTTCAAGGTCTCGACTTCGGAGCCCTTCTTACCGATGATGAGGCCGGGACGGGCGGTGAAGATGTTGATCTTCGCCTTACCGGCGGCACGCTCGATCTCGATCTTGGAGACCCCGGAATGATACAGCCTTTTCTTAAGGAAGGCGCGCAGCTTGATGTCCTCGTGAAGCAGCGCTGCATAGTCCTTTTCAGCGTACCAGCGGGAATCCCAGCTCTTGATGACGCCAAGCCTGAAACCTATAGGATTAACTTTCTGACCCAAAACTCCACCTCCGAGCGGTTAGCTTATTTCTTTTCCGCCAGAACCACAGTGATGTGGCTCGTCGGTTTTCTGATCTTGCTGGCGCGACCCATGGCGCGCGGAACGAAGCGCTTGAGCACGGCGCCGCCATCGACGAAGATGGTCTTCACGTAGAGCTTGTCCACGTCGGAGACCCCCTTCTGCTCGGCGTTGGCAACGGCCGAGGAGAGGAGCTTCGAGATCAGCTTCGCCGAAGGCTGCGGCGAGAAGCGCAGGGTGTTGAGCGCGGTCTGAATGCCCTGGCCCCTGACGAGGTCGACCACGAGACGGGTCTTCCGCGGGGAGAGGCGGACAGAGGATAATTTAGCCGATGCTTCCATTACATGACTCCTTTAAGAACCTTACTTCTTCTTCAGCTTGCTCTTCTTGTCAGCAGCGTGACCGTAGAAGGTTCTGGTAGGTGAGAACTCGCCCAGTTTGTGGCCGACCATGTTCTCGGTGACGAACACAGGGATGAACTTCTTGCCGTTGTGCACCGCGAAGGTGAGCCCGATGAAGTCCGGGGTAATGGTCGACCTGCGCGACCAGGTCTTGATGACCTTCTTGGCTCCGGCCAGTTCAACCTGGACCTTCTTCTCGAGGTGTTCGTCGACGAAAGGCCCTTTCTTAATAGATCTTGCCATCTGTAAAATCCTCTATCCGGATGAATTATTTGGAACGACGCTTCACGATGAAAGCGGTCGACCGTTTATTGGTGCGGGTCTTGTAGCCCTTGGTGGGGATACCCCACGGGGTTACCGGGTGACGACCGCCCGAGGTACGACCCTCGCCACCGCCGTGCGGGTGGTCAACCGGGTTCATGGCGACGCCGCGGACGTGCGGACGGATGCCAAGCCAGCGGGAACGACCGGCCTTGCCGATGGAGACGTTCTCGTGATCGACGTTGCCCACCTGGCCGATGGTGGCCTTGCAGTCCATGAGGATCATGCGGACCTCGGAGGAGGGAAGCTTCACGGTGGCGTACTTCCCTTCCTTGGACATCAGCTGGGCGAAGGTGCCGGCGGAACGGGTGAGCTGGGCCCCCTTGCCAACCTTCATCTCGATGTTGTGGATGATGGTACCGAGCGGGATGTAGCGGATCGGGAGCGCGTTACCCGGCTTGATGTCGGCCTGATTGGAGGAGATGATGCTGTCCCCCACCTTGAGCCCGACCGGAGCCAGGATGTAGCGCTTCTCGCCGTCGGCGTAGGTCAGAAGGGCGATACGGGCCGAGCGGTTCGGGTCGTACTCGATGGAGACGACCTTGGCCGGGATGTCGACCTTGTCGCGCTTGAAGTCGATGATACGGTACTTCTGCTTGTGCCCGCCGCCGACATTGCGGCTGGTCACGCGCCCGTTGGAGTTACGGCCGCCGGATTTGCGGAGAGTCTCGCAGAGGGACTTCTCGGGCTTGGAGGCGGTGATCTCATCGAAAGCGGAGCAGGTCTGGGCCCTTCTCCCCGGAGAAGTCGGTTTGTAGGTTTTAATAGCCATTATTCAAATCCCCCAGATCTTAAGCTTCGAAGAAATCGACGTCGCAGCCCTCGGCGAGGGTCACGTACGCCTTCTTCCAGTTGGAGCGCTTGCCGATACCACGCACGGTGCGCTTGGTCTTGCCGGCTACGTTCACGGTGTTGACAGCGGTCACGGTGACCGGCTTGTCCTTGGAGCCGAAGAGCTGCTCGACGGCCGCCTTGATCTCGATCTTGTTGGCCGCGCCGTTCACCACGAAGGCGATGACGTTCTTGGCGTCCTTCTCAACCGTGGTCTTCTCGGTGATGAGAGGCTTCTTGATGACGTCATAGATATTCATGACTGTAACACTCCTTCAACCCTGCGAACGGCAGCCTCAGTGAAGACGACGCTCTGGTATTTCATAATGTCGAAGATATTGAGACCTTCCGGGCCGAGCACCTTGACGTTCTTGACATTGCGAGCGGAAAGTTCAAGCGTAAGATTCGCAGTATCGGTGATGACGAGAGTTTTGTCAAGGTTAAAGGCGTTCAAGACTTCAACAAAAGACTTAGTCTTGATTTCCGGAAGCTCAAAGCTGTTCAGAACAGTGATAGCTTCTTTCTTGTAGAGCATGGAAAGTGCGCTTCTGAGAGCGGCTTTCCTGGCTTTCTTGTTCATGGACAGATTGTAGGTCTTGGGACGCGGACCGAAGGCCACGCCGCCGCCCGGGTACTGCGGGGCGCGCTTGCAGCCCTGGCGGGCGTTGCCGGTGCCTTTCTGCTTGAACGGTTTCTTGCCGCTTCCGGAGACCAGGGCGCGGTTCTTGACGGCCACGGTGCCCTGACGGCGGTTGGCAAGCTGGATCTTGACGGCTTCGTGGATCAGGTACTCGCGGACGTCGTCATTGAAGACGGCGTCGTCGAGCTCGATCTCGCCGACCTTGGTTTTCTTGATATCGAATACGTCTAACTTGGCCATGTCTATCTCCCCCCGTTACCGTTTGGTCTTGACGCTGTCTTTGATAACGACAAGCCCGTTGGAAGAGCCGGGGATCGCTCCACCGAGCAGAATCAGGTTATCAGCGGCGTCCACGCGAACGACCTTCAGCCTCTGGACGGTCACTTTCTCGTTACCCATCTGCCCCGGCATCTTCTTGTTCTTGAAGACCCTGGACGGGGTAGCGGAGCAGCCGATGGAGCCCGGAGCGCGGTGGAAGCGGGAACCGTGGGAGGCGCGGCCACCCTTGAAGCCCCAGCGCTTGATGACGCCCTGGAAACCTTTACCGATGGAGGTACCGGTCACGTCGACCAGGTCCCCGGCTTCGAAGACCGAGGCCTCGATCACGTCGCCCACGTTGTAGGCGTCGGTGGAGTCCATCCGCAGTTCGCGGTAGTGAGTGAATACGCCGGCACCGGCGCTCTTGCAGTGACCCACCTGCGCAGCGTTGGCGCGGGAGGCTTCCTTAGGCCCGAAGCCGACCTGGATGGCGACGTAACCGTCTTTCTCCACAGTTTTCTTCTGGAGAACCACGCAGGGCCCTGCTTCGACGACAGTAACCGGGATACGGCGACCGTCTTCGGCGAAAATCTGGGTCATGCCCAGTTTCTTTCCAATCAATCCCTTATTCATGGTCAACTATCCTTGTCTTAAAGCTTGATCTCGACGTCCACACCTGCGGAGAGGTCGAGTTTCATCAGAGCGTCAACGGTCTGCTGGGTCGGTTCGAGGATGTCGATCAGACGCTTGTGGGTCCGGATCTCGAACTGCTCGCGAGACTTCTTGTCGACGTGGGGTCCACGGAGCACGCAGTACTTGTTGACGACGGTCGGCAGCGGAATCGGGCCTGCCACGCGGGCACCGGTCCTCTTGGCGGTGTCGACGATCTCGCCAACGGAAGTATCGAGCAGCTTGTGGTCATACGCTTTCAAGCGAATTCTAATTTTCTGACTAGGCATTTCTTCCTCGTGATGAAACAAGTTTGGCAGTTTACAGTCGACAGTTCCCGGCGAGGTCGCAAGCGCAATCCCACCGGGAACTGTAGTACTGAAAACCGTATGTAAACTACTTGGTTATTCGATGATGGAGGCAACCACGCCGGCGCCGACGGTGCGGCCACCTTCGCGGATTGCGAAGCGGAGCCCTTCGTCCATGGCGATCGGGGTGATCAGGTTGACGGTGACGGAGACGTTGTCGCCCGGCATAACCATCTCGGTGCCGGCTTCGAGGTCAACCACGCCGGTCACGTCGGTGGTCCTGAAGTAGAACTGCGGACGGTAGCCGTTGAAGAACGGGGTGTGACGGCCGCCCTCTTCCTTGGAAAGGATGTAGGCCT
>NZ_BLXW01000054.1:0-26295 GCF_054784495.1 Geomonas sp. Red276
GCTAAAGGCGGGGATGGAGGAAGGAGCTCAGGGGGTGGCCGGAATCAAACGGAATAGATGGCCGGCTTGAATCGGAATGGGTGGCCGACTTCGATCGGAATCGGTGGCCGGCTTGCCGCGGAATACGCAATCTCGTAAAGCACCATAGCTCCCATTCTCCTGAAGCTGTGTAGGGGCATGTGACAGCCCACAATGCGCAAGGCGCGGTGAATCGAAACCGCAGTAATACACATGTGTGGTGAATTGGGTGAGGCAAAGACATATCTGCCGGTTCCAGTCACCATATACAGCTTCCGTAAAATAGAAAGGGCTTGGTACGACAAGGGGACGACGTGAGGTAACATTCGCATTCTTCTCTCAGCCGGAATATTCCAGTTCATTGCTTCAAAATCAACCTCACCCCACTCAGCAAGTCTCAGCTCCTCAGGGCGAACTATCAGAAGGGGCGCAAGCTGCATCGCGGCTTTTATGATGCACGATCCAGCATAGCCGTCTATAGCCGCTAAAATGGGGCCTATATCTTTAGTATCCGGCACAGTAACAGGTTTCCTAGCGACGGGTGGTATGACGCCACGCACCCCATCCACCGGATTACCCTCAATGAGCCCCGCTTGAAAGGCGAATCGAAAAATCCGGTTACATGCGCTCATTACCCGATGCGCGGTTTTCGGGCTTCTGTTCGCGACCGGCATTATGACTGATAGCAATTCAGGTGCAGTGATCACATCGATCGAGCGCTGACCCAGACACGGAAAAAGGTATGTCTCAAGGTAAGCCAGTATCCGCCTTGCATGCCCCGCCGAAAGACTTGTTACATGCCTTTCGTACCATTCACGCGAAACTTTCTCGAACGGTTCCGCCACCCCTAGCAATTTGGACATGACTCCCTCCTCTTGAATAAACGGCGGTTGTATCCCCGCCCATAGACGGGGCTTCGTTAGGCACCCTACAGGGGTTCTGGGCAGCGTGCCTTCACAGAAGGCACGCTCTCAGTTATCGATGTTCCCCTGTGACCATCTATTTCCCGCGTTCTTTCTTTCTTGATAAACACTCAGGATTCAGCATTTCGTTGTCCCAACCATCTTCGCTCCCAGGTTTGACAGTGGTCGGGGCAATTTTTTCGGCGATCACCTCGCCTTCTCGCCAAGTACCGTCGACAACAGCAAGCACCTCAGATTCATCCCACACCGTGCACCTTTCGGTAAGCTTCCGTCCAGAGGGGAACGTCTTGCCTGCGCCCCCATACCAAGTGCTCTTCGAAACAGGCACCAACTGTAGAACCTCCCTCAGTCGCAATAACCGTTTAGACATTTCCCCCTCCTTCCAGTGTCAGAGACATCGTTCGTAGTTATCCTATCGGAACAAACGACACATCACTTTTTGGGCGTCATCATCTGGCACCTCCTAAGTAATTCATTTTTATGAATACTCAGCATTATATCAACGATCAGTTTGCTGTCCAGCCTGCCACGTAAAATTTTTTGTTTTTTATGAATGCATCATTTATTTCAACATTTTATATACACCTACTAACTTCATATTACCGTAGTTATAAGGTATTATATTTTTATTGTGTCGCATTTTTATTTTTTTATTCGAATTGATATATTGTCAATGCCAGTGACATTTTTTCATATAGTGTCTATACGCACTGAATTTTACATGTTAATTTAATTCTTGTGATGTATCCATAGTGTTCATAGCCGGACCGTCTGTTTTCCAAAGGGTTTAGAGCGCATCGGGCTGCATAAGGGGAAACAACACCGATTACACAGATCACACAGCCTTCTTTCACCATCTGGGGACGTTGCAGATCGCACAAGGGATAGCGCCGGCAATACAGCAGATGCGGGAGCTGCAACTAACCGGCAGCCAGAAGATGACGTTTGCAACGGCAGCCCTGAAGTTGAGGTTCGGGCGCGATGAGCACACGGGTTTCCCTCTCTCCCCCGTTCCCGCGAACCGAATCCTGGAGCCACGCCGTGAGGAGGACCAGGGCGATGACCTGTGGACCACCTTGAACGTGGTCCAGGAGAACTTGGTCAAGGGGGGCTTGGTCGGCCAGTCGTTGAGCGTGTTTTCCCGCCGGGTGGTCACCCGTCCCGTTGTCTCGGTGAACGATGACATCCGGCTGAATCGGAGCCTGTGGAATCTCGCGCAGGATTTGGGCGGCGGGAGTGGTGGCCGGGAACATGGCCGAGAGAGAGTGATCGTCCGCAAGAGGGCCGCAGCCGTAAAGTGAAAAGTAGAGGGGTTCTGACGTAAAGGATGGGCTATTTCGGAGTGAAAAAGGGAGGATCGCTATGCCGGTAACCAGGTTGTATAAAGCTGTATGCGAGGATGTCCGCCAACACTGCGTAGCTAAGGGGTACCAAGAGGGCAGTGGCGTGAACAACTTCATTCCTCACAGCGCCGTCGCGGCTTTCGGGATGGCGAAGCTGTTGGCAAGTAAATTCGACCGGTACCTTGCGGTGGCGCCCGAAGGCCACATCTACGGCTACTTCTTTGAGCGCTTGGGGGTAGCGGAGCGTGCCCTTGATCAAATGGAATGGAAGAGCCTGGAAGCCGAGTTTGAGGCCTTCTTTGAATCGCTATTGCGTGGCTGATACGGATCAAGCCCATCTCCCACGTCCTTTCCTTGAGGACGACACTTATCTGCGAAACCCTTCGAATCCTGGCTGCCGGAGGGCATGCACTTTGTGCACGCGGGCGGGGTGGGCGATGGGTTACTCAAAGGGATAGGAACACCAACCGCTGAACAGTGATCACCTTTGGGCAGGAGGAGATGGAGTCAGTTCGGCTTAGCACCCCACTTTCAAGGCTATTCGAATGTGAAGAAACCTTGACAGGGACGTGGTGGGTATCTTACAGTCCTTCAAGTTTGAAACTTTAATTTTTTTAAGTAGAGTCAGCTCAAGGAGCTTCTCGTGATTCAAAACTTCATCATCCACAGGGTCATAAAATCGGTCGGTGCCGGGCAAACAACGATTCAGACGGGGAAGCAGGTCCTTGAGGTGACCCATCCTGTAGAAATCCTCCTTACGGAGATCCTGAAGCTGTACAACAACAAGTCTGCCCGGGCATACGGGATTTTCCAGAGCGACCAGGAAAACTATCCCTTTTCCAAGTACGTTGACCAGTATTTGGTAGATCCAGACGAATTTATTAATTTCACTGTCAACGCGATGCAGACGTTGCAGAAGGAGATAAAGGATAGCACCCTTGCCACCGGTGGGTACATCTCCTTCATTCACTATCAGACTGATGATAGGAACTACATCATGGTGGTGATGCTCAATGACAAGACAGGTACTGCCATCGACGAAACTCTGCACATTAAGGAGACGATTCACCTCGACATGAGTAAGCTGCACTTTGCGGCGAGACTCAATGTCACTGACTGGAAAAGCGGCGGAAACAGGAAGTACCTCTCATTCATCAAGGGAAGGGGGGCTGACGGCATCTCCCAGTACTTCAGAAAGTTCGTGGGCTGTGACGAGTTCACCGACTCGAGGAAGCTCACCGAAAAGCTGATCCAGGCCGTAAACGACTTTGCGGCTCATAAGGGGTTAAGTGAAGAGGACAGGGAGAACCTGAAGAAAACGTGCTTCGACTTCTGCGATGGCAGGAGAAGAAAGAAGGAACCCGTGCTTCTGGAAGAACTGGCAAATTGTGTGTGGGAGGTTGTCCCAGAGGAGTTTCTGGCCTTCATCAACTCCGAGAAATATCAGTTGAGCAATAGCTTTGAGCCGCACCGCGATACCCTGCGAAGGCTGTACCGTTTTTCAGGGAAAGAAAAGGGGTTGACCATCAGCTTTGATTCCGAGCTGCTCGGGAAAAGGGTACACTACAACAAGAAAAACGAAACCTTGACCATAAACGGTCTACCGAAGGAGCTAAAACAGGATCTCGACGAGAAATATGCCGACGCCACCGCAGAAACATAACCTCCTGGTAACCGCTTACCGTCTCCTCTCCGATCGTCAGTGGGGGACAATGACCGTAAAGGGTCTTCTGCCACCTCTTGACCAGAAGATCCAAGGCGTTCTTCTGCAATTGTACGACGCCGACCTCACCGATATCAGCGTTTATCTTGACGGCACCAGCACCCTAATCTCGGAACTTGACCTTGCCACCCAAGGAGGGAAGCGATTCACGGTCGAGCTGAAAACAAGAGAGATTCCCTCCTGCCCCTTTGTTCAGACCTTTAGTGAAATCCTCCAGTTCCCCGAATTCTTGCGAAAACGGCCAACCTGTTTCTTCATTGAGGAACTCGGTTACTGTTCTGAAGATGATGGGGACCCGCCCGAAATCGTTGCAAAATATTACTCGGTCCTCTCCTTCATTTCTGTGCTTCAAAAGCTGGCCGATTTTGTTGATACATCCGACCCTTCTGCCCCCACTCTCTTTTTCCTCCTGAAAGAAAAGTACGAGGTCCGTGTGGAGTACTCGGCAGAGGATGTCGAAAAAGGCTCCTTCTCGCAAGCGCTTGCGCATTTCGTTGAATCTTCGCCGCATGAGGCAAATAAGCGAGACATCGTCAAGGGGATTGTGGTTGATGTCATTAAGGGGAGCCCAGCCGCATTCGCCACCCTCGTTCGGACAATGGAAGAGATCGTTCGCCGAGCTAACGACAACTATTCCGTTTTCGTAAGTGAATTTTCATTCGACAAGATCAAAGACGAGATCGCAAAGCGAAAGATCGACTTCATCCTGAGGATCAACAAGGTGTTCTCCGACATCCAGGACAAAATTCTCGGCGTCCCATTGGCGCTGATCATTGCAACTACTCAGATCGATGCTAAGAACACCTATAGCAAGAACACCGCCATCATCATAGGCCTGTCGCTGTTCACGATCATCATGGGAATGTTGGTGAAAAATCAGCTGTCGAACCTCTACGCGATCAAGGAGGAATACACTTACCAGGAGGGGCTGCTTGAAAAGGAATTCTCCTCCCTCCACACCAAAATCAGCGATGCTTTCCAAGCAATTAACCGCCGGCAGGAACGCCTTCGGCTCTTGCTGTACTCGGTAGCCGTGCTGGTGCTATTCAGCTACGGGTTTTCATACTTCCTGTATTACCAACTGACAACAGACTTCGAAAGAGCCGTTACGTTCATTTGGGGCTCTTCAACTGCTCCGTCTCCAACACCACATGCCGCCCCCCCGCCAAGGCCAAAGCGCGTCCAACTACCTCCAGTGCAAAAGCAAGGCCCAGAACAGACGCTACCCAAAACATCCCATCACTAAATGTGGTCCAGGAGAACCTCGTCAAGGGGGGCCTGGTCGGCCAGTCGTTGACCCTTTTCTCCCACCGGGTAGTCACTCGCCCAATCGTCTCGGTGAACGATTATATCCGGCTGAGCCGGTGCCTGTGGAATCTCGCCCAGGATTTGAGCGGTGTGAAACGTATCCCTGAACACGGCCGAGGGAGGGTGATCGTTCGCAAAAGGGCCGCAGCCGTGTAACCAGTCTAACGCTGAGGGGCCACTAGCCCGACCCGGCGAAAGGCTTTCAGTCTTGATCGCTTGTGCTAAACGCCGGCCTGGAGTGTGTCACTCTGGTGCAAACGTCAAATATTTTGTCACGGACGCTACCGAAGCAGACGCATGTAGCAAAATGTCATGCCGTTGTGATAGAGTCTCCATCGATTGGATTCATAAATTAGGAAATATATTCTCGCGAGAATTCATATGCATATTGGCATACAACGTATTAGCCTCTCCGAGTTCTTTAAATTCAAAGCGCCCACACACCTTGTCGGCACAACCTACACAGTTAGCCTGATGTTCTTTGAGTCAGCTATCTGGCCTTTAATCGACAAGTCGGCCCTCCTGCGGTGCGCGATTTTGTGCGACAAAGAGGGCTTTCGACGATCCCTATGTGAGATGGTGGGGTTAGAGCAGGTTTCGATCTCATACATGGCAGTTCCTGTACCCACCCCCCGAACCTTCCACCCAAAGTTCTGGATTGCTGCTAACAACCGCGAGGTCTCCATTCTAGTCGGCAGCGGCAACCTGACGCAATCGGGCTTCATGGACAACAATGAGCTGTTCGACGTAGTCACCTTCGATCGTTTGACAGCAGAAGGCCCGTTGATCCAAGATATTCGAGCTTTTCTGCATGGGATTGAGGAACTTTTCCCAACTTCCGAAGAAAATGGGCGTTGGGTCAGGGGGACCCTTTGCCAAATTCGTGAACTGCTGCCGCCCCCCCCAGGCACTAACACGCCATGCTCGATGAGGTTACTGCACAGCTTTGCAGGCCCGTTTCCGGAACAGCTTAAGGATTTGTCTCCCGCTGAAGGTGCACGCCTTTATGTAGCATCGCCATATTTTGGAAACTCTCTGGACGGATTGAATCTTCTACGAGAAGAGCTTTGTCCAGCCCATCTTGTGGTCTGCCCTGCCGTTGATAGCAATGACAGCACCGCCAACCTTCGTGTCGACCTCATAGAGGACAATGCATCTGTCGAAGTTGCCAACCTGCACATCGGGCAAGAGGGCGCCCTGTCTCATTTCAAGCTTTACGGTCTCATTCACTCTGAGGGCAGTTGGTTGTTCAATAGCAGTGTGAACTGCACTCGAACTGCAATGGACGCCGAGAACATCGAAGCCGGTTTGGTGCGCATAACGACTGCTGCCACTGTCGAAGGGTACTTCTCAAACCGGATTCCTCTTGACAAATGCCGATATGCACCTCTTCCGAAACCTGCCCCCGGGAAGGATCTGTGGCTTAACATCTATGCCCACAAAACCGGTGCCGGGCTGGAAATCGACCTCCGTGATTCAGAGGGCGTCGCACTGCCTCTAATGAACGTCAAAATGATTGCTCGTAGCGGAAAGGCCATTGAATCGGCCTCTTATGCTCAAGCATTCAGAGAAAATCGACAGATGATCCCATGGGATGTGTTCCCGATCATTGGTACCGGAAACGGCGCTATTTTCTTTGAAATTATCGGCTCTGACTCTGCAGGGAAACCGGTTCGCGGAGGAAATTTCGTCAACGACCTAGGAGCCCTCTCCTCTACCCCCGGTTATAGAAATGCTTTCGGAGCAGCCCTCAAGTTGGCAAGCGCCGAGGCAATACCAGGTATCTTCGAAATCTCCTCTATCTCTGCATTCCTGGAGGAGTTAACCCTTGAAGGAACAGATGAGGGAGCAAAAACTCCTACCGCCGACGCTAATGCCGGCGGGGTGAGGCCAAAGATTGAACCTGCTGTACCAATATGGCCGCCGCGGACGTGTCATGGAGGGACACCTGATCAATTCGGCTCCGGCGAAACTTGCATTACTTGGTTCCAGCGCATCCTCGACCTAATATTAAATATAGAGGAAAGCGAGGAACCCCTTGAGGACGACGCGGAAAAAGAGCTTGCCGGATTCGAACCGAGGGGCGGCGGTGCGAATTCAACTCCGACCGTTAAGTACCTTGAGATGCCAAGGATTTGGGAGCGGATCGAGGGACTCTTCCTTCGATTGGAGGGAGCCATCTTTAATAATAAGTTGTCTCCGAAGGTCATGCCACGTCTCGTCCCTACCCTGCTGGTCGCCACATGGATGCTGCTTGGCACTCGCCGAAAAATGATCTCCCCTGGTGCAATAGGCGCAGGTAATAGATGGGTTTTGGGCCACTTGGAGAACGTTCTAGCGCATGTATTGAGATGCGCATTCGGCCACCGGGGCAACCGCGACTGCTTGGTCGACGACATGCGCGATCAAGGCATTGAACTGCACAAGGATTTCTCCAGGATTTTCCTGGTGCTTTTTGCCTACCTTTACGCTTTGGAGCTGAGAAACCCAGCAAAAAGTTTCCCTTTGCGTCCTTGGCTCCGCTTCGAAGACCATGCCTCAGCACAACTGAAAGAACTTACCGAGGATACATCGGCAATGAAGCGGACGTACGAAACATTTTTGTCTGCAACGGGAGTCTTGGAATGGGATGCCGTTTCCGAAGGAGCAGCCCTGCTCTTGGCGGAAGATTGGCGGTCCGTCCAAGGGCTGCAGGTCTACCGATTCCTAAAAACCTACAGCTGCGATCAGATCGGAAAGGAGCCCGAAGTTGTAGTACGTGCGATGGGCGAAAGTATCAGCGGAATTCGTCTACTAGTAAAGAGAGGAGTGACGCTGAAGTTTCATTCAACTGATAGTTTAGAAAACTTTTGCACCGCTGCAGGTTGCGGGCGTGTAGAGGAGCCACACTTTGCCAAGCTGAAACAGATGATCCCCGTGATCTGTATGAGATGTCGCAATATTTCTGTTCCGGATGTAGTCATGGAGTTGGACAGGAGGCACTGTGGATCAATTTCCTAATCGACCGTTTTTGACCAAAGAATTTTCTCTCGACGGAGGAGGTATCGATTATCTGGGGCTTCGGTGGGTCAATCTAAAGCTTCTGGGGGAAAATCTTCTGCCAGAAGTCAACAATCAAACCGAAGATATCGGCACCTTCTTCCTAGGGGCCTGGATACCGTGGAAATTCACCGAGATCTGCAGGAAAAGCCCGAACCTGTTTACCGAAGAGAACTATCTTAGCTTCCGGGAAGGAATCGAGGTCGTGATCGCTCATGCTATCCGCGACCACTCCCCCAGCGAAGGGAAATTCGGCAGAGTGCGCACAAGGATTGGAGTAGAGAAAGGGTTCCCGTCGACGGTTCGTTTATCGTTCAAATCAGCCGGTCGGTCCGACAACAACACTCTGTACTCAGCACCTCTATACGGTCCTTCACTCCAGTATCTGGGTCTACTGGCAGGATACGCCGAATCTGAAAAGGGAACGGCCACAAGCATCCACTTCACCTGCGACGATGAGGCGACAACCGCGATTGTTGGGGAAGTGGAAAGAGCCGTTGCCCATTCTGCGTATCATCAGGCTGTACAATCGGCAGCTATCACGGGATTGGATTCGGCGCGAGCCGATGATCTGGGGTTGAATGGCCTGAACCCCGCTTTCTTCCGCCAGGCTTCGAGTATGGCGAAAAAGGCATTTGGGAAAAAATTATTGCCAGCCGGCAACTGCCGCACCCTGACAGCCCGCCTTGTTGTAGAGACACTGCGACAGCTTGGGCCCTTAAATACTAACATGCTCCGTGCAGTCTGGCATACAGGGATGTCTCCGGATGGGAAATCAAAGGTGGAACCGAAGGATCCAATAACACAGACACATAGAAAGATCTGGTCTGCATTCCAGTCAAGGCAAATTCAAAGATACTTCATGGAGGCGTTTCTTTGCTGTTTCGAAAGATCGGTGAAGGAGCTCAAGGGTGGTGACTTCGCTGAAAATATTGATTTCCTGATCAAAGGAATCACCAACACTGAACCTGCTTCGATGGAATCCACCTTCAGTTTGATCATAGCCCAGGAGTTCGACAAAGCTCTCGGTGCAAAATTCGAGGAAAACATTTCTGCCGGTAAGGCTTGGGAGTCAACAGTTCATGCCAGTCATGCCTCTTATGATCGGTTTGATTATAAAGGGGATGGTTTCGATTTCAAAAGAGCCTTGACTTCAATGGCGAGGTGGTGGATCAGGCTGAACGCTTCAAAAGACGACGATGCGGTCAGGGCTATAAACGAAGTCGGTGGAACATCGCGTATTTCTGCGACGGTCCTCCATGATTGGATAACGGATCGACTAGAAATGCCGCTGTCGGAATTTTGCAGCGACCTGATTTCCGGCATGGTCTTTTCCCAGCATCTTAGGATTGCCCTGTCCAGAATGGACGGCAGAGCACAGCGCCTTCGGTTTACCTTAGGGGATAAAGGAATTGTCGCAACCGCCAAGGTGACCAACTTTGGCACGTCCTCGCCCCCCTGGATGGCTGACCGACTCGATGCTTTCATGTCCCTGCTTACAGATCTCGACATGGTGACGTCGACCGGAGTTGGCACCTTTTGCTTAGGGCAAAGCGCCGATGACTATTGGGTTTAACGGATATTTGAATGGTGAGAGTGATCGACTCACTACGGACCCCAGACGATTCTGATCGCTTGGTTGGCTTTCGCCACTTAGGACATACGCCAGGCACCAGAGTAAACGTCGCCTCCACCTTCGTTTAGGCGCCTCAAGCACACCGGTCGTCATGATCGACGTCCAGATCTCCTCCACCTTCTTGGGATCGTGCTGTGCCACGAGAGCGGCGTTGAGCGCACCGACCGACGTTCCGGCTATAGTACAAAACCTACGAATCCCGAGGTCCCATAGCGCCTTCCAGACCCCGACTTCGTAAGCGCCCTTCGCTCCGCCGCCCATCAGAACCAGTGCTACCCTGCCTGTTTGCAATTCCTTAAGGCTCGGCATCGCCACCTCCTTGGAAGCCGAAGAGAGCCCATGGATCACACCTTGATCTGTGTATGAACTCTGGATACAACTCAGGGGAAGGCGGGGTTAAAACCTCATTCACGGAAAACCCTGAAGAGTCTCCAAATCAAATGACTGCCGGCGTCCTCACCTTTTTGTGTGTGCCCCAGGAACAGACCTATCGCCAACGTGGCTATGGGCATCATCATTTGTGCCTTGGATGAGACTAGCGACGACGCTCCTTCTGTGTATGCCGACAATGGGATGCTCCATGACACTTTGCAGGCGTTGTCGACCTTCCTCACGCAGGCCTTGCGCGTGTTCACGATGGGTAGCAGCTGCTTTGAGAAGTACCTTTCCAAGAGAATACTCGATAGTCGCCGCAGTAGGATGGGCAGGGAACTTTTCAGCAAGATCAGCAAGTCGGGCAAAATCTGCTCGATGGGGAAGATGGCTTCGATACCTGAGCAACTTCATTGCCTCGATCGATGAACATGCGTCACGCAAAGCAGTAAAAACTGCAGAGTCATCCCGCGGCTTGAGCACCTCGCACTCGATTTTATTTGAAACTAAAGAATAATCACCAGAAAACCTCAGTCGAGCCTCAATCACATAGCGGCCAGGCATGGGAAACGTATACCCTCCTGACTGTAAGAAAATAGGAATATCACGACGGTAAGGCATGGTGCTGCTAATTTCAAGTTCCTCCGGGTTATAGCAGTGACGTCGCGACGGACGATATCGGTGCAGTTCGCCGTCGGGTCGGGTAATCCAGATCTCAAACCGGTCGTATCCAGGATCGATTTCTTTCGGAATCAGGACACTTCCACCATGCTGTTGTTGGACCATAAGCTCTACTTCAAGTTCGACGGGCTCGAAATGCCAAAATTGGCTGTGTGACAACTGTATATGTAGTTCGATAGGCGACTTCGGCAAAGGAATCGAGAAGTTGCTCCCGTTGTCAGATGGGGCATCAAACCCAGGAACACGGGTCCCGAAGCCGCTAGACAAGGGACCTGGGATAACAAACAGTGCTTCAGTCGGATTAGCAGCACACTGGAGATAGCGCTTATGGTCAGACACAAAACCGCAAGCGGCTGCAAGGTTTTCATAAGGAGGTGGTTTCATGAAAGACGTCGGCTCGTCAATATGCCACAAGTTGAAGCAGTGCCCCAATTCATGAACCATCGTGAACGCTACGAGGTCCCGAAATGCCTGTTCGTCATTGCCTGTGGCATTCTGGATCTGCTTCAGAAAAACAGCACATCCCTGGCGGGGGCCAAAAGCTGCGGAATGAAAATCGAGGTCGAACATGTAGCCATATGCCGCGCCTGCAGAGGAATAGAAATTTGCTAATATCAGTCCGATCTGCGGCTCTTGGCTCTGCGGAATTGTCTGGAAAAGCGCAGCAAGCGCAGCTTGCAGCATGCCGTCGTCAGCTCCGTAACTGAGACCCGGCATGGGAACGTTAATTCGCGACCAGTCCAGAGTCAATTCTACGGCTGGCATTCCTGCGATTTCAGAGGCCTGCTGAAAGTGCTCTGCGATCGGCTCGCCGCCAATCGTGACATTCGCATCTAACGCCGGCAATGAATGCATGAGGTTAAGCTCTGTCACGTAGCAGGTAACCTTTGGCAACGAAGACCCCCTATGGCTGAACCGTAAAAGATACCACCTTTTCCGTAGGGATATTGCTCATGCCAGGTGCCGGGCTATAACTAAACGCAACCCTTAAGTTGTATGTACCGGCTGTTAGCTTTGCCTTCGTGGGCATGGTCACTGTCACTGAAGAACGGTCATGTCCCGAACTGTCTGCAAACGAGCATTTGGCATCGCTGGTGACGTTAGTGTTGCTCGTGGTGAAAATTCTACAGTCATCTACGGACACCACCGGCCGAGAAAAAATGACCGAAAAAGACGATGTTGTCGAAGATACCGTTTGGCTCGATGGCTGAAGTGCAGGAACTCCAGAAGCCAGGTTCGCGGTCTCGAATTGCGGTTGGGTCGCCCCTTTCAGCGCAGCAGCCTTCAGCGTAATGGATGGTATGTCATCAGTTAAGGTTTCGTTGACAACATAGAGTACCCCACCGAGGGCTTGGGGTAGCTCATATTCCGAAGAATTTGTCCATGTCTGAGGACCAAACCCGCCTGCTGCACTGGCCGTAGGAGTAAGAGGAGTTGCGGCTAAAGGAGTGCCTGCAGTCGCAGTTGAGGCTCCAACTTGAGCAGTGCTCCGCACTCTGATCAGCACTGCCTTGGCATCTTGAAGCGCGGCCAAGGCAGCGTCTCTTGCTGCCAAATCAGTCTGAAGCGGGGTTCCTGTGACTCCATTATTTGTGTCAGCGGTAGCTTGGGCGACAGCTTTATCATACGCAGCCTGTGCAGTATCAACGTTGTTTTGAGCGGTGTTGACAGCTGTCTGAAGTGCGAGCTGATTGGCATTGCGGATGTTAGAAACCTGGGTCGCTGCCGAAGCAGCACTTGCTGCTAATTGTTGCCCCACCATGCTCGTATCTTGCTTAAATTCAATTGCAGCAAGAGTGCCGTTTTGATTTACTGTTATTTGGTAAGAATATGTACTCAAGTGTGAGGATGCTGCTACGGCATAGGTGTTGTCGGAGTCAGGAAGCATAAGCACGTTTACCAATATGGTATCATCGGCTTGGGGGAGCACTTGTATAATAGGCTTTGGCAGCGAGTAGCGCTGTCCCTCGGTTTTATTGTCGTTACTTGTAACTTTAGTTACTTTGATTGAGGCACACCCATTCAGAATGAAGATTATGACTGCGAGCAGTATAGTTGTAGATCTCATGTCAGCTCCCTTGTTGCAGCGAGGGGACTACAATCGGCGCGTCACCCTGAGCTCCATAAAAATTGATGGTCCCGTTCTTTACCACTATCTTGTAGAGGTACGGAGGAGGTACTTTTGACTTTTCTACAGCCATAGCTGCCGTTAGCAACGGGATAGCAGACTGCACTGCTGAAATAAGAGCCTTTGGGACCGCCGTGGTGTCACCCAACTCCGAACTACTAGTTAAGACACCATTTTGGAAATACATCGTCAGCTCAGAATGACCTCCAGCAACTTTTGGCTTTGCCTCCATCTTGGTGGTTTGGTCCGGCAGGTAAAGAATCTGCCATTTTAGCCCCCCCTTGCTGTTTGAATAGACCAGAAGGTAGGGCGCTGCCCTGTAATATCTGATACCTGTCGCCTTTGTATCGTCGACCACAGGTTTGTGGACAACCTTTGCCGCACATGCTGTGAGCGAAATAAGAGCCATTACTGCCGTTAAGATTCTAAATAAGCGCATTTTTCTCCCCCCGAGTTAGAAAACACGGCCTAGTTACCACATACTCAAGGCTTATACGGTTTGTCGCCTAGCACACCTTCGTTGTGAAACTGAAATTTCCGCACATGTTACTGCAATACGACCCCTATTCCAGACACTGTTATGCCATTCGCGTCTTTGCCCGTCACGCCACTCTCCACTGAAAAATTAGTTGTTTGAGTCGGAATTGACACCGGGCATTTGAGAATCGCAAACTGTCCATTTGACAGGAGGTTGGTGTCGAGGATGATGACGCGCAGTCTCGCTGTGCTTCCTGTGCCTGAGGTGAGCTTAGTGATCGCGGTGACGGTGTTGGTGGCGCCAGTGGCGGTTACGGTAAAATTGCACGGTGGAACGGCGCCAGTCGTATCGCTAGGCAGGGTCACCCCTGCCGGGAAGTCGATGGTGAAATCAATTGATCCCACCTGGGTGGTTGTCACCCCCGCCAGTGAAACAGAAATGTTGAGCGTCTTGTACCCGGTCGAGTTGTTGGAATTGGACGCCAGGAAAGTGTTCAGGGAGCCCGACACCATCGCTGGAGCGGTTGCACCGGACGCGTCAAGGTTGTTCACCACACCGGCGACCGATAAAGCGTTGTCTTTCGCCATCTGCGAAATGGCGGCCAGTGCCAGCGTGTATCTTTGCTGCTCGGGAGTTGCCCCCTGGAGTGCACTTTGAGTGGGCTCAACTGGCTGTATGGTGGTGATATTGACATTGAACAGGTTCGAAACCTGGGTGTTTGAAGTGGTTATTGACGTGACCAGGTCGGTGTTGGCTGCTATGGCGGCTTGGGCCTTTCTGTAAGCCAGGTCCGTGAACGGTGTGACGGTGGCGCCGACCGAAGTGCCTGACAAAGCCGGCAAAACGGCATGAAGTGGCGAAGAAGTATCTATAGCTCTGGTTTGGCCGGTGGCTTCATCTGTATAATTCCCTGTGGCCTCGATGATAACGGGACCGGTGTAGTTGGCAATGTCGACAGCGTAGTGCCCTTGAGCATCAGTAGTCGCAGTGGCCAACAGACTGCCGTTCGTTCCATTGCCATTGGCAGCGTAGATGTTGATGGTGCCATTTTTGATCAGACCTTTGGATGCAACTCCGGAGACAGTTATCTTGCTGACAGGAGGTTGCGGATTGTTTGCGCTGCCCCCTCCTCCCCCTCCCCCACATGCGGATCCAAGCGTGATGGCGGCAACGGTAATCATCCTCAAGCCGAAGGTCTTTATCATCATGCTCGTCCCTTTATTGCCAGTCTTTAAGCCCGACGACCTTCTCAAGAATGACGAGAGCATCGCCTGCATCAATAGCCCCATCGGGATGGGGAGCGCCGGAGATCAATGGAGCAACATCACCACGACTTAGCTGATCCTGGGTGGGTGCGATATTGCCGATGGCAATTTGCAAGGCGAGAAGCGCATCGCTGATATCGACAACACCATCTCCATTAACGTCACCCGAACTGCTATTGGTGTAAATGATGTTCCGCTGAACGGTGGTGGAATTGCCAGCGCCATTGGTCGCCTTGACCACAACAGCATAGGTACCCTCTGAGTTGAAGGTCAGTTGCTGCTGGAAGGTGCCATCAGCGGCAACGGTGGGAGTCTGTGTGGCGCCACCGGCCGTGACCGTGATTGTTATGCTTGAATAATTGTCGCTTACAGTACCGCGCATCAAGTAGGTGTTCCTGTGAATGGAAATGTCCTGGTTCGGCTCGGTTATTGTCAGGGCGGGAGTGGTGTTGTCGAGAATGATGGTGCGCTTGACCGTGGAGGTGTTCCCGGCCAGATCGGCTCCTGTGACGACCACCGTGTTGGTTCCTGTGGCCAAGTTGACCGTCACACTGAAATCGGTTCCCGTTATCGAGGCCAACTGTGGTGATCCGCCGTTGACCGTTGCCTGTACCGTTCCCGTTTCGCTGACGGTGCCAGTGACGGTGACAGAACTTTGAGCTGTAACACTGTTGTCCGCCGGGATAACGACCGTGAGAAGAGGTGCACTTGTATCCAGAATTACGGAGAAGGTGGCGCTGGTCTGCTTGTCGACATTATCGATTGCGGTCACCGTAATCGTGTTCGAGCCCTGTTGGAGCGTGAAGGCGTAACTGAATACGCCATTGGCGTCTGCCGTAACGGCTGTGCCATTTATTGTGACGCTCTTTAAACCGTTACCGGCAGTAACGGTGCCGGTTATGTTCAATGTCGGATTGTTTGTTGAGGCACCCTCCGGGAGGGTGGAGAGCGTAAGGTTCGGGGGGCCGAAAATCGTAAGCAATGCCGAGCATGGGACGCTATTGCCGCCGTTGATTCCCTGGCAGCTCCAGTTCCAGGGCCCATTTCCGGTGATGCCAGAAGCGGTCCCAGCAATACAGAGGTTGGTGGTTGGCGCCGTTATGAAATTGCCACCATTGCTGGTGCCGCAGGCACCATTGACAGGATCCGGGGTGAAGTTCGCGGTTATGGTCATCGATGCTGTAACATTGGCAACCACAAGGGGATTCGTGGTAGTCGTCGTAAAACTGGCTGGCCCTGTCCAATTGCTGAAGTGATATCCGGCGCCGGCATTCGCTGTAACTTGTGACGTGCCCCCTCCATAGGGGACAGTCTGTTGGAGGGTTCCACTGAGACTGCCATTGCCTGATGTAGCGAAGGAGAGCACAAAGGTTTGGATGTTCGCGGAGCAGTTTATGGTCGAGCCACCATTGCTCCCTGCACAACTCCATTTCCACGGGCCTGTACCGGTGACGGCAGACGCCGTTCCACTGGTGCAAAGGTTGGCTGTTGGAGCTGTGGTGAATGTCTGGCTGCTGCTTGTCCCGCAGACGCCATTGGTCAGTATCGTATATACCTCGGTCCCTGTGGCGCTCTGGTTTCCTGCCAAGTCGATCGCGAAGAACTTCAATTCGGTACTGGAACCTATTTGTAGGGGAGCCGAGAAAACTGGTGAAGCGCTTGAAGGGTTCCGCCCGTCCAATGAATAGTAAAGCTTTCCTGCTTTATTGCTGGACAGTGCAACCGTCTGGGCATTGTTGTACGACCCGCCCTTAACCGCGGCGCTGACCACTGGGGCGACAGTGTCCAATGTTATCGAGGCAGTATAAGGGGTCACATTTGAGTTTCCGACACCGTCCCTGAACCAGGCGTAGACGGTATAGGTCCCATCTCCCTCAGGCAGGTTCCAATTTGGCTGGACGGTGTATGGCTGCCAATCGGAACAAACATTCGAATTGCTCAGGCACATTTGAGCAACACCGCTGGCATCTTGCGCTGGCAGTGACAATGTCACCAAACCTGAATTGGTGTATGCTGCGCCACGATTGATCGCAATGCCTCCAGTTGGAGGAGTTTGGTCAACTACAGCCGCTCCTGCGATGCCTGCCAGGATGACGGAGATGCCCTGAGATTGCGGGTCATCAGTTGGAATTACCAACTGAGCCCCCTTCGCGCCTGCAAATGCAGGCAGGAACGTAACGGCAACGGAGCACGACCCTGAGGGCAGGATAGGCTTCATTGAACAGGTATCACTTGACGGGGTGAACTCCAAGTTGTTTTCCCCCGCTATGCTTATCGCACCAATCGTCACAGTCTGGCTGCCGGAATTGGTTACCGTCACCTGCGATGTCTGCCCGTTTGCATCGACAACCCCAAAATCAATCATCACTGGTGTGACAGAAACGTTGCTGTGATCTGACAGGACAGCCATGTTCCTGGCAAGAATGTCTGAAACGGTTGTCGTCTTTCCGGACCGATTTCCGCCTCCCATCCCGAATCCACCGTCAGCAATGGAATAGTTCTCACTCGCCGCTGGATGAAAAGCGTAGATGCCATCGGTGTGGTAATCGTAAGCCTCGGCATAGTCGCTCCAACCATCGCCGTTGCTATCAGATTTGTTTGGGTTGGTCCCGTGCAAGTACTCCTGCAAATTGGTCAACCCGTCGTGATCCGGATCAAGCTGCGCATGTCCCGGCACACTTTGATTAATCCCGTTTGCTCGCTCCCACACATCAGGGATACCGTCGTTGTCAGCATCCGGGTCAAAGATATCCGGTATCCCATCGCCGTCGGTGTCGGCAAGGCCATTAATGCTGATGGCCTTACCGAGCGTATCAGCTACCGCATACTTGCTGCTTGTCCGTAGGGCACCTCCTTGAGTGAAAGACCCAAGCTGGAGCGTAAAATTCTGGCTCACGGCATCGTGAACATTATCAGTGATTGTGCCGTTTGGATTGGTGCCATTTGCGATTTCCTGAGCATCCGTCCACCCGTCATTGTCCGAATCGGCACTGTTCGGATTTGTCCCGTGCTGGTACTCCTGCAAGTTGGTTAAACCATCATGATCGGGGTCGAGGGAGGCATGGCCTGGTACAGACTGGTTGATCCCGTTGGCGGTTTCCCATGCATCCGGAATGCCGTCTCCATCAAGGTCTGGATTGTATACATCGGGAATCCCGGTTCCCCTGCTGTCGAGCAGATAGGCTATGTCCCCACTAACGACAGACGTTTCTCCATTCCCATTGCGAACCTTGAAGTATACGGTCTTCTTGCCGTATCCACTGCTTAGAGTGAAAACCGGTGCAGTCGAATACGGCTGCCATGAAGCATCTGAAAAGTCGGCTTTTTCACTCGCCTCATATTGAGTTGGGTACCCCAGGGAGATGTTGTTTAGGGGGACTTGTGGTTTCGTGCTATAAGCGTTGCCATTGTTTATCGAGAACACACTCACAACGGGTTTAGTATCGGATTTGCCGGTCACGGCGTGTGGACCGGCTCCTCCGAGGCCGTAGGTATATGACGCTACGGTCATACTGCCGCTCTTTATATCCGCTTCCGATACCATATTACCGATGGCGTTATAACCGTAGAAATTGTTGTAACCATCGCTGGCGGGATCTATGGCGTTCACCAGCCTGTCAAGATCGTCATAAGTGAAGGTTTCGGTACGTTTTACGGCTGGGTTTGTCGCATTTGTGTTAATCGTCTGAACGTTGCCAACAGAGTCGTAGCTGTAGCTGTAATCCTGGATGCCGGCAGTGGTAATGGCCTTAAGCCGCTGGTTATCCGGGTAGTAGTCGAATTTCGTACTTAGAAGATTTGCATAATCCCGCTGAACTTCCTGCCCCCGCTCGTTGTAGTCGATATTGCTTAGGATTGAAGGGATACCGCTCAGTTTTGCCATCGTGTTGTACGTGTAGCTGATGGTATTCCCATCGGGGTAGGTCTGACTAATGACGCGGTCGAGGGAATCGTAGCCCCATTTGGTAGTCCAGGTCATGCCGTCCATCATCCTGTCTTCTTGAATCTTACGCAAACGGCTGTCGTACTTGTATTTTGCGGTTCCAAGAGCATCGGTGACGGTCGACAGGGTTCCTTTCGTATCAACATCGTATTGGTAATCGACGCCCTTATCAGTGGGGTACGTCACCTTTGAAAGGCGATTCAGCGGATCGTATTTGAACTTGGTGATGACACCGCGAGCATCGGTCTGCTGAATCAGGTTTCCCACTCGATCGTATACATAGTCCTTCCGTCCCTGATCAGGATCAAGAAAAGAGGTTTTCCTTCCTATGGTGTCATAGACGTAGGATACGAGATTGCCCAGATGGTCCTGGCTCTGTAACAATTCACCAAGCGGGTCATACTGGTAATTGGTGGTGTACGTTTCGTCGATGGGGATGAGGGTGGCGCCATTCACACCAACATGGTTTTTCTCCACCACCTGCCGCAGGTTTTTGTTCGCATCATACGTACGCAACTTCACATGACCGTTTTCATCAGTTGAGGTGTTAGTCCAGTGATCATACAGGGTAGTGCCGAGGGTGAGGTCGGGATTGGTAGTTTTCACCAATCTTCCCATAACGTCGTATTCTTCAACTGTGGCAGGAACGGATTGTGGGAGGCTGTAATCAGGAGTAGAATCTGCAAGATATGGGTTAGAATGCTTATAATCCCTTCCCATCACGTCATAATATACATCTGTGGTGACCCTGTTCGACGAGTTTTTGTACTCTGATTTCGTCTGGATGAGCTTCCCGAAACCATCGACAAATTGAATCAAATCAAGGTTATTCCCCGAACCACTTTTTTCTCGGCGGGAAACGGTCACTTTTTCAGGAGGCACCCCGTCCAAAGAATATACAATTTCTGTCGTAGGAAATGTGTCGCTATCCCCCGGTTTGATCTCTTTGATCAAACGGTTGAAGGCATCGTATCTGTACGTAGTAACGAAATTATTGGGATCGGTAACGGTGGTGGGCTGGCCATTGGCAGGGTTGAATTCCCGAACCGTCGTCTGTCCTATTGCGTTTGTGATTTCTGTGGGGAAGGTATGGAATAGGTCGTCGTACGTGACGGAAGTGGCCCTTCCTTCAGGATCTGTGGTTTTCGTCCTGTTGCCATAATTGTCATAATCGTACGTAGTGACAGGATTAGCACCGGTATTAAGGAAATGTTCCTCTCTGGTAAGATTCCCTACCGAAGGAGGCGTATCGAGATCACTTTGCCCATCGTAGTTGAACCAAGCCTCACGTACATGAGGTCCGGCAATTGACAACGTGGTGTAACTATGCTTAACCTTCTCAACTATCCACTTTTCGGTGTTGTAGACGTACTCGTTGAAGATGAAGGTTTCATCGCCGGTCACGGATGAATCCCCGTGGTGATCTTCCTCGGTGACGTTGCCATACGGATCGTATTTGTATTCCGTCACCACCTGTTTCGGATTATCTTGCTTCCCGTCGTAAGTGTTATCATCTACCCGATCGAGGGTTAGAGTATAGACCCCTCCGTTATTTATTGAACTCCAAGTATTGGCAGTCATCGCAAATGGCTTTCCACCGGCGTCGGAGATAGACGTCTGGGTTTCCTTTCCCTTCAGGGCATCGTCCTGCTGGAAAATATGTACAACCAGTGCGCCATCTGGACGGGTTTCGGTTACCTGGCCGAATCCCCGGAATTCATTGGACGAAGCATCGTATTTCCCGTGTGCGTATGAAAAACTATTAGTGGCGGTTGTATGCTGGGGATTGCTAATAGCCAGTCCATTATCACGGGCAATAGATGATACTACCCAGTAGTTGAACGGGAACTGGGTGTCTGGGTATGTTGAGGATGGTGAATATGTAATACTGGACCTGCCACCCAACTCCTCGGTCACTGTGTCTAAGAGCCATGCTCCACCAGATAAATTGGTAGCAACTTCCCATCCAGTGCCGCTTTTGTTGACAAGATCAACAATACTGTCGCCGTTAACATCTATAAGATCACGTGTGATAATAAATGATCCCGGGCTGTTAGGGTCTGCAGTGACAGTTCGTATAAAGCCATCAGAACCTGGTACTACCCACGAAGTGGGAGGGGCGAAGCCGCTCCCGGTATTGAGATATACATTCCATGTACCATCCGAGTTGGCCACGACGACATCCGGCAAACCATCGCCGTTGATGTCAACAAGATCCTGTGTCACGTTTCCAAGCGAATCAGTCGCGGTAATCGGGCCGGCAGGCGCACCTGGCCAGTCCATGGGGGCCATCGCTCCGCCGTTTCCGTTGTTCAAAGTAACCTTCCACGGAGTCGTTGAACTATCCACCAGATCGGGCAAACCGTCTCCGTTAATGTCAATAGTGGCCGTGGTGGCATTAGTGGTATCAACATGCCGGAAGGAAAAAGGTTTTTGCGAATTTATGCTCGAGTAATTCGAGAAGCGAGCGTTGAGAGGCTTGTATGAGAAACTGGTTGACGGCAAGGCCGTTCCATTTGAGCCTTGCTTTGTTATCGACAAAAGTTGTGAGGAGGGAGATTGGGGAGTAATCGGTGCATAGTCAAGCTTGAAGCTCTTAACCAGGCTACCGCTAATGGAAATGCTTATTCGGCTGAGCCTCTTTGCAGTGTAAATTTCCGAACCTTGATGTACAGTCCTATAAGGGTCGGGGCGATCTTCGAAGGCAAATTCCACTATCCGTTGCCTATCGGTGTTATATTCTATATGAAACGGATAAATCTCGCCTCTGTCTTCACTATAGCTGTAATAAATTGAGTTATCGTTGGTATCCTTAATGCGATCCAAGCTCCACCGCCAGACTTTGGGTGTTATTGATGGCCCGCTTGGGTTCACCGTACTTTCGGAATCTGCGGTATATCCAAAACGATATTCCGTTCCACTCTTATCAGTGACTGTCCAATATTCACCACGCTCATTAGCAACATTAGTTTTGTTTACAACATTCAGATACGTTTCTATTTTTGTGTGATATCGACCTTCTGCAAAAATAAGATCATGTTTCACACCGTTCATGATTAATGAATAGGTGCCATCATCATTAGCAATGATATAACAAAGTGGAATCTCCCATCCGGAACCGACCCAGCCATGTTCAGTGTTTTGAAGGTAACTATTATAAAAAAGAGATAAAGAGGGTGTTAAACCATGACTTCCTGAAGGCAAATCTATCTTGTAATGATAACCATAACTTCCTGAAAACATTGTTGTCTCAAAATCCGTCCACTCTCTATGCCCAGTAGCATATGAAAATGAAACGCTCCAAGGGAAACAACATATTGCAGTGAGAAAAAAAATAATTCTTAGGAAGTGGTTTGCCATGATGTTTACTCGTTATATATAGTTAAAACTATTTACAGTTACAGTTTCCTTGGTAAACACCATTGATATAAACGTCGCCATTATCCTCAATAGATTCTTTGGTAATAGGTGTATAACGAAACAATATATCTCCAACATAGGGTATCTCGCCTAAAATTGGCACTTTCTTGCTATTTGGTTCAATTTCATCTATTGCAACACCAGCCAGGAAATTACCTACTGCCGGAGCTAATACTCCATTTACTATTTTTATTCCTCCGAGTTCTGCTTTTATGGACCCAGAAATTGCACCTTGCATAGCGGGAAGATCCGTGTAGTCATTTTCCAAAGCCCACGAAATTCCTTTGAAGGTTTGTTCACTTAATTTCTGAAATAATTCCTTACCTAACTCCTTGCCGAGCCCAGCTGAGTAATTAGCCAGTTTACCAGTGTGAGCACTTTCTGAATTGCTTGAAAAACTGTGCGCATTACTATCAGCAAATACACTGCTAGCCACGATATTTTCTACAATACCAAAACCTTTTTTGTAATGTGCTACTGCACGTAACTTTTCTTTTTCTTTTGCCATTTGCTTTTTAAGCGCATTCTTAGCTGCCCTTGCTTTTGCTAATTTCTTCTCTTCCTTTTTTGAATGATGCTTTTTCTTATGTCCCTCAGGATCAACATAACTCATCGGATTGTTTCCAACATACGCATATCGGTTCAAATCTTGTGGATCATCCATATCTGGATCAGCATCATCTGCCTGAGTAAAATGCCGGAACGCTGGGTGGTTATACCGCGCATCGAAATAATAAAGGTCGGTTGCCTTGTCTTTTTCCTTGCCAGTGTAGGAATACTTTTCCGCTCCGCCTTGCCGTATCTCACCAAACGGGAGGTATGAGGTTGTAGCGACAACCCCTCCGCTGCTATTAGTCACCGCATTTACCCCGCCCAAGTGATCAGGGTGATAAAAATAAATTCCTGTTTGATCCTTCTTAGCTATTCGCTCATCGCCAGACAAGAAATAGCTGGTATTCTGGACCGAACCTGACACAACAGATGCCTCGTAATATTTGCCGACGTAATAGGTCGTAACGCCATTCTCAACCTTCTTTACCCGCTGCCCCTGATAATCGTAGAAATACTCCGAGACAACTGGGCCATTCTTATCACCTGTTCGCACTCTGATCAGTTGATTGGCGTCATTGTACTCATAATACTTACCGTCGCCACTGATAAGGTTCCCGTTTGGGTCGTACGAGTTTACCAGCGATGTGGTAGGAGGAACCACCGTGTCGGCATAGGCCATTTCAGCCAAGATGATTGCAGAAAGAGCCAGTATGCCCATGATTGGCAGAGTTTTCTTCATACCGTGCCTCTTAGGCGAACTTAAAATTTCATTATGAAGGCTAATGCGTAGAACGGTGGCCGTATGTCTTGATTTGAACTCAGCGTTCCACCGTCTGTTGTTCCTGAATAAGTATGCGTGTGATTGTCATTGAGCGTGTGGTATAAGCTGCCATTTTTTGTTCTATCGTCGTAATCATTTCTCGTAGCCGTACTTGTAGTTCCGGAATAATTGTGAGAGTGTTGTAAGTTGATAGATGAACTGCCGCCAATTGCTCCAACAGCATACCCGCTCCCCGCCGCAACAACGAACCTGTCACGCAAATCCGGTGTCCCGTTCGTTCCATCGCACAGTGCCCACCCATCTGGAACCTGGTTGACAGCTCCGCTCCACATAATGATTCCACCTTTTGGAACGCCGTTGCCGGAGGTAAAGGAGTACCCCACGCTCGCAAATTGCTGGCGGGGTAACATCTCCGAATCGGTTCCAACTGTAATACCCAGATAGGTTTTGGGATGGTCGGCGAAAAATCCTGACGGGAATGGATTGAGGGCACCAAGCATGACATTGAAGCTGCCATTGGTAACGATGACAGGATTGGAGGGGGTTGCGGAGGAGCTCCAGTTTTCAGTCCACAACGGGGTGCTGCCAGTTGAGGTGCTGTAGACCTTGAAAGCCATATTGATAGGCCCAGTCGGTTTCGTCCCGTTGCTTGTCAACGTGCCCTGGTAGTTGATGATCTGCGGCACCGATGCAGCAATAGAAATCGCGACCACACCTAATGAGATTATGGCCACCGCAACGGCCACTATCCAAAACCTTGCACCACGCATAACGCCCCTCCTCGCTGGCTGTAATCGCCAATAAAAACATTAGTATTTTCGCCTATTAGGCAAATAAAGGTGAGCAATTCCAGACATAACAAACGGACGGCTTCGGCACAGTCTGGGACTTCAGCCAAGCTTAACAAGTAATACAATTTTTTTATATGTCAAGACTTATAATATTAATTTGAGGGGGTGTTTTTCTGGCTGCGATTCACCAGGAGACGCTGTTCTTCCGGGTCCTGGCCACTACGCCCACACCCCGAGACCGCAGTGGTGGTGGAGCCTAGGCTCACGCCCGCCCCGGCGCCGGCGACTCCTCCAGCGGAGGAAAAGGGACCGGGCTTCAGGTTGCAGAAGGTGGAGCTATTGTGGACACATCTGTTGAACATCTTTGACTTTGGCCCATGGATGCCTTACTGTGTGACATTATTGGGTTTTGAAAGTTAAATCCGGTTACTATTCGAAACACTCACTCTTCGAGAACAACAGGGGTTGATAAATGCAATTCGTAGCCAACGGGCCGGATATTCCTGATGCGCTTCTGCAAGCACATGAGGAAGGCCGCGTCGTCTTTTTTTGCGGTGCGGGAATTTCCTACCCTGCTGGTTTGCCTGGGTTCAAAGGGCTGGTTGACGAGATTTACCGTATTGCAGGCACAACTCGGAGCCTAATCGAGGATGATGCTTATTCTCGAAATCAGTTCGATGCCACGCTGGATTTGCTCGAACATCGCTTGCCAGGTCAGCGCTTGGCGGTGCGCACAGCCTTGAGCAAGGCGCTGCAACCTAGGTTGAGGAGAAAAGGGGCGACCGATACACACCTCGCATTGCTTCAATTGGCACGAAGCCGAGACGGCGCGGTTCGTCTGGTGACAACGAATTTCGACCGTGTTTTTGGATGGGTTGCAAAGCACACTAAACAGACGGTCAACGCCTACCCGGCCCCGATGTTGCCGATCCCGAAAAACAGCCGCTGGGATGGCCTAGTGTATTTGCATGGTCTTTTGCCTGAAAGTCTAGACGAGAGTGCCCTTAATCGGCTGGTACTTACCAGCGGAGACTTCGGTCTTGCCTACCTGACTGAAAGGTGGGCTGCTCGCTTTGTCAGTGAGTTGTTCCGCAACTACGTCGTGTGCTTCGTGGGGTACAGCATCAACGACCCGGTGCTGCGCTACATGATGGATGCCTTGGCTGCTGACCGCATGCTAGGAGAGATAACGCCCCAGGCGTATGCATTGGCAGACTGTGAGCCCGGACTGGAGAGTACTACAACTATTGAGTGGAAGGCCAAAGGTGTTGTTCCGATTCTTTACGAAGTGGCAACGGGGACGCAAGATCATTCAGCCTTGCATTGCACGTTGAAAATCTGGGCTGAAACATACCGCGACGGCATTCTTGGGAAAGAGCGTATCGTAGTAGATTATGCGATGGCACGCCCATCAGCGAGCACAAAACAAGACGATTTTGTGGGTCGCATGCTGTGGGCACTGTCTCACGAATCTGGACTGCCTGCCAAAAGGTTTGCAGAATTCGATCCTGTGCCACCGCTGGAATGGCTAGAGGCTTTCTCACATGATCGATACCTGCACGGCGATCTACAGCGCTTCGGCGTTCCTCCTCGCACAGATAAGGACGACAAGCTTCGTTTTAGCCTGATCAGACGTCCCGCACCCTATAGACTCGCGCCGTGGATGTCGTTGGTATCTGGAGGGGAAACAGGTAGCGAGTGGGACAACGTCATGTCCCAACTAGCTCGATGGTTGGTACGGCATCTGAATGACCCTGAATTGATTGTCAATGGCAGCGTAAAAGTGTACCAGTTACGGTAATCGAAAAGTGTACCACCCCCTGTTAGAGAATTGCTTGGTCCAGGGATGTTGCCGTTGAGTCACCTCCTTTCTCGGAGAGTGTCTTGGCGAACG
>NZ_BLXW01000055.1:0-23616 GCF_054784495.1 Geomonas sp. Red276
GTGGGGCACGGTGGGTTCTCCTTCTGAGGTTTGGTCGTTGGCGCTTCCAAACTACCAGAAAAACTCACTGTGTCCCTTCTTTTTTACCCCTCCTTCAGGGTGGTGCATTTTGAACTAGAATTCATCCTCCACTACCAATGGAGCCACGACCAGCGCATGGTCAGGGTGGAATGGATGCGGTAAAGCTATACCCCACGCCGCCTGAAAAGACAAAGGCCCCCTTGCCGAGTTCGACAGGGGGGGCCTTTTTACAGTCATACAAAATGGATTATCGACGGAGCGGATCCAGCAGGTATTCGAGCCCGTTGGCCTTGATCTCGTACATGCATTGCAAAAGCTCGCCCAGTTCACCCTCGGGGAACCCCTGCTGCCGGTACCAGACCAAGTACGGCTCGGGAAGGTCGGCGATCATGAGACCAGCGAACTTCCCGAAGGGCATCCTGGTCCGCACCAGCTTGATGAGAAAACCGGGATCGGGAGTTATCTCTTCCAAGACCGGCCTCTTCTACTTCTTCGGGAGCTTGGCTTTCAAGAGATCCCCGAGGGTTCCCATCCCCTTGGGAGCCTCGGCGGAGGCCTTGCGGAACGCCTCCATGCTGTCGCTCTGCTCCTGCTCGGCACGGCTTACCGACGCGAGCGACAGCGAAATCCTCCGCTGCTCGCGGTCGACGCCTTCAACTTTGACCTCGATCTCCTGCCCCTCCGAGAGTACCTCGCGGGGGTGCTGGATCCTCTTTCCGGCACCAAGCTTGGATATGTGAATGAGGCCGTCGATCCCGCTGGCCAGCGTCACGAAGGCGCCGAACGGGGTGAGACGTGCCACCTTGCCGTTGTGGAAGGAGCCTTCCGGGAAGGCCTTGGCCGCCTCTTCCCACGGGTCGGGCAGGGTGTCCTTGAGCGAGAAGGAGAATTTCTCCTTGTCCCAGTCCACCGCCTTCACCACGACTTCAACCTCCTGCCCGACCGACAGTACCTCGGAGACGTGCTTGACCCTGGTCCAGCCGATCTCGGAGACCGGCAGCAGCCCTTCCACCGCCCCGATGGAGACGAAGGCGCCGAAGTCGCGCAGCGAGGTAACGGTCCCGCGCACGCGGTCGCCCGCCTTGAGGGTCTCCTTGAGAGCCTCTTTCTCCTGCCGCTGCTGCTCCTCAAGGAGGGCACGGTGGGAGAGGATGATGTTCCTGCCGTTTTCGGCGTACTCGGTGATGCGGAACTGCATCTGCTTGCCGATGAAGGCCTGGCTGTCCTCCACCCTTCTCAGGGCCATCTGGGAGAACGGGCAGAAGGCGCGGGAACCGGCAACCTTGACCTCGAAGCCCCCCTTGACCTCTTTCTCGACGACACCTTCGACCGGGATACCCGCGGCGAACGCTTCCTCGAGTTGGGCATTGCCGGCGGCGGCAGCACCTTTGCCACCTATCTTGGTGGTGAAACGCATCTCGTTGTTGCGCGAAGAGATGAACCAGGCGGTGACTTTGTCCCCTACGTTGACGGTGACGTGGCCGTCGGCGTCGGTCAACTCCTTGATGTCGAGGACCCCTTCCCCTTTGCGGCCGGTGTCCAGAAACACCCAATCCTTGGCGATCTTGAGGACGGTGGCCTCCACCTTGTCACCAGGGCTCAAGCGGCCAGTGTCTTTCTGGCTCTTCTCGAACATCTCGGCGAAACTTTCCTCTTCGGTCTCCATCTCTTCCCTGTGCTCGTTGTCCATTTGTAAGTACCTCATCCAGTATTGGTAGCTCTTCGGTAGCCAGTGAGCATACAGGTCTCCCCGCGCCCTTGTCAACCGACTTGCCTCAAAGCTTGCTTCACTTTTTCATTCCCGTAATTCTACCACAAAGCTCGCCGGCAGACATATTCACGTTAAAGGCCGAAACACCCACGGCCGATACGGTTACTGTTGATGATCTGACAGCGCCAGTAAAAGGGGGAAATCCATGGGAATACTTGTCTGTTACGATGACTTCACCTATGACATCGTCGACGACCATCAACTCTCAAGCCTGGTAGAATCGGGATCCATCTTAGGGTATGACAGGTCCGCAGACTGGGTCAAGACCGAAGCCAAGGAGCTGACCTTCTCCTCTCCCCCTCAACCACAAAAGATCGTGCGGGAAATAGCGTAGGTCGCGGTGCCATCTTCCCCGCCCCCCTCTCCGGGCGCCCCCCCTCCCCTCCTGCGGATCTATGGTAAGATAATTCGGTACTCTACCATGGACGCAGGAGGCGGTCATGACTTTGCCGTTGGCTTTGAAACGGGTCTCCGATACGATCTGGGAACTCCCCATCACCCACAAGGAGGGGATGCTCGTTCCCGCCCGGATATTCGCCACCGAGAAGTTGATCAACGAGATGGACGCCGGCGTCTTCGAGCAGGTCGCCAACGTCGCCACCCTCCCCGGCATCCAGCGCTACGCCTACTGCATGCCGGACGGCCACTGGGGATACGGCTTCCCGATCGGCGGCGTCGCGGCCATGGATCCCGACAGCGGGGTGATTTCACCGGGAGGGATCGGCTTCGACATCAACTGCGGCATGCGTCTGGTGCTCACCACCCTCACGGCCGACGAAGTGATCCCGAAACTCCACCGCCTGGTGGACCGCCTTTTCACCCGGATCCCTACCGGTGTCGGTTGTCATGGTTTCGTGCGGTTAAACGAGGACGAGTTCGCCTCGGTCCTCGAGCAGGGATCCCGCTGGTGCCTCAAGCGCGGCTTCGCCACGCCGGAGGACCTGGAGATGACCGAAGAGGGGGGCTGCTTCTCGGGGGCTGACGCCTCCACCATCAGCAAGAAGGCGATCGAGCGGGGGTACAACCAGCTCGGCACGCTGGGAAGCGGCAACCATTACTGCGAAATCCAGGTCGCCAAACCGGAGAACATCATGGATCCGGAGCGCGCCGCAGCCTTCGGCCTCACCATCCCCAACCAGGTGGTGGTGATGTTCCATTGCGGCAGCCGGGGATTCGGCCACCAGGTGGCGACCGATTACCTCAAGGTCTTCCTCGCCGTGATGGAGCGCAAGTACGGGATCAAGATCGTCGACCGCGAGCTCGCCTGCGCCCCCTTCCACTCCCCCGAGGGGCAGGCCTATTTCAGCGCCATGAAGTGCGCGGTCAACATGGCCTTTGCCAACCGCCAGGTGATCCTGCACCGGATCAGGGAGGTCTTTTCGGAGGTGTTCCAACGCTCCCCGGACGAGCTCGGCATGAACATGGTCTACGACGTGGCCCACAACACGGCGAAACTGGAAAACCACCTCATCGACGGCCACCGCCGCGAGCTGCTGGTGCACCGCAAGGGTTCCACCAGGGCCTTCCCCCCGAGCGGCTACGGCATCCCCGAATGTTACCGCAAGACCGGGCAGCCGGTCATCATCGGCGGGAGCATGGAGACCGGCTCCTACCTCCTGGCCGGGATGGAGAGCGGGATCGATACCTTCTATACCACCGCCCACGGCAGCGGCAGGACCATGAGCAGGCATCAGGCCATGAAAAGCTTCCGCGGCGACAAGCTTCAGCGCGACATGGAGGCCCGGGGTATCTACGTCCGGACCGACTCATTCGGCGGTCTTGCCGAGGAGGCGGGTGACGCCTACAAGGACATCGACGAGGTGGCGGAAACCACTGAGCTGGCGGGCCTCAGCAAGCGGGTCGCCAAGCTGGTGCCTATCGGGAACATCAAGGGTTAGAGCTCCTGGGGAGGACGACATGCCGTACGAGTACCGCGGAGACATCGCCGCCGCCGATATCGCCTTCAACGCCTGGGGGCGCACCCTGGAAGAACTATTCACCGACGCCGCCAAGGCGACCCTGCAGGTGATGATGGAGGATCCGGACGAGATCCGGCCAAGCGTGAAGATTGACGTCGAGCTGGAGCAGACCAGCGAGGAAATGCTCCTCTTCGACTTTCTCAACGAGCTGATCTTCTACAAGGACGCCCGCAGGCTCTTCCTCCTCCCGACCCGGCTCGCCATTGCCGCCACCGGCAATGGGTTCAAGGTGTCGGGTATCCTAGAGGGGGAACAGATAGACCCGAAGCGCCATCGGGTGCAAACCGACGTGAAGGCGGTCACCATGCTGCGCTTCTCTTTGGAAAAAGTGGATAAGGGGTGGCGGTGTACCGTCGTTCTTGATGTGTAAAGTCGTTACATGAAACCACCGGAAGTGAGTTGATACGTTAGCGAGCGTGCCATCACCTATCCGGGGCAACCTACCCTTCGTCACCCTTCGTCACCCTCACCACCTCATCCTCACCACGTCATCCTCACCACGTCATCTTCACCACGTCATCTTCACCACTGGTTTACTCACCACTTCTTTGCGGCGGCAACCTCGGCTCTACCGTAGTGGCGGTGAGTGGTGACGTTAGCTCAGCGTATCGTGAAGGATGGGTCAGCGATGTGTTCGCCGCGGCAGACCGGGCACTTGCCGGGGGCTTTGAGACGTTCGCGCTTGCGGAACTCAAAACCGCAGTCGAGGCATTGGGCGGGAACCACCGCAAGCTCTCCGTGCAACGCGGTCCGGACATGCTCGAGGTGGTCCAGGACATCCTTTTCCGATATCCCTATCTGACCGGAGAGATCCCTAGCGGTAAGGGTCTCACCGGTCAGCAGGACGACGATCTCCTGCCTCAAGGTCTCCGGCCTCTCCACCAGGGTCGTTGGCCTCTTGGCGCGGCTCTTCATGGCACCCCCATCGCATCCCAGCGATAAGCTACCCGGTTACCATCAGGTTGTTGACGACCTTGTCGACGCCGAACACGAACCAAGCGTCGTTCTCGGCGGCGCTGCGGCTGCTCTCCGACGCCACCGCCCCATCCAGGGTCACCACCCGATTCCGGCAGTGAATGGTGACCTGCGAGGCGTTGACCATGGGATCCTTCTCCAGAACCAGCCGGAGCAGGTCTCCCAGTTCCTCGTCGTTATCATCCATGGGGTAGGAAAGCTCCATCCCGTTCACCACGTCCCGCGAGCCGGGAACCCACCAGGCAAGGACACCCGCCAGCCGCTTATGGGACAGGCTCTCGACGCTCCCGTTGAGGGTCACCACCCCGTCACTCACCTCGACCTCCATCACCCGCTGGGGGTCGTCCAGCACCCGGAGTGGCTCCACCTCCTGTTTAACCACCGCCCGAATCGTGTAGTTCCTGAAGGCCGGCTCCTCGATCAAGGTGTCGCAGACATGGTCACGGATGGCGCCGTCTTCCATCCGTTCCGAAGGCTCCACCCTGAGCCGGTCGACGATTCCCGAGACCGGCGAAGGTGAGGCGGCGATTTCCATTGCGAGCTTCTTCGCGGCGATGCCATCGACTTCGCCGGTAAGGGTAACCACCCCGTCGGCAAAGGTCATTTGAATGGCGTTGCTGTGGACTTTGATGCGAGGCTCGCGTTCCATGGCGGCTTGAATAGTTCCGATGACCTCTTCAGCACGAATCATGGCTTCCTCCTTTCGGGTGGCTGCCGTGCCAACGCAGGGGTGTCGATGTATCCGGCGATCTCGGCGTCGGCTAACGTGGTAATTCATAATGTATAATGGATACTGAAATTGTATCACGGAGGGGGGCGGGGGTCGATTGGGATGTCACGAGCGACAAAGCGTATACCTTGTTGATCCGGCTGTAACAATCACGTTATAATCAACTGAAGATGAAAGAAGACCAAGAACTCAACGAGGCCCAGCAGCATGTGTAAGAAGATTTTCATCGCGGCAACCGGCCAGCACTGTGGAAAGACGACCATCAGTCTTTCGCTGATGCACCTGGCAAAGAAGAAGTACGCCAGGGTCGGTTTCATCAAGCCGATCGGCCCCAAGGTCTCTGTCTTGGACGGGGTTGAGATGGATATGGATGCCGCACTCATTGCCTCTGTCTATGGCCTTGAGAAGGATCGGGCCCTGATGTCCCCCGTGGTCGTGGGAAGAGGCTACACCAAGAGATTTCTAAGCGGCGAGATCCCGCCGCAGATGCCCCTGCAACGGATCAGGGAGGCCTGCGCGGAGCTGGAGAGAAAGAACGATTTCCTCATCATCGAGGGTTCCGGCCACGGCGGGGTTGGTTCGGTGATCGGCATCAACAACGCCCAGATCGCCAAGGAACTCGGGGCTCCGGTCCTGATGGTGGCGGCAGGCGGGATCGGCTGCGTGATCGACTCGGTCGAGCTGAACCTTGCCCTCTTCCGCCAGCAGGGCGCCGAGGTCCCGATGGTGCTGGTCAACAAGCTCATTGCGGAGAAGCGGGCGGAATCCCTCGGCTACCTGAAGCAATTTTTCGAGGCCCGCAATCAGAAGGTGGCCGGTGCCTTCAACTTCTCGTCGGTACTGGCCAACCCGACCCTGATCGACATCTCCAAGCTGCTCCAGCTCCCGCTGCAAGGCGATCCCGGCGGGAGGAACCGCATCATCCACACCGTGCAGCTCGGGGCGGCTTCGTCGCAGAGGGTAATCGACAAGCTGCAGGAGTCGACCCTGCTGATCACCACCAGCTCCCGCGACGAACTCATCGTGACCACCTCCGCGCTCTACAACATCCCCGCCTACCGCGAGAAGCTGGCCGGGCTGATCATACCCGGCGCAGCACCGTTGTCGGCCATCAGCCAGAAGATCCTCGACGACAGCAACATCCCGTACATCCGCACCTTGAAGACCACCGGCGAGGTCTACACGACCCTGAGTGAGCATGTCTCCAAGATCACCGCGGACGACGAGGAGAAGATCAACCTGATCAAGTCCCAGGCGGAGAACGTCTTCGACTTCCGGGTGATCGACGCCATCGCGCGATAGTCTTACCCGGGTCGTCGTCGGCCTCACCCGATGGACTGACCCTTTCGAAGAACAAAAAAGGGGACCGGCACCTTTAACGGAGCCGCTCCCCTTCGTTTTTTGATCGGGCAGCCGCCTTACGAGCGGGTGCTGATGGAGTCATAGATCCCGAACGGGGTCGACTCTACCACCTCCACCGCGGTACCCAGCTCCCGCTCCAGGTCTTCCACCGTCAGGTCATCCAGAAAGACCCCCTCCCCTTCCTTCAGCATCACGTCCGGTACCAGGACCAGGTCCCCTAAAGGCTCCCCCTTCAGCGCCGCAACAATATCTTTGCCGCAGACTAGGCCGGTGACGGTGACACTCGGGCCGAAGAGCCGGTTGGGGATGGCGACCGGCCGGATGACGGCGCCGGTGGCGCTGCAAAGGCGCTCCAGGAAATCGGCCAGGTGACGGTACGGCGAGTGCCCGGTTACCACGGTCACGGTCAGCGGCTCCACTCTTTCCGCCTCCTCCAGCACCTCCTCCGCCTGAGAGAGGAAGAGCGGGATCATCCCGACCCCGTTCTCGATCTGGGGAAGGTCGCCGTAGCTCTCCAGGGGCGGAAAGGGGACGTTGCCTTTGAGGTAAAACTCGTCGGCCAGGAAGAGGAAAGGCTCGCCGAGCCTCGACTCCAGCTCGCGCGCCTTTTCCCCCCACTGCGCCACGAAGGCGGCGGCGAAGGACTCGTCCACCGGGGTCAACGGGGGAAGTCTCTTGCGGTGGCTGGTGAGTCCGACCGGGACCACCGCCAGCGAAGCCACGTACGGGTGCAGGGCGACCAGGTCGTTCACCGTCCTGGCAAAGGCCTCCCCGTCATTGAGCCCGGGACAGAGAACGACCTGGGTGTGCATGACGATGCGCGCCTCGGCAAGCTCCTTGAGGATACCGAGAATGGGGAGGATCCCTTTTTTGCCGAGCAGTTGCTCCCGCAAGGCAACGTCGGTGGCGTGCACGGAGATGTAGAGGGGGGACAGCCGCTGTTCCTTGATCCTCTCGATCTCCTCGCGCCCTATGTTGGCCAGGGTGACGTAGTTTCCGTACAGAAAGGACAGGCGGTAGTCCTCGTCCTTCACGTAGAGCGGTGCCCTCAGCCCCTTGGGGAGCTGATGGACGAAGCAGAATACGCACTGGTTCCCGCAGCGGGCGGGGGCGGGGGCGGGAAAAATGATGCCGAGGGGTTCCCCCTCTTCACGCTCCACCTCGAGCTCCCAGAGCTCTCCGTCGGCCTTCTCCACTTCCAGGACGAGCGCCTCGTCGGAGCCCAGGTAGTTGTAATCGATGATATCCCGCAGGGGTTCGCCATTGATGGAAAGCAGACGGTCGCCCGGATCAATCTCCAGTTCGTCCGCGATGCTGCCGGGCATGACCCTTTCCACGATAAGTCCGGACATCAGTCCTCCTTCTTATTTTTCCAGATACGGCATCTTATACTTTGGGGGGATTTACTGCAAGCGCGAGGGGAAAGCGGCGGAGTTCGTCGAGGGAAGGGTTGCAGGATGAGGTGCTCAAGGAAAACGGGCGAGATCCGCCCCGGAGAAATAAAAGGCGCCGGCCCATCGGAATGAGCCGGCGCAGGAGCTTGTCATCGAGGCGGGCATGACCGCCTCTAGAGAGTACGCACGTACTATTGGTGCAAGCGGAAGACGCCGTCCACGGAGGTGATGCTGCAAATGGCATGTTTGTAGATCAGGATGTCACCATGGACTTCCATCAGGACGGAGAAGTTATCAAAGGACTTGATGTGTCCTTCCAACTTCTCGCCCGACATCAACTGCACGAGTACCTTAACCCGCTCCTTGCGCGACTGGTTGAGGTACTGATCCTGGATGTTAAAAGGGGTTTTCGGCATGATTCCGCTCCTTTATGCAAAAAATTCTATGACATGCCCAAGGATAGTAGCAAAACTTCCAGGATAATCAAGCCAGTAAACATCTTTTTCCTTCCCGAACCACGTCATCTGCCTCTTCGCGTAACGCCTGGTGTCCCGTTTTATGAGATCTACGGCCTCGGAAAAGGAGATTTCTCCGGCGAGGTAGGCGGCGGCCTCCTTGTACCCGATGGAGCGCATGGCCTTGAGCTCCCGGGAGTAGCCGGCGGAGAGCAGTCCCTGGACCTCCTCGATCAGGCCTTCCTCCAGCATCCGGTCCACCCGCGCCTCGAGCCGCCGGTAGAGTTCAGGGCGCTCCACCTTGATGGCGATCTTCATGGCGTGGTAGTAGGAACCGGAGAAGCCGTGTTCGGAGCGGAACTCGGAGATGGGCCGGCCGGTCTGGGAGAAGACTTCCAGGGCGCGGATCAACCGGACGCGGTCGTTGGGGTGAAGCGGGGCAGCGGTGACCGGGTCGACCTCGGAGAGGCGACGCAGGAGCTCGGGTCCGGGGACATCGGCAAAAGCCTGGCGGAGCTCGGGGTCGCCGTGGGGGGAGTCGACCAGCCCGTCAAGGAGGGCGCGGATGTAGAGACCGGTCCCGCCGACCACGACCGCTTTCTTCCCCCGGGCGTCGATGTCGGCGATGACCTTGGCCGCGGCCTCCCGGAAATCCGAGGCGGAGAAATTCACCTCCGGCGAGACGATGTCGAGCAGGTGGTGCGGGACCCTTGCCCGCTCTTGGGGCGAGGCTTTGGCGGTGCCGATGTCCATCCCGCGGTAGATCTGCATGGAGTCGGCATTGACGATCTCACCGTCGATCCGCTCGGCGATCCTCAGCGCCAGCTCGGTTTTCCCACTCCCGGTCGGGCCACCGACCACGAGGAGCCTGATCTTCTTCTCCATCGAGCCTAGACCCTCTTGAACATCTTCTCGACCTCGGACAGGGTTAGCCGCTGCATGACCGGCCTGCCGTGGGGGCAGTTGCTCGAGAAGTCGGTCTGGTCCATCTGCCGGAAAAGGGCGGTAATCTCCTGCCTGGAGAGCGGCCTGCGCCCCCGGACCACGCTGTGACAGGCGATCCGGGCCAGGAGGTCTTCCTGGACATCGGTAAAGCTGCGGCTTCTGCCGAGACTCCCCAGCTCCTCGAGGATGTCCCTCAGGGTGCGGAGGTAGCCGGTGGAGGAAAGGATCTGGGGGACCCCCTTCAACAACCAGGTATTGCCGCCGAATTCGTCGATCTCGAACCCGAGGCGTCCCAGTTCCTCGAGGTGTTCCTTGAGCACCGCCGACTCCTGGTAACTGAGCTCGATCGGCTCGGGGAAAAGGAGCCCCTGGCTGTCCACCTCGCGAGCGGCCAATTCGCCCTTCAGCTTTTCGAACGCCACCCGCTCGTGGGCCGCGTGCTGGTCGATCAAGACGAGATCGGTGCCGTGCTGGCAGAGGATGTAGGAGGCGTTGAACTGCCCGATGACGGCGAGGGACGAGAAGTATCCCTGCGCGCTCTCCTCCTGTGCTGGCAGGGGCTCCGGTGCGGCAATCGGCTCAGGAGGGGGAGTGGCACCCGCGGGGCCAGTCCGTTCGGCGGGCTCAGCTACCCCGGCCGGAGGGGGAGTGGCTTCGAAGGTGCCGGTTCCCGGTAGCGGCTCTTTGGTCGGCTCGCGATTGACCGCGGGCCTCGACGCACCCCTTCCCATTTCGGATCCTGGCTCACTCCCGGCGGAACCGGGTTCGGTGCCGGATTGCTGCGCAGGCGGTGGGAAAGCGTCCTCCCCTCCTTTGGCCGCCGCCTTGTCGGGAGAGGGCTGAAAATGAGGGCGCAAAGCCGGCTGAGGGCGGGGCTGGTAATTGACCAGCAGCTCCCGGACCTCGGCCACCCGCGCGGCGCTGACGTCGGAGATCGCAGCACCGGTGGAAGCGGCGGATACCGGGGCGCCCGCCTCACCAGGTGCCGGCTCTCGTTCACCTGTGGTTGCGGCTTCCTTCTTGTCGGCCGAAGCGAGGGGGAGCGGGGACTGTGAGGGACGGGTCGACGGGGCACCGGTGGACGAAGTGGGCCAGTTGCCCCGGCTGACAGATGCAGCAGGGGATGCAGTCACCCCACTGGCGGCCGGCTTGGCAGCGCTTGCCGATGTTGGCGATGTCACCGATGATCCAGCAGAACCGGAGCGGGCCACCGGCTGACGGATCAGCCACGGCGTCTCCTTTAGCACCGACTCCACCGCGAACTGTATCGCGTCGTGTACCCGTCCCTGCTCCCGGAACCGGACCTCGTGCTTGGTCGGGTGCACGTTCACGTCCACTTCTCCTGGATCGATGTCGATGAAGAGAGCCACCACCGGGTAGCGTCCCCTTTCCATGAAGTTCCGGTACGCCTGGAGGACGGCGTGCTGAACCACCTTGTCACGTATGAAGCGGCCGTTTATGTAGGTATAGAGATGGCTTCCCGCACTGCGGCTGCACTCCGGTGCCGCCACCAGCCCGCTTACCTTGAGACCGCTGTCGTCCTGGTAGGAAACGGGATGGAGAAAGCCGGCGATCTGCCGCCCCAGCATGGTGGCGACCCGGGTCTTCAGGTCGCTGTCGAGAGCCCGGAAGACCTGCTTGCCGTCGTTGAGGTAGGTGAAACGGACATCGGGGCGGGAGATGGCCAAACGGGTGAGGAGCTCGCCGACGTGGCCCCCCTCGGTCTCGGCGCTCTTCATGAACTTCAGCCGTGCCGGGGTGTTGAAGAAGAGGTTCCTGACGGCAATGACGGTCCCCGCCGCCATCCCGCACTCCTTGACCTCCTTGATCCGTCCTCCCTCTGCGTAGATCTCGGTCCCCTCCACCGAATCGGGGGTCCGGGTGGCGATGGTCAGGCGGGAGACGGAGGCGATGGAGGGGAGCGCCTCGCCGCGAAAGCCCAGGGTGGAGAGGGAGAAAAGGTCGGCGTCGGTGGCGATTTTTGAGGTGGCGTGCCGCTCCAGGGCCAGGAGCGCGTCCTCGCGGGACATCCCGCACCCGGTATCGGAAATCCGGATCAGTTTCCGCCCTCCCCCTTCGATCTCGACCACCACCTCCCTGGTCCCGGCATCCAGGGCGTTCTCCACCAGCTCCTTGGCCACGGAGGCCGGCCGCTCGACGACCTCGCCGGCGGCGATCTTGTTGGTCAGGTTCTCGGGAAGGATTCGTATCTTGGTAGCCAATGCACCCCTCGCTAGACGTCTCATTTGAAGCCGACCCAAGATACCTTAACCTCCCCGGCAATGCAAATCCCAATCCGCGGCCAGGCATTGCGGTGAGATTAGCAGATGTTAAATTCTAACTATGAACCGTCTTTCCAACATCGCCAGCTCCACCATTGCCTGCCTCGTCCTGGGCCTGCTTTCCGCGCCACCGGCTCCTGCCTCGGTTGCACCCTCCCGCTACTCGGCGGCGTCCTACCTCATCAAGATCAACGACCGCACGGTCCTGGAAAAGAATCCGGACCGCCGTCTCCCTCCGGCCAGCCTCACCAAGATCATGACAGCCTTGCTTATCATGGAAAAATGCCGTATGGACGAGGTGGTGACCGTAAGCAAGGGGGCCGCGCGGGAGACCGGGAGCAGGATAGGCCTGCGGCGCGGGGAGCGGCTCAAGGTGCGCGACCTGCTGGCCGCCACGCTCATCGCCTCGGCCAACGACGCCTGCCGGGCGCTGGCCGACCACGTCGGCGGTAGCCAGGGGGAGTTCGTGGGAAAGATGAACGCCAAGGCCAGGGAGCTCGGCCTTGCCAACACCCGCTTCGCCAACGCCTGCGGCCACGACGATGCCTCGCTCTATACGACCGCACACGACCTGGCGGTGCTCGCCGAGCATGCGGTTGATATCCCGTTTTTCGAGGAGCTGGTATCCCAAAAGAGCATGAGGATCTCCACCGTCAACGGAAGGCGCAGCTTTCAGCTCCGCAATAAGAACCGTCTGATCGGGCGCTATCCCGGAGCCTATGGCGTGAAGACCGGCACCACTCCCCGGGCGGGGCAGTGCCTGGTGGCCCTGGCCAAGCGGGAAGACCGGAAGGTGTTGCTGGTCCTTATGCGTTCGCAAAACCGGTGGAAGACGGCTCCCGCCATGCTGGACGCCGCCTTCCGCGTTTCGACATCTGCCATGCGATCAAGGGAAGTAAAAGGAGGGAGTGATGAAGCATTACCGCAAGGAGCTCTGGTTCGAAATCAGGAAGCGGCGTGGACTGGTGAACATAACGGGGGACGTGGAGAAAGCGCTGTCGGAAAGCGGCATCCGCGAAGGTCTGCTCCTTTGCAACGCCATGCACATCACCGCAAGCGTCTTCATAAACGACGATGAAAGCGGGCTGCACCAGGACTTCGAGCAGTGGCTCGAAGGGCTCGCCCCGGAGAAGCCGTACTCGCGCTACCGGCACAACAACACCGGCGAAGACAACGGCGACGCCCATCTCAAGCGAACCATCATGGGGCGCGAGATCGTGGTGGCGGTCACCGAAGGGCGGCTCGACCTCGGCCCCTGGGAGCAGATCTTCTACGGAGAGTTCGACGGCCTGCGCCGCAAACGGGTCCTGATCAAGATCATCGGCGAGTGATCTAACCATGGCCGAGGCGTCCCCTAACGGCCCGCCCCGCCCTCCGTGGGCTTACCTTTACTTGGCTTACCTATCGCGGTGCTGACCGCGCCACCTTAAACCCCATACACTTTCGCGGCTCCCCTTCACGCCTCATCCCCTTGAGGGGGGGGCGATGGTGTCCGCCCGGCAGGAGGAATCGATGAACGCCAGCAAAAGCGTTACCCTCCCCGCAGTCAGCTTGTTGAAGACCGCCCTCTTCCTGCTCATGCTTTTCCTGGCGACCATCTCCCACGCCTCCGATCTCCACCTCGACTACATAACGCTTCCTCCCGGTTTCGCCATCGAGGTCTACGCCCAGAATATCCCCGGGGCCCGCTCGATGAGCCTAGGTGCCAAGGGCACCCTCTTCGTGGGCTCACGCGGGGAAGGGAGGGTCTACGCCGTGGTCAACGGCGGCACGCCGAAGGCCAAGGTTTACACCATAGCGAAGGGGCTCAGGGAGCCCAACGGGGTAGCCTTCCGGAAGGGATCGCTCTACGTGGCCGAGATCAACCGGGTGATCCGCTTCGACAACATCGAGGAGCATCTCGCCACCCCGCCGCGCCCCGTGGTGGTCAACGGCACCTTCCCGGACAAGAGCCATCACGGCTGGAAGTTCATCCGCTTCGGCCCCGACGGCAAACTCTACGTCCCGGTCGGTGCCCCCTGCAACGTCTGCGAGTCGAAGGATCCCCGCTTCGCCTCCATCATGAGGATGAATCCCGACGGCAGCCAGTTGGAGATCTTCGCCCACGGAATCCGCAACACGGTCGGTTTCGACTGGCACCCGGTAACCCGCGAACTCTGGTTCACCGACAACGGGCGCGACTGGATGGGAGATAACCGCCCCCCCGATGAGCTCAACCGGGCGCCTAAGGCGGGACTTCACTTCGGCTTTCCGTACTGGCACGGGCGCAACATTCCCGATCCCGAGTTCGGCTCGATGATGAAGAAGGATGCCTTCGTCACCCCGGAGGTTGAACTCCCCGCCCACGTTGCGGCCCTGGGAATGCGCTTTTACACAGGGAGCATGTTTCCTTCCCAGTACCGCGACCGGGTCTTCATCGCCGAGCACGGCTCCTGGAACCGGACCACGCCGACCGGCTACCGGGTATCGATGGTCGCCCCCAGGGGAGAAGGAGGCGGGAGCTACCAGGTCTTCGCGGAGGGTTGGCTTCACCAAGGGAGCGCCTGGGGGCGTCCGGTGGATGTCCAGGTACTGCCGGACGGAAGCCTGCTGGTATCTGACGACAAGGCCGGCGTCATCTATCGGATCAGCTACCGGAAGTGAGGTGGCGAGGCGGGGAAGAGGCGATGGTCGCAGGCGGACAGGACGGAGAAGCGGCCGATAAGGGCGGCAAGCGCAGGTTTACTTCGTGCAGCGGACCACCAGCACCGTGATGTCGTCGGGCTGCGGGTCCGGAGTCTCGGTGAGCGCGATGAGGGAATCGACCATCTCCTCGGCGCTCTCCAGGCCGGCGAGCCGGTTGGCCAGGATCTGGTTGGTCAGCGACAGGTGAGGGTTGGCATCGATCAGGCCGTCACTGTAGAGAACCAGCACGTCGCCCCGGTCCAGCTTGATCCTCCCCTCCTGGTAGATTTCTCCCCCCTGGACGCCGAGGGGGAGCCCCCGCGGGGAAAGCCCGGTCACGGTACCGTTGGCGCGGCGGACGAACACATAGCCATGGCCGCAGTCCACGAAGCTGAAGGTCTTGTGGCCGGCATTCAACTGGCCGTGAAAGAGGGTCACGAAGCTTTCGGAGTTCTCCAGGTCGGCAAAGAGTGCCTTCTCCGCCAGGTGGAGCGCCTGGGCCGGCGTGTTGTAGAGGGTCACCGCGTGGAGCGCCGCCCGGACCGTGGCCATCAGCATGGCCGCCGCCATCCCCTTCCCCATCACGTCCCCGAGGGTGAGGTAGAAGATGGTGGGGGTAACCTTCTGCCAGTCGTAGAAATCCCCTCCCACCTGCTTGGCCGGCAGGCAGCGGGCCGCGACGTCGAAACCGGGGACGTTCGGCTTGGTGCGGGGAAGGAGTTTGTCCTGGATCTCCGCCGCGTACTTCAGTTCCACCTGGAGCTGGTAACGGCGCAACTCGCTTTCCCGCAGGGCGGCCTCGGCCTTCTTTCGCTCGCTGATATCCCTGAAGATCGAGACGTTGCCGGTGGCGACCCCCTGGCTGTCAAACCGTTTCATGGCATACTGCTCGCCGATAAAGACCTCGCCGTTTTTCCTGCGGAACTCGAGCTCCAGCAGCTTCCCCTTCTGCCCCCCGTAGAGGTCGAAAAACTCCTCGCCGGTGCGCCGGAATTCCCCGTCCTTGGCGTACAGGATGCTGATGCTCTGGTCGACGACCTCCTCCGTCTCATAGCCGAACACCTCCTGGAGGGCCGGTTGGTTGACGTGCAGGATCCTGCGGTTGTCGTCGGTGACGGCGATCACGTCCCGGATGCTGTTGAAGAGGTTACGGTAATCCTCGGCGCGCTTCTCGATCTCGAGGTAGGCCTGCTCCAGCTCTTTCTCGGTCTGCCGTTGTTTGGCCCGCTCCTGGGCCTCGGTCAGCGCCCGCTGCACCGCGGGAGTGAGGCGGGAGAGCCGGTTCTTGAGGACGTAGTCGGTGGCCCCGCTTTTCAACGACTCGATAGCCGCTTCTTCCCCCAGTTTTCCGGAGACGAAGACGAAGGGGAGATCGGGAAGGATCGCCCGGACCATGGCGAGTGCCGTCATGCCGTCGAAAGCCGGGAGGGCGAAGTCCGCGAGGATGAGGTCCATTCCGCCGCGCTGGAGGGCGGCCTCGAACTCCTCCCGGCGGGAGACCACCTGTACCTCGCACGCCAGCCCGTCGGCCTGGAGGGTCATAAGGACCAGCTCTGCATCCATGGGGTCATCTTCGAGGTGAAGAATGCGCAACGGTTGGGTCATGAATCGCCCCTCTTGAGGGTCGTTGGAGGAGGTTCGTTGATGATGGCCCAGAAGGCCCCGAGTTCCTTGACGGCTCCGATGAACTCGCCGAAGTTTACCGGCTTCACCACGTAGGCGTTGACGCCGAGCCGGTAGCTTTCCACCACATCCCTCTCTTCCCGGGACGAGGTCAGCACGACTACCGGAATGAACCGCAGCTTCGGGTCCGTCTTGATGGTCCGGAGCACCTCGAGGCCGTCCACCTTGGGGAGCTTGAGGTCCAGCAGGATGACGGCGAGGTTACCGTCCGGCCTTGCCTGGTAGGCACCTCGGTTGTACAGATAGTCCAACGCCTCGGCGCCGTCCCTTACCAGGTCGACCCCATTGGCGAGATTATGCTCAGAGAGTGCCTCCATGGTGAGTTCTGCGTCGTTGGCATTGTCCTCAACCAGAAGGATCCGTTTCAATCGAACCATTTGCCAGCCTCCCATCCGACCTCGACGGTCAGCAACTGTAATTAGTCTACCACATTCTGAAGATCATTAGCGGCTTGAGAGGGAGGGGAGACGACACCGAAGGCGGCGGGTGAATTTCAGCCGGGGAGACTGTCAAGAGGAGGAATTTTCTGGTAGTCTTTTCCAGTGCTATGACTTTTCGGTAAAGGGAGGATAAATGAAACCTCATGCAATTTCCATTTTGGCCCTGTTGACCCTGGTCCCTGTTACACCGGCGATCTCCGCCGGCGAGATCACCTCTCCCCCGGCTACCGGCCAGAACCTGGGTGCGGTCACCGGTGGCCACTTCGGCAAGGCCGCCCCGGTCATCCAGAAGAAATGCGTCTCTTGCCACAGCGCCAAGCGGATCGAGGAGGCTATCGCCGCGGGCAAGGACATGAAGAAGATCCAGCAGCGCATGGAGCAAAAAGGGGTGAAGCTGTCGGCCAACGACAAGTCGGTCCTCGGGATCTTCTGGCAGCAGACCCCGCTCAAGAAGAAGTAATCCCCTCCCCGATGCCGGGGTTCCACCACCCGTGATAGCTGAAGGGGACGTGGTGCCGCAGGCGCACGACCGCGACCGGCCCATCCGCCAGGCACTCGGCCCTCAGGATGGCGAGGGAACTCCGCCTGCTCTTGCTGTCGTACACCTCGGTCAGAAGGTAACCCGGCTCGTCCTTTTCCCCTTCGGTATAAAGACGGCCCGGCAGCGGCACGAAGACGGGCTCGGTCAGGAAATGGCCGGGCCCGAAATCGTATCGCTCCAACCGCCCGCTTGCGAAGTCGAACCGGCACACCTTGGTCCAGAAGAAGTCTCCCGGCCTCGCGTCGATGAAGTAGGCAAAGCGGTGGGAAACTCCCCTGCGCAGTTCGTTGACCCTCGGCCATTCGTAATTCCCCCCCTGCTCCACGATTTCCTGCTGCACCGTCCCTCTCGCGGGATCGATCCGGTAGCGTCGCAGGGCACCCGGGTAGGCATGCTCCCCCGGGCGCCCCTGCATGACCGCCGAGGCCACCGGGTCCCGCCCGACGAAGTGGTCGGGATTGCGGTAGGCGATGAAATCCGCCACCACTGATTCCCCCCGGTCGTAGGCATTCACCGAGTGCCACATGTAGGAGGCTTCCGTCTCCATGAGTACCGGCTCCCCCCGCAGGCTTCGATCGAACAGGAGCAGCAGGTTCCCTTTTTCCGGGTGCCATGACAGCGCCTCCACCATGCTCTTTCTCCCGAGCAATACCGGCCAGAAATCCATCTCCACCGGATGAAGCGACAGGAGCAGGTATCTGCGCGTTACGAACCAGTCGTGCAGGTATACCTTCCGTGGCATCGGAAGAAAACGGTGGGCTCTCAGCGATCCGTCGGCAGCGAAGATGGTCAGGTGCAACTGGGGCGTAGGACCGTAGAGGATCCCGAAGTGGAGCCAGTCGCCGGAGATGGGGTCGAACTTGGCGTGAGCGGCGTAGATGGTGAATCCTTCAGGGAGTCCGAGCCGGGATTCCCCATAGGTGGACAGGGTAACCGGGTCCATCTCGTAGGGGAGCGCGCACTCGTCGAAGGCGTAAAGCCTGCCGCGCCAGGGAAAGACGGTGATGCCCGCCTGCCCCAGGAAGTTCATCCGCAGGAAGTTTCCCCAGAAGCCGCCTGGCGCCTGGGTGCTCCAACTGGGATAGACGAAGCGCCCGGCGGCCTCCTCGTCGATGAACTTGCGGGTACGGACGAACCGGTTGCGGTACCAGACCCCGTCGTCCCGGAAGACGAAGGCCTGGACCATGCCGTCGCCGTCCAGCAGGTTTCGCTTGCGTAGACCGCCGCGGTCGAAAAGGGCCGGGCCATTTCTGAAGAGGGTCCCGCGCACCTCCGCGGGGAGTTCCCCCTCCACCTCGGGGGAGTAGCCGTATTCCTCTCGCAAGGTGGTGGCCAGCCCAAGGTAGGGCCTCGTGGGGTCCCCGAAATCGGGAAAGACGTCCTTCTTAAGCGGAGGGCTGGAGGCGCACCCTGACAACAGCATGGCCAGGGAAGCCTCCGCCCCGAATGTCAGTAGGTGGCGACGTGAAAGCATCGATCCCCCAATCCGCCCGGCACGGGGAGGTATGGTATACTTCTCAAATATTATTTTTGACCAATAAAGGATGCCATGAACGAGCGCGGAACGCCACGCGAAAACCGCCAAGTACAGTTACGGCGCCTGAGGAATTACTCGATCTGGCTCGGGGCGTTCTGGACCATGCTGGTGGCCATTTCGCTGATCATCAGTTACCGGCATCAGCAGGAGGAGGCCCACTCCATCATCCTGGCCGAGGCGAGGGCAGCGCTCGCCAAGGATCTCCACTACCGCGACTGGGCAGAAAGCTACGGCGGCGTGTACGCCCCGGTCACCGGCAAAAACCAGCCCAATCCCTACCTCGCCAACCATCCCGAACGCGACATCACCACTCCATCAGGGAAAAAGCTTACCCTGGTGAGTCCCTCGGCCATGATCCGGCAGGTCTTCGAACGGGCCCGCAACCACCCGGAAGTCAGCCAGGGGCACATCACGAGCCTCACACCTCTGCGCCCGGAAAATGCCCCGGATCCCTGGGAGAGTAAGGCGCTGCATGCCTTCCAGCGGGGGGCCTCCGAGGTGAGCGGCATCGAGACCGTCGACGGTATTACCTACATGCGTCTGATGCGCCCCATGATGGCCCACGATCCCTGCCTGACGTGCCATCACGCCGACCTGAGGATCGACGGTCTCACGGTGCGGGGAGGAATCAGCGTCTCCGTCCCCGTCGCCCAGGTCGAGAAGGCGATGGAAACCACCATGGCCTGGATTGCCGTGGGGCACCTCTTCTTCTGGGCGATGGGGCTTACCGGGATCGGCGTGGGGGCGAGAAACCTGATCAAGAAGGCGGCGGTCATCGAGGAGAGCGAGCTCCGGTTCAGAAGCACCTTCGAGCAGGCCCCCATCGGGATCGCCCACATGTCTCCGGAGGGACGGCTGAACCTCGTCAACAGGCGCTTTTGCGATATCGTCGGCTGCCCCCCCAGCGAAATGCTGCAACGAACCATTCAGGAGATCACCCATCCCGACGACCTGCAGGCCTTCGAGGACCATGTCCGGCTCCTGCTGGAAGGGAAGATCAAGACCTATACGGCGGAGCAACGCTACCGGAGAGCCGACGGTTCCGCGGTCTGGACCATCCTCACCCTGTCCCTTGTTCACGGAACCAAGGGAGCCCCTGCCTACCTGATCGGGGTGGTGGAGGACATCACGGAGCGCCAGAAGCTCGAGGAACAGCTGCACCAGTCGCAGAAGATGGAATCGATCGGTGCCCTGGCGGGCGGTGTCGCCCACGATTTCAACAACATCCTCACCGTCATCATCGGCAACGCCGCCCTGATGCAGATGAACCTGGCCCGGGACAGCCAGTTGATGCCGTACCTCCAGCAGATGCTCGACGCCGCCGAACGCGCCGCAGGGCTCACCCGCGGGCTCCTCGCCTTCAGCAGAAAGCACGCCATCTCGCTGGTACCGGTCGATCTCAACACGGTGCTCCAGGACATCAAGCGGCTCCTCCTCATGGTCATCGGCGAGGAACATGAACTGGTGATTACCCCTTCGTCCGAAAAGCTGACGGTGCTGGCCGATGTGGGCCAACTTGAGCAGGTGCTGATGAACCTGGCGGTGAACGCCCACGATGCCGTCCCCGTAGGAGGAAGGATCTCCATCAGTACCGGATGGGAAACGATCGACAGCGAAAGGGCTGCCGCCGCAAACGTCACTCCCGGCACCTATGCGACTATCGTCTTCTCCGACAACGGCAGCGGAATCCCAAAGGAGAACCTGGAACGGATATTCGAGCCGTTTTTCACCACCAAGGCCCCCGGCAAAGGAACCGGCCTCGGGCTCTCCATCGTCTACGGCATCGTTCGCCAGCACAACGGCCACATAAAAGTCTACAGCGAGGTGGGGTACGGGACCACCTTCCGCATCTATCTCCCCCTCACGCGCGAGGCCCAGCTCGCCGAGGAGGAGACCGCTCAGCTCTTCCCGCGCGGCTCCGAGACGATCCTGATTGCCGAGGACGACGAGAATGTCCGCAAGATCGTGGTCGATGTCCTCGAGGCGTATGGATACCGCACCATAGTTGCGATCGCCGGTGACGATGCCGTGGCGAAATTCAGGCAGCACCAGGATGAGATTGCCCTCGCGTTCGTCGATGCCATCATGCCGCGTAAAAACGGCTGGCAGGTCTACGAGGAGATCCAGAAGATCCGGCCGGGGGTGAAGGTACTCTTCACGAGCGGCTACACCGACGAAATCATCAGGAAGGAGAACATCATGGCCGACAAGGCCCAGATTCTTACCAAACCTGTCCCCCCCTCGCTGCTGCTCACCAAGATCCGCGAAACGCTCGACTCATGATTGCGAATCCCTCGGTTTTCCTCGAGGGGACGTGTACCGTCGCATTACAGGTGGCGCCTTTTCTCCGGTCGCACCATCTCGATCCAAGGTGACGTCGACCGGGTATCCCCGCTTTTCCCTGATCGCCTGCAGCAGCTTGGAAAAATCGGTCCAGGCCACCAGCGATCTTTTGGAGAGCAGCCGAAGCGCCTCTGCCGCTGCCCTTTCCCCTCCCGCCGCATCATGGCTCTCGACGTACACCCTTCCCCCCTGAAGCGTCACCTTTACCGGCTGGTTGACGACCACCACTCTCGTTCCCACCGGGACTTCCCGGTAAAGTTCCACAATGTCTTCGGGATAGAGCCTCAGACAGCCGTGGCTTGACCGGCTTCCGACCCCCCACGGGCGGTCCGTGCCGTGGATCAGAATGTCTTTGGCGGACAGCCTGAGCGCATGGGTACCCATTGGGTTGTCGGGGCCGGCAGGAACGATCTTTGGCAGGGCGGGTTGCTCCCTCCTGATCGAGGGGGGGACGTGCCACGCGGGGTGGAATATTTTCTCCACCACCCGGTAGCTCCCCGCCGGGGTGTCACCTTGTTCGCCGATCCCCACCGGATAGGTGATCACCTCCCCCTGCCGGCCACGGGGAAGGTAGTACAGCCGGAACTCGGGGAGGTTGATGACAAGGGACGGCCGAAAGGGGACCTGGGGGAGGATCCACCAGCTCGGGATGGTGACGGTAGCTCCGGTTGGCGGGATGAGAGGGTCGACGCCGGGATTGGCAGCGGTGATCCCGTTCAATCCCAAGTCGAAATGACGGGCGATCTCGAAGAGTGACTCGTTTTTATTCACGACATGGGTATCGAGGCGGCCGAAGAGCTCCCCCTCTATCCTGAAGGTACCAGCCGACAAGGGGGAAGCGGGAAGCCCGAAGATAAGGACACTTAAGAGGAGAAAAAGCCGGGATGAAGAGGAGTTTGCTGCCACGGCTGGCGGGAAGTCCGCCTGCAAGTGAACCGGCGGCCTCACTTATAGCCTACTTCTTCTGACCGAGTTCGAACGATTTTATCGCCCGACGGGCAGCGCCCTCGGCACTGGAGGCCGCCGCCTCAGCGTTGCGGGCGGCGGTTTCCGCCCTTTGGGCGGCGTCGTTACTCCTTCTCTCGGTATCGGTCAACATTGCTCGATCCGGGGCTGGCAGTTCCATCGTCTTCGGGAGGGCATTGACCTGCCCTTCAAGGGTATTGGCCCGGTTCTCAAGGGCGTTGAGACGACCTTCCACGGCGGAGATCCTCTGATCTAGCGTGTTTTGCCGTGATTCAAGGACGTCGACCCGGCAGGATACGGGGGTGACCTGCTGTTTGACGAAACCTTTCGTCGCGCAACCAGCGAGGTAGAATCCCACAGTGAAAATAAGCAAACGTTCCAGGGACATGAGAGGCCTCCGCGTTGAGCAGGGATCGTTTCGCTGGAAGCGACAAGAGACTCGCCTCGACTTTTGGTTAATGCTATCCAATCCTGGGAGCATTGCAATGCTCCCAGCTCTAACAGCCGCAGTTGACGCACCTTCAGCACACGACATCCTATATTGGCGCCTACCAATCTTTCGCATGCGAGGTCCACCATGGAATTCAAGTTAACCAGCCCGGCGTTCAATCACGGTACCATGATCCCCTCCAAGTACACCTGCGATGGCGATAACGTAAGCCCGTACCTGGTTGTTCATGGCGTACCAGCGGAAGCCAAATCACTGGCCCTGGTAGTGGAGGATCCTGATGCACCATCAGGGCTCTACATTCACTGGCTGCTGTGGAATATCCCGATCGAGGTAAAGGAAATCAAGGAGCACACGGTCCCGTTTAATGCAGTGGAAGGTTTGAACAGTAATCAAGGGTTTGGCTACGAAGGTCCGTGTCCCCCGTCCGGGACCCACCGTTACTATTTCCGCCTCTACGCCCTCGACATAAAACTGCGCTTGAAAGAGGGAGCGCTGAGAGCCGATTTGGATGCCGCAATGGAAGGCCACATTCTAGGGGCCGCTGGGTTAATGGAAACCTACTCCCGCACCAACAATGCCCCGATCTGAAAGAGAGAAAATCCGCCTGCAGAGCCAGTTGGCAAATACCTCGCAGACCCACGCCAGTCACGGCTTGGCAGGGATGAGAGATTTGCAATTTTAGTGCAGTAAGGGTACAGTATAATCAAAAGGAAGGTGAGACCGAGATTGGGTGCTTTTGCTCCCACGCCAGCTATAAACCTCTTAGCCAGGCGCGAGTAGAAGCAGGTAGCAGTATTCACCAAGGCACCTACTAAAATTCAAAGAAAGGGAAGGTGACTTCTCCAAGGCAAGGGCTGGCGTAGTTAGAATGCCAGCTCTTCGCATATCCAGGGGAGGAGAATCCACAGAGGAAGGTAGGGCGAAAGGTTGGGTGAAGGGCAGAGTTGAAAGCAAAAGCCCCGCGCTGGATAACCAGGCGGGGCTTTCTATTAAATTCCCTGCGGCGACCTACTCTCCCACACCGTTACCAGTGCAGTACCATCGGCCCTGAGAGGCTTAACTTCCGTGTTCGGGATG
>NZ_BLXW01000056.1:0-22828 GCF_054784495.1 Geomonas sp. Red276
AGGGGGAGTCATACCGAAGAAGAGGCCGCCCTCAGAAGACCACGACGACTTAACTCAGGAACTCCCGCTGACCGTTAAACTGGAAAATAACGTTGGCGACGGGGGTGGCAAATAACCTTGGCGGTTGACACCCTTGGGGATATGAATCGGTCAACGTGTACTGGAGCAAAGAAACGGTTTGACCTGCGTACGGTTGCAGATTAAAACCCGCGTCCTGGCACCTTTGCTGCTTTAACCCCCAGTTTGCATCAGTCAGCTGTTGGGGTAGAGCCACCTGTGAAATCGTGGGATCACCCTGGACATGAAGGTTGTAGTTGTGAACAACTTGTGCGGCGGCAGTAACCTGAGCCTGAACTATGGATTGGGAGTCTGCATTTGTGCTGCCACATCCTTGTAGGGCAAGGTAACTTATGAGAACGGCAATTATAAGCATGCGTCGCGTCAACATCATTCCCCCCTCACGCTCATTTTTGAGCTTTTTTATTAAAGTAAACACAATATTTGTAACGCATTTGGCAGAAAAAGCAAGGATAGAGGGTTTCCGAATTTTAACTTATGGAGCAAAGGTGAGATTCGGGAGGTCCTCCTCTTAACGTGCTATAAATTCCGTTTTCTGAAGGGACACCCCGTAGATCTACACCATTAACATGTGATTGATCTAACCATGATGCAGGCATTTGACCATACTTCTGAACGGTGCGCCATCTCAGTTCCAGGAGGGGGGGGGGGATGGTCGATGGGGTGAAGGTTTGTGGGGGCTGTCGGTCGAGGCTGGAGAACTTACCGGAGCACGTGGTGGAGGCAATCATGGAGCTACCAGCGGATCAGGTGCTGTCGATCCAGGTGGGACTCTGTGACGGATGTTCCCTGTCCAGGTAGCTGGTGGAGATCGAAGGAAATGATAAGGCCCGGTGGGGATCTCCCATCGGGCCTTAGTTCGTTCAGGGCTGCTATACCCTATCTATGTATATAAACATTCCGCCGAGAACGGCGGTGGTATTATACCACACATGCGGATTTGGAGTCAAGATAAAAATGATAATGATTATCAAAAATAGTTTTTCGAGACGCTTAACGATGCACCATAACTAATGAGTGTTGACTTTGCTTGCCCGCACTGCTACATGATCTTGAAATGCACTCTAATGTAATGGAGGGGATATGATACGACGGGTTATGATCCTGGGAATGGTGGGGCTGCTGGCGGGGTGCGCGGTGAGTGCCAGGGGCCACCTGGACAGTCCTGACGCGAAGGTGTTTAAGAGCGCGAAGACTCCGGAGCCACTGATACGGTGCATCAGTACTGCCTGGATGCGTGTTCGCGATTGTGAGTTGAACACGGTCATGACTGAGAAGGGCTACATCCTGAGCGTGACGGGCGGGTTCGGACCTGAGGCGACCGTGGGGATCGAACCTGGCGCGGGCGGGAGTGAGCTGCGGTTCGGCCAGGACTTCTACATGGGATCGAAGTTCGAGGCGGCGATTATAGGGTGTCTGTAGGTGCGTATATACGCTCTGAATTCTACCTTTCGCGGCTGAAGGAAACGAAAATGGCCCTCTGGATTGAGGGCCATTTTCGTTTTTGGCTCAGGCGTTGCCTGCAATTACCCCTTCAGCAGCTTGTAGATCGACTCCCTGCTGATTCCCAGGTCAGCGGCGATCTTGGTTTTCTTCTCGCCTGCCTCAACCCTGGCCTTCATCTCTGCGATCATCTCCGGAGTGATCGACTTCTTGCGGCCCTTGCCCTTGTAGCCGCCTGCTGCCTTCTTCAGCTCGATCCCTTCCCGCTGCCGGGACTTGCTCAGGTCGCGCTCAAACTCGGCAAAGGCGCCCAGCATCTTGAGCATGAGGTTCTTGAAGATGTCGTTCTCATCACCGGTGAAGGTCAGACCTTCCTTCACGAAGGTGATCTTTGCACCACGGCCAACCAGTTCCTTCACTATGCCCAGCAAGTCAACCATGTTCCTTGCGAGCCGGTCGATTGAGTGAACCATGATGTGGTCACCTTTCCAGGCTGTTTTGAGCATGTTCTGTAGTTCTGGCCGCTCCCTGTCCTTCCCGCTTTTCTTCTCCAGGAACTCAACATCAAGATCAACGCCCTCCAGTTGCCTCTCCAGGTTCTGCTCCAGGCTGCTTACCCGCTTGTATCCGATAACCCTTCCCATGTTCCCCTCCTAGACCGTCAAAGTGTGTAAAAACACTCTAAGACCTTTTGGGTAAAATGTCAACAAAATAAAATACCCACCGTTATTACACATAAAAAATGTGTATTAAAAACGTGGTCCAGCGGTACACCGTTTTTACACACGGTCGGCAGTTGAGGACACCGGGAAGGAGATACGGCTCCACTAGTCGAGATACCAGTGTAAACGAAAGGGCCACTCCCGGCGGGGCGGCCCTTCTTATTGCTGCCGACCCCTAGCCTAATCCGCTAGAGGTGGGGGTGGTCGTTGAAATAAAATCAATGAGGCACGGCGCTAAACCCTTGCCCCGACCCGCGAAAGGTAAATTTTGGAATCAAGAATTAAAAGTGGCCCGGTGTTCCTCTCCGTAAAAACGTTTCGTTTCGCCGCAAAGGGTAAAATTCTGACCCTACATACCCTAAGTGGCGGGCGGTCAAGACGCCTTGTTGACCCCGAACAACTCCCGCGCCCTGGCCTCCAAACGGTCCAGGTCGATGTGCCCCATTTGCATCTTCTCGGTTATCTCTTTTAGGGTTTCGGCTTTCGTCCGTTTGATGTACCGCGCCGTCACGTGCTTCCCGGCGCTATGCCCCATCATGTCCGAGGTAATCTTGTAGTCTTCGGTCACGTCGAACACGTTGCCCGCGAAACTGTGACGCAACGAGTAGAGGCACTTTCCCTTATCAGTGGTGACATACTTCGGCTCGAAGCCTAGACTTGGCTTCCCGTTCTTCTGGACCTCGTTTCGGTTGTACCATGCACTGAAGCTCCGGGAACTGTCCTGGAACAGCTTTTTGCGTGGTAGCTTCTCGACCCATTCCAGGAAGCCTAACAGCAGCAGGGAATCGCAGATCGCGACCGGCCTTACAGTGGCAGTAGTCTTACCTGCTCTCAGGCGGAATATCCAAGTGCCCTTATCTGTCTGGCAAATGTCTTCCTTTGTCAGCGCTATTATGTTGCCGAGTCGGAAACCATGGAAGAGGGCAATCAGGATTAGCCAGAATCTCTCCGGGTGGGGTGGGTTCTTGATCCACAGGGGCTGTGTGCAGATGGCGTCGATCAGTCGCCTAATGTCGTGCGCGTCGTAAGCTGCCCGATCTTCCTCTGCGGCGTTGTTCGTGTTGAAACGTTCACCCACGTAGACATTTGCCTTATTGATGAACTCGCTTCTATTGGCGAAGTCCACAACCTGACGGGCGCGATCAAGGTAGTTGTTCGCAGTCTTCGGGTTGATGACCTCATAAAGCTGCCGTTCCTTGAGGATGGCATGTATCGACTTTGATCCGAAACGTTGAATTCGATTTTTCGGATACTTCCGCAAAATTTGCTTAAGCTTAGTGACCGACTCCAACGTGTTGAAATCGTTGATACTCACATTGCCGAAAATCTCCAGTAAGGTCCGGCACTCCACCTCCATATCCTTTTTGCTGCCCTCGGCAAGGTGTGCCTTATCGGCATGGTATTTGTCTTGATACCTCTCCAGCACCGTCTTCAGGTCGAAGTAGGGTGTTGCCAAGTCACGCTCGACCTTTTCCCTCAGAAGTTCCATCGGTGACCATTCACCACGATAAAGGGCACTCATCGCCTCATCAAGTTGCTTGGCCGCATTGAGGTACTTCTTGGAAAGCGATTTTTTATCAGTCGGGGAGAGGGTGACGCCGTGATGCTCTTTGAGGAAGGTTGCAAGGTCAGCCATTTGTGGCTCTACTGCTCCCGTGTCCCCGGTCTGCAAGTCTCGTCGGAACAAATCAGCGGAGGCGGCGTAGACCGTCGCCAGTGCGTTTTTAGCCTCTTCTGGGGTGTGTCCCACCTGTCGCGATATTTCAAGCCCGGCCTTTTCGATGTCCCTTTCAATTCCATTTGGTCGCCCGACAGCTATAGCCTCAAGGTTATCCAGGCCTTTACTCAGGAAGTTCGCGATCAGGTGTTTCTCCAGGTCTTTCGGTAACATGCCGGTCCTCAGTTGAAGGAAGAGTTGCTGTGTTCGGTACTCTGCCGCAGTGGCGGCGATCCTCGCGGCACGCTCGTCAGTGGTCTTGAGGCTTTGGGTAATTTGAACGGTGGGGAAGAGGTGTTGCAGGTCGCGAGGGACGCGGCAGACATAGTGGTACATGGAGCCGCGTTTTCTGGTATGAACACGCATAGGTTAGCCCTCAAAATGTTGACAGAATGTTGTCAACGTCGTTTTGTGGAGCTAACCTATCAATATCTTTAAAAATGGTGGGCGAGATGGGATTCGAACCCATGACCCCTGGCTTCGGAGGCCAGTACTCTATCCAACTGAGCTACCCGCCCGGGAAAGATCTATTTATCTACACCAATTCGGGGACCAACTCAAGAGTTAATTGCGAAAAAATAAGCGCCGGGACGGCCGGTTCGTGTCGGCTGGGGCTTGAGGCGGATTCGGGGGAGTTTAAAAACCTCCCTCACCCGGCCTTCGGCCACCCTCTCCCCTGTTTCAATCTCTCCCCTCGCCCCCATCGGGGGAGAGGGTTAGGGTGAGGGGGGAATGCCGGCAAAACCTCCCTCACCCGGCCTTCGGCCACCCTCCCCTGAAGGGGCGAGGGTATATTGAATGAGGCCTTCGGCAACACTCACCCTGAAGGGCGAGGGGAAATCGCCTACCTGGGGGGGGAGGCGTAGACCGGGACGGTGATTTCTTTGCGCTGCGGGAAGGTGGTCATGATGTGGAGATAGCCACTCCAGACTTTGGCCTCGGCCCTGGGGGTTACGGCCACCTCGATGGTGCCGGTTTCGCCCGGCTTCAGCTCGCTCTTTCTTATTTCCGGCTTGATCTGCATGGAGGTCGAGTTAACTTTCACCGAAAGGAGCTTGACGGTGGCGCCGCTTTTGTTGCTCACGGTGATGGTTCCCATCTTGGTGACCCCCGCGGTGGCCGGGGCAAAGGCCAACTGGCGCGGGACTACCTGCAACTGCTCCTCGATCATTCCGTCCAGATAGAAGATGTAGCTAGGTGTCCTGCCGGCGTTGGTGGTCATGGTGACGCTCTTTTCAACCCGGCCGGAGAAGTTGGCGGAGTCGAAGGTCACCTGGATCTGGCCGGTCTTGCCGGGGGCGATGGTCGAGGAGGAGGGTTTCGCTGCGGTGCAGCCGCAGGAGGCGGTCAACTGCCGGATCTGCAACGGTGCGTCGCCCGTATTCTTGATGGTGAAGTTGTGCTGTACCTTCTTCCCCTGGGTGATGGTGCCGAAGTTGTATTTGCCCTGTTCGACGGTGACCTCGGGTGCGGCCAGCGCGGTTACGGCGGTGAGAAGGAGGGCCAACAGAGAGATGGCGGTTAAGGTGGTTTTCATGATCGGTTTCCTCTCAAAGTTCGCTATGGACCTGATATTTATACCACAAAAGGTAAGGCGCAACCAGAATGAATTGACACTCCATAGTGGTTCTGCTATAGAAAACGCTGGAGAATATTAATGGATCAACCACACCGGATGAACCAGGGATATCCCCTGCAACTTCTTTATTCCCCCGAGCGGATACAAACTGAGATCGCACGGCTTGCCAAGGAGATCAACGCCTCGTACGACGGCCGCGAACTGCTGGTGATCGTCGTGTTGAAGGGCGCCCTTTTCTTCGCCGCCGACCTCCTGCGCCTGCTCACGGTACCGGTCCGCATGGATCTCGTCAAGCTTTCAAGCTACGCAGGCACCGAGTCGTGCGGCACGGTCCGGCTGACCAAGGACCTGGAGTTCGAGGTGGCCGGCAAGGACGTGCTGGTGGTCGAGGATATCGTCGATACCGGCCTGACGCTCGTCTACCTCCTGGATCTCCTGAAACAGCGGGGGGCGGGCTCCCTCAGGGTCTGCACGCTGATCGACAAGATGGAGAGGCGGCAAGCCGAGGTGACCGCCGACTTCGTCGGCTTCCACTGCCAGGGCGGGTTCCTGGTCGGTTACGGTCTCGATCTCGACGAACGGATGCGTGAGCTGCCGGCAATTTACCAGATGATCCAAGATGACGACGGAGAGATTTGATGATACTCGAATGCGATCAGTGTCATACCAAGTTCCGGCTTGACGATTCCAAGCTAAAACCCGGTGGCGTCAAGGTACGGTGTTCCAAGTGCCGCCACGTCTTCGTGGCCGGCGCCGAGGCCGAGACCCGCCAGGAGGAGTCGGATTTCGACGCCCTGCTCTCCGGGCTCGGGGCTCCCACCCCGCCCAAACCGTCCGCCCCCGAGGAGGAAGGCTTCGGTTTCGAGCCGCAGGCGGCTCCCCAGGCCCCCCCGGCTCCCGAGCCCCCGCAGCCGGCGCCCTCCGCACCGGCCACCGATTTCAGCGACCTCGCCTCCTTCGATTTCACCGCCGAGCCGGCTGCCGAGGCACCCAAGGCTCCCGAGGCGCCCGCTCCCCAAGGGGAGTTTGAGTATTTCGACTTCGCCGCTTCCACTGAGCCGGCCCCCGAGCCCCCCAAGGCTTCCGCCGCTCCGGCCGAATTCGAGGACTTCGACTTCGCCGCTTCCACCGAGCCGGCCCCCGAGCCCCCCAAGGCTCCTGCTGCTTCTGCCGAATTCGGGGAGTTCGATTTCGACGCCGCTTCCGAGCCTGCCGCCGAGCCCTCCCAGGCTCCCGCCGCTCCTTCCGAGTTCGAGGATTTCGATTTCGCTCCCTCCGAGGAACCCCCTTCCCTGGAAGAGGCGCCCGCGGCTGCTCCTTCCCTTGAGTTCGGCGAATTCGCCTTCCCCGAGGAGCCTGCCGCCGGCGAACCCCCCCCCCAGCAGGGCGCTCCCGCCGCCCCGGCTCCCTCCGACGAGGGGTTCGAGTTCGAGGACTTCACCATCAATCCCGAGGCCTCGGTCGCCCCGATCACCCCGGCCGCCGGCGGTCCCGAATTCGGCGAGTTCGAGTTCTCCGAGGAGCCTCTGGCGGCGTCCAAGGAGGCGGCTGCCGAACAGCCTTTCGGCGAATTCTCCTTCGGCGAGGAGCTCGTGCCTCCCGCTTCCCAGCCCGCCACTGCCCAGCCTGCGTCCGCGGTCGTTTCCCCGGAGGCTCCGCTCGAGTTCGGGGAGTTCAGTTTCGGGGAAGAGCCCCCGCCGCTGGGCGAGGCCCCCTCCCCGGCGCCGACCGAGGAGTTCGGCTCGCTCTCCTTCTCGACCCCGGAACCCGAGGCCCCCAAGGCACCGGAGGAGCCTGCTCCGGCCAAGGAAGAATTCTTCGGTATCGGCTCGCTGTCGCTTCCTGCCGAAGACAAGGGTCCCGCTCCCGCTGCTGCACCGGAGCCTTCCTTTGCCGGCATCGCCGCTGAGGAGCCGGCCCCGCAGGAGGCCACCAAGCCGTTTGGCAAAAGCTCCCTGGACTTCTCCTTCGGCGCCAAGCCGTCGGCTGGCATTGCCGCTCCCGCCGCCGAAGAGGGTGGGGAGGAGCTGCCGCCCCTTTCCATCACCTCCCGCCGCAAGGGACGCTCATGGTTCACCGCCAGTGTGGTGACCGTTGCCGTGCTGGTCATCCTCGCCCTTACCGGGGCCGGGCTCTACCTGCTGCAAAGCGGCCCCGCCGCGCTGCAGAAACTCGACAAGGTCGGTCTCGGCTTCGTCGGGAAGTGGTTCGGCGTGGAGGCCCCCGAGGAAGGGCGCATCGTCATCAACAAACCGCTCGCTTCCTTTGTCGCCAACAAGGAGGCCGGTGAGCTCTTCGTCGTGAACGGTGACGCGGTCAACAACTTCAAGAAACCGCGGGCCTCCATCCGGGTGAAGGTGTCGGTCTTCGACTCCAAGGGTGCGGTAGTTGCGCAGAAGACCGCCTTCTGCGGCAACAAGCTCTCCAAGGAGCAGCTCGAATCGCTCCCCATGGTCAAGCTGGACGCCGCCATGAACAACCAGTTCGGTGACTCCCTCTCCAACATGGGGGTCAAACCGGGCAAGTCGATCCCCTTCGTGGTCGCCATCCCCAACGTTCCCAAGGATGCGGTCGATTTCGCGGTGGAGTCGATCGGGTCGACGGTGGCGGCGGGACAGTAGTCTTTCCCCACAAGGTGAAATGATAAAAGGCCGGGCTGAAAAGCCCGGCCTTTTTTATTCGGTGGGGGAACCCCATCCTCACCCTGTCCCTCCCCTTGAAGGGGAGGGGACCTGGGGGCAGCCCCGTTGAAGTTTTGTAGCTTCGTAGGGTGGGCAGCCCCTGCCCACCATTGTCTTTGATTAACCGCGTGGGCACGGGGTGCCCACCCTACGAGGGAGGGGACGTGAAGGGGAGGGGAGGGGAGGCGGGGGATCTCGTTCCCCTGCCGCCCAGCTTAACTCAGCTCTTCAATGAGCCGATGTAACCCTTGATGCCGTTGAAGATGCCGGTGGCGGTCAGCTCCTGGTACTGCGGATCCTTCAGCTTCTGCTCGTCGCGGTCGTTGCTGACGAAGGCGGTCTCCACCAGGATGCTCGGCATGCTGGCCCCGACCAGCACGTAGAAGGGGCCCTGCTTGACGCCGAGGTTCTTGACGCTCGGGTAGCCGGCCTGGGCCTTGCGGACCAGGGCCTTCTGCACTTCGTTGGCCAGGTGGGCGGAGTCGTTCAGCTTGTAGTTGGCCATCAGGTCGAAGAGGACGGCCTGCAGCAGGCTCACCTTTTCCAGGGTGGTGCCGTTCTCCTTGGCGGCCAGTTCGGCCACCTTCTCGGTCTTGGCGAGGTTGAGGTAATAGGTCTCGATCCCGCAGGCCGAGCGGTTGAGGGATGCGTTGGCGTGGACGGAGACGAAGAGGTCGGCGCCCACCTTGTTGGCGATGGCGGTCCGCTCCTGGAGCTCGATGAACTCGTCGGTGGAGCGGGTCATGACCGGCTCGAGTCCCGCCATCCGGATCCGGTCGGCAAGCTTGAGGCCGATCTGCAGTACGATGTCCTTCTCGCGGGTGCCGGTCGGGCTCATGGCGCCGGGGTCGTGACCGCCATGGCCGGGATCGACCACGATCCGCCTGATCTTGCCGGGCTTGAAGGGCTGGGCCGGTTTCTGCGGCTCGGCCGGAGCGGGCTCGGGCTTCTTGGTCTCGATCACCTCCTTGGTGGAGGAGATCTCCTCTTTGCGCTCCCCCATCACGTCCACGATGATCCGGAAGGGGTCGGAGAAGGTGAAGACCTTGTACTCCTTGATGCTGTCGAGGTCGAGCACCAGGCGGACGATTCCCGGCCGGTACTGGGCGATGCGGACGCTCTTCAAAAGCCCGTCGCCTATCGAGAGATCCTTCACGCCGCGGTTGAGCTTCGCGCCGGTGATGTCGATGTAGAGTTTGCCCGGGATCCGGTGCGGCTCGAAGTGGGCCTCGCGGTCCAGCGTCAGCGAGACGCGGGTGTAGCTCGGGGTCGACCAGTGCCGGAGCTCGCTCACCCCGACAGGCTCTCCCTGGGCCAAGGCCACCAGCGGGTCGATCAGGAGCGACCCCTGGAGGGCGAGGAGCTCGTAGTAGAGCCACTGCTGGGCCGGGGCGGAGAGCCCCAGGTATTTCAAAAAGTCCCTTCTGTTCATTGCTCGCCTTCCGTTTGCCCGCTTCGGGTCACGCTTCTTCGGCTGTTCCCGGTTTCGATGCGACTTCTAAAAGCACCCCCCCCTGTCCACCCTTTGCCAAAGGTGGGGACGATCGGCCGTTCTTGCCATCGGGGCAGCAGACGCTGGCCGGGTCTTGGGGGGTACTTATTCGATCATCCTCTTCAGCTCGTCCACCAGGTTGAGCGCCTCCAGAGGGGTCAGGGTGTGGACATCTACGTTTTTAAGCCTCTCCCTGAGCGGCTCCTCGTTGGAGGCGAAGAGCGACAGCTGCGGCGACTGGGCGGGCGCCTTCTTCCCGCGGGCGAGCCTCGGCAGCCCCCCCTCGCCGTACTCCCCCTTCTCCAGGTTGAGAAGGATCTCCTTGGCCCGCTCGATGACCGGCTGGGGAAGGCCGGCCAGCCGGGCGACCTGGATCCCGTAGGAGTGGGAGGCGCCGCCGGGGACGATCTTCCTGAGGAAGATGATCCGCTCGTTCCACTCCCTCACCGCGATGTTGAAGTTCTTGATCCCGGGGCGGGTCACCGCCAGCTCGGTCAGCTCGTGGTAGTGGGTGGCGAATAGGGTCTTGGCCGCGTGCAGCTTGTTGTCGTGCAGGAACTCGGCCACCGCCCAGGCGATGGAGACCCCGTCGAAGGTGGAGGTCCCGCGCCCGATCTCGTCCAGGATCACCAGGCTCTTCGGCGTGGCGTTTCTAAGGATGGCGGCCGACTCCATCATCTCCACCATGAAGGTCGAGAGCCCCTTGGCGAGGTTGTCGGAGGCCCCCACCCTGGTGAAGATCCGGTCCACCAGCGGGATGCGCGCCCGGTCGGCCGGGACGAAGCTCCCCATCTGCGCCATGAGCGTCACGAGCGCCACCTGCCGCATGAAGGTGGACTTGCCGGCCATGTTGGGGCCGGTGATGATGATCAGCTGGTTCTCGGCGTTGTCGAGCAGCGTGTCGTTGGGGACGAAGCGCTCGGAGGAGTGGATCTCCTCGATGACCGGGTGCCTCCCCTCGGTAATGGAGAGCTCGCTCCCCTCGTGCATCTCCGGGCGGCAGTAACGGCGGTCGTGGGCGATTTCGGAGAGCGACACCAGGACGTCGAGGGTGGCCAAACGGTCGGCGGTGCGGGATAGACGCTCACCCTGGGCGGCCGCCTTCTCGCGCACCTCCTGGAAGAGGGCGAACTCGAGCTCCCGGATCCGTTCCTCGGCCCCCAGCACCTTCTCCTCGTACTCCTTGAGCTCCGGGGTGATGTAGCGCTCGGCGTTGGTGAGGGTCTGGCGCCGGAGGTAGTCCTCTGGGACCTGGCCGACGTTGGCCTTGGTGATCTCGATGTAGTAGCCGAAGACCTTGTTGTAGCGGATCTTCAGCGAGCCTATGCCGGTGCGCGCCTTCTCCTTGGCCTCCAGCCGGGCGATGAACCCTTTCCCCTCGCGGCTGATCGCCCGCAGCTCGTCCAGCTCCTCGTGGTAGCCGTCGGCGATGATTCCCCCCTCGCGAAGGACGAAGGGCGGGTTCTCCACGATGGCCCGGCCGATCAGCTCGCAGATCTCGGGAAGGGGATCGGTGGCGGCGTCGAGCTCTTTGAGAAGGGGGGCGGCGAATTCCGCGATCCTCTCCTTGATGGCCGGGATCCGCTCCAGCGACACCTTGAGAGCGGCCAGGTCCTTGGCCGAGGCGGAGGCGAGGCTGATCCGGCAGTTGAGGCGCTCGAGGTCGTACACCCCGTCCAAAAGCTCCCGCAGTTCGGAGCGGACCCCTGGGGCCTGAAGGAGTTCCTCCACGGCGTCCTGGCGCTGGACGATCTTACCGAGGTCCATCAGGGGGTAGTTGATCCACTGCCTGAGTTTTCTTCCCCCCATGGCGGTGACCGTGCGGTCCATGAGCCCCAGAAGCGACCCGCGCCGCTTTCCTTCCGAGATGGTGGCGGTCAGCTCCAGGTTGCGCCGGGTGTTCTCGTCCAAGAGGAGGTGTTCGCTGTCGGAGTAGGGGGTGATCCCGGTCAGGTGCGGCGCGCTCCCCTTCTGGGTCTCCAGGAGGTAATGGAGGGCGGCCCCGGCGGCGATCACCGCCACCGGCAGGGCGTCGAGCCCCAGCGAGGCGGGGGTGGCCCCCTTGAACTGGTTGGCCATCAGCCGCTTCGCGTAGTCGGCATCGTAGACCCACTCCTCGAAGTAGGTGAGGGTGCGGTCGATGCCGAGCTGGGTGAGCCCCTTTCCCTTCGGCTCGTCCCGGAAGCGGGAGGGGAGGATGACCTCCCGCGGCGCCACGCAGGCCGCCTCGGCCAGGACCGCGGTGAGCCCGTTCAGTTCGGTGACCCGGAATTCGCCGGTGGAGAGATCGAGGTAGGCGATCCCGTAGCGCTCCCCCTCGCAGGCGACCGCCAAGAGGTAGTTGTTCTCCTTGGGGGAGAGGGAGGCGTCCTCCACCACCAGGCCGGGGGTGACGACCTTGACCACCTCGCGCTTGACGATACCCTTGGCGAGCTTGGGGTCCTCGGTCTGCTCGCAGATGGCCACCTTTTCCCCCGCCTCGACCAGCTTGGCGATGTAGGGGGCGCAGGAGTGGAAGGGAACCCCGCAAAGGGGGACGTCTTCGCCGTCGGAGTTCTTGTTGCGGGAGGTGAGAGTAATGCCCAGAATGCGGGAGGCCTTGACGGCGTCCTCCAGGAACATCTCGTAGAAGTCACCGAGCCTGAAGAAGAGGATGGCGTCGGGGTAGTCGGCCTTGATTTCCAGGTACTGCCGCATCATCGGCGTCATTTCGGACATTTGCAAACCTTTTAGGGGGGAGAAAAAAGCGGCGTCATCTTAACAAAATCACTGGCGGGTGTAAAGCGTGCTTAGGCCCGGCGGGCAATCTTCTCCAGGGCCCGCGGGGCGGGGCTTCGGGGGGAACGGGGAGGGGAGGGGCTTTGGGGGAAGGAAGGGGCGAGGGGAGTGAGGGTAGCGAGGGTAACGAGGGTAACGAGGGTAACGAGGGTAACGAGGGTAACGAGGGTAACGAGGGGAATCCTTGGGGGTGGAGTGAGGGACGGCGTCGCTTGCTACGGCTATCTTGAGCTTCGGAAGACCTGCTATAATCTTTGCAACGACTTGTGTCCACGCGCATCGACGACAGGAGTGGCTGGATGAGAGCAAGCAGCAGAAATCATGGGTGCCAGGGGCAGTTCGGGCACGCCTACCCAAAGGAACTGGTGGCCTTCATTACCGAGAAGCTGGAAGATCCGGCCTTTCTGGATCGTTTCTGCCCCGGCGGGACCTGTTCCTTCACGATGCCGGACCCGGCCGTGCTCGAGCGGGTGCTTTCCACCTGCTACCAGGCGAGCCTTTTGAGGGAAGAGGAGCGCCCGGTCATGTTCCGCCTCATCATCAGGGATGCGAACCTCTTCGACGCCGAGGACGGTCCCCCGACCGGGATCCACCGGCTGGTCTTCTCCCGCTCCCGCCCCTTCAACGAATACGAGCTCTACCGGTTGGCCCCGGCCGCCGACTTCTACCGCACCCTGATCGGGATCTCCATCGATCCGGTGGACGGGGCGCAGATCTGGGGGCTTCTCCATTCGGGTACCCGCTGGATGCACAACGTCTACGGAGGGCGCAAGACCTCCCCGCCGCTCCCCTTTTCCCTGGTGATCTACGTGACCGGGGCCGGCCAGCTCTCGGTCTGCATCGGCTCCGAAATCGTGGCCTCCTTGAACGGCGGCCAGATCAACTGTCCGATGGTGGACGTCTTCAACTCGCGCTGGATCGCTGATTCCCTCGCCGTGGTGCACGCCGAGACCTGGGCGCTGCACCGGGCCGCCCACGCCCGCGCCGATACCGTCTGGGCCAACCTCGACCCCGATTTCGGCCTTTACGTCGGCCAGCAGGCCATCCGCCGGATCATCAGCGTGATCAGGAATTCCCACCACGGTGGGCTCCTGGTCTACCTCCCGCCGGAGATGACGGAGGAGATCCAGCGGGAGAACCGGTTCATGACCATCAAATACCAGTTCCTCGAATACGAGTCGCGCCAGCGGTTCAGGACTCTCACCCTGCGTGTGATGAACAAGCTGGCGGAGATCTACGGCGACCCGGACGAGCCCCAGAAGGTGGTGGGATGGCAGGAGTACGTGACCAGCAAGGACGACTCTATCGCGCTCCTGGACGAGGCGATCTTCGACGTGGCGCACTTCATCGCGGCGCTCTCGGCGGTGGACGGGGCGGTGGTGATCACCAAGAGGCAGGAGCTATTGGGGTTTGGCGGAGTCATCTCGGGGGACCTCGACAGCGTGGGGATGGTGACCCATGCGCTGGACACCGAGGGGACCCGGACCGAGCAGGTCTTGAGCGAAGGGGTGGGGACCCGGCACCGGGCGGCCTACCGGCTCTGCCAGCAGCTCCACGACGCCATTGCCATCGTCGTCTCCCAGGACGAGAGCGTCCAGATCGTCAAGTGGCATAACGGCGCGGTCACCTACTGGGACCAGGTGCCGACCGGGGTACCGGGATTCTAGCATCCTTCCCGAGGCAAACGAGGCATATCTGGCGCGTGTGCGGATGGCGCTGGAGGATGTGAAAAACGGACGGGTGACCAGGTTCGCCACGGCGGAAGAGCTGTTACAGACGCTCGATGCTGACGAGCCGGCCTGATGTACGCTATTGCGACACCAGAACGGTTCTTGCCAAGCCCGCAGACTCTTCAAAAAGCGGGTGGCAGGGCGCTTATTTTTTCAGGTAGAGGTAGGCGTTGACCTCGGCGGGTTTGTTGAGGGTGTTGTAGAAGTAGACGCGATAGCGTGGAAAGCCGAGGTTCAGGGCGGGCATTGCGCAACTGAAGTACTCGGATTCGCCGCTTCTCACGCTGCAGGCGATCTCGACGGGAAACTGGACTAGTTTCGCCTCCTTCAAAACCCTGAGCACCGGCTCCTCGTCGGGAATCAGGATGATCCCGACATTTCCCGACAAAAAGGTGGTGCTTTTGACCTCTCCTTGCAGGGAGAGTGTTACCGACGTGAAGCCGTCGGTGTCGACCTTTCCCGCATGGAGCAGTTCGTTGAGCTCATTTCTTGCCCCCGGCGTAACAAGCAGTCCCTCCAGCTTGTAGGTCCTGGTCGTCCCCTCTACGGTGACCGCACCTCTTACCTGCTGCAGCGCGGGAAAGTTGTTTACCGACACCTCGGCCGCCGTCCCCGAGTATGCTGCGGGCGCCAGCAAAAAACTCAGCGCAAAGAGTACGGCGCCATGACAAAAACGCTTTACTGGAATACCCATCATCTTCTCCATTTACCATCAGGGCCGCAAATGCAGCTTCGTTAGTTCGATAACCACCGCCCCCATTGCCGAACTTGGTACTGATCGGGCGCGGGGGAGTGGCTAGATCAACGGGGAACGTCGTGGGGGCCTGCGGTCCTCAGATGGAGATCGAGGGCCTCGCTGCCTCTTTCAATGATGACGCTGCCATCTACATCAACAACACAGAGCCGGCTCGCCCTCATGTCCAGCCACCTCACGTCCAGACGATTCGACAGCTTGCGTCTCGCCTGCTTCACGTGATTCAAGAAAACGGCGCGCTCGCTGCTCGAAAGTGCCAATTGATCTCGTAGAGCCGCTCCTCTTCCCCGTGCGACAAAGGGAAGAAAACTGAGCCGCCTCAGCTTTTGTCGAAGGCAGAAATCGATCGCCCAATCAAGCCCCCATCCCCCTCCCGACACCAGCGTGGTCTGTACCGAGACCGCCACTTTTGCCTCCTGCAGCATCCGCAGGTTGGCCACGGTCCTGTCGAAACCGTCGCACCCGACCAGGTCGTTATGGTGGTTGCGGTCGCCGTGGAGGCTCATCTTGACGTGGCTGCCGGATTCCCGCAACGCGGCGACCACATCGTCTGAAACCTCGATGCCGTTGGTGGTCACCCGGCTCTTGGCGCCGCTTCCGGCCACGTGCCGCAACAATCCCGGCAGCGCTGGATGAAGAGTGGGTTCGCCACCACAGAAATGGATCGATCTCACCCCGCCTGAGAATAGCCAATCCAGGCGAGCCTTCAAGGTCTCTTCGCCGACCGTGATGCCGTCGGGGGGCGCAAGGCAAAAGCGGCAACGGGCGTTGCAGTGACGGGAGACGCGGAAACAGACGGCCGGCGGCAGCGACCCCCGCCTCACCTTTTCATTTCCGCCAGCATATTGCAAAAAAGCAGCCCCTGCTCGATGGCGTCGTCGAGTGCGACGTGGGAATGGGGGGCCGCATCGAACCACCTCTTGGGCATGTTCTTCTTGGCGGCCTTGCGGAATTCGGTGCGCAGCAACGCCATGGCGAGGGTCTTGATATCCAGCGCCGCGAAGCTGAACGGGCTGTGCCCCACGAATCGGATCAGGTACCAGTACATGAACATGAAATCGAAAGCGGCGGGATAGCCGACAAAGACGGGCTTCCCCGGCAATCGTTCCACCCAGGCGACGTAATCTGCCATCGCCTCGCCGGGATCCCGCAAATCCTGCCGGCACTTCTCCCAGGCCTCCTGGTGGGCTCCCCACCACTTCACGGTGTCGGGATGCGCGGAAGCCCCCGGCAAGGTTTCCAGGTTGGCAGAGAAGGTCCCGACCATGGTCTTGTCGGGGAGAAAGGCTGCCGAGGCGAAACTCAGCATGGAGAACGGTCCCGGAATGGGGCCGTCGACCTCGACGTCGGTGCTGATGTAGATTTCACTCATCCCATTGCCTCCGCAGCCGCCAGTTGTTTCGTGACCCACTTCGAGACCGCTTCCCTTCCGCGCTTCACGAGGGCGGTGTTCCAATCCTTGCACCGGGGAGGAGGCGGCAACCGCCGCACCTCCGCCGCGAATAGCTGCCTTTGGTAAGACTGCGCGTTGGCCTCCCCGGGGCGCCCCGCATCGAAGGCTGCCCAGACGACCCTGTCGCGGCTGGCCTCGGTCAGCCAGGGGACGTGACGGCCTATGGTCGCCACCGAGTTCCATCCTGAGGCCGCCAACGACAAAGCGTCAAAGAGTCCCTCCACCACGATCAGGGGATCCGCCCTCCATGAGTCAGGCAGCGAGATGACGCCACCGGGCCTGCCGACGGTGAACATCTTGTCCTGAAGCCTGGTGGTGCTCAGGTAGCGGCCGTGCACAGAGGTGAGATTACCATCCCGGTCATGCAGGGGAACGAGTACGGCCGGGCGCCCGCCGAAGTCGTCGTGATATCTGACGCCGAAGGCTGCGGCGATACCGGCCTCGATGCCACGGTGAAGCACATAGGCGTCGCCCGGTGTGCCGGCAAGAGGCTCGGCGCTCGCATAAATATCCTCTGGCGGCTGAGAAGAGCCTGGCATCGAAACCGGGTCATTGAAGATGTGCTTCTTCATCTCGCCACTCCTTGCCGGTCGGTTCGATTCGGTCCCGTTCCGCCGTGATGATCCGGTAGGGTACTACGCGCATGATCTCGGAGAGCGGAATGATGCCCTGGCGTGCCTTAGTGAGTGCGTCATTGAGCAATGAGCGCATACCTTTCTCTATCGCGCGCCGCCGGATGATGTGCACTGACTGCTCGGCTGATATCATGTCCGCTATCTCGTCATCGGGGATGAAGAGTTCATGTATCCCCGTCCTTCCTTTTAATCCCGAGCCGCTGCAGGCTTCGCAACCTGGTGCGGTGAAATACCGCCGGTCGTCGGCGGAGAGATTGAATAGCTCACGCTCCCGTTCCGTGGGCACGGTCTCCGTTTTGCACTTTTCGCACAGCTTTCGCACCAGTCGCTGCGAAAGCGCACCCAAAAGAGAGCTCGAGATGAGGCCGGCATCGATGCCCAAGGTCATGAGCCTGGAAACGGTGCGCACGGCGTCGTTGGTGTGCAGCGTGCTGAGCACGAGATGCCCTGTCTGTGCCGCACGCATCGCCGCGGCGGCGGTCTCCTCATCCCGTATTTCACCGATCAGTATGATGTCGGGGTCATGGCGCATGAAGGAGCGCGCATACTCAGCAAAGTCCATGGACGCAGTGATCTGCTTCTGATTGATCTTTGCGAAGCTGTACTCGACAGGGTCCTCAACGGTCAGGATCTTGTTTTCGGGAGTGTTGATCCTCTGAAGCGCGGAGTAAAGTGTCGTCGTCTTGCCGCTCCCGGTGGGGCCGGCCACCAGGATGAGTCCTTCGGGATTGGCGGCAATCTGCTCGAACTGGATCATGACATCCCTGGTAAAGCCCAGTTTCTCCAGGTCGATCAGCGGATTGGAGCTGTCAAGGACGCGCATGACCACGTCCTCCCCAAAGGGGCCCGGGACGACTGACACCCTGAAATCGACGTTGCGTTTCTTTCCCTCTACCTCGTACAGGGCGGCGATGCGCCCGTCCTGGGCGCGGCGGCGCTCGGCGATGTCGAGTCCAGCGAGGATCTTGATGCGGGACACCATGGTGTTGATGTTGTCATTATCGAGCGCCGTCGTCAGGCTTCTGAGCATCCCATCTACCCTGATGCGCACGTCCACATCATCCTCGTAGGTCTCGAAGTGGATATCCGTCGCGCCGCACTCCAAGGCCTTCCCAAGAATCTCGTTCAGCATCTGTACGGCAGAAAGGGCCGGCGAGAACGACAGTTCATTGACCGGCTTGAGGATCAGCCTGTCACAGGCGCCATTTTGCCCCGTGCCGTGACCGATGTTTAGGGCCTTGACGATCTCGTAGTCGTTAAGCTGCACAGGGGTAATCCTGCGCTGCAGGATTTCCGATACCTCCGTGAGCAGCGCCAGATTCTTCGGGTCAAGGCACCCGAGAGTTACCGAGGAGTTGGCGGTATGATCGACTTCTCCCAGGATGACTATGAAATTCCTGAGGCAGTACTTTTGCGGCAGCAACTGAACCGAAACCGGGTCGATGGTAAACTGGCACAACTCAGTGAACATATTGGTGTCGACATTACCCACGGTATTTCCTTTCTCCCACAGTGAGACTGGCTATCTTCCGCTCAAAAAACAGCGATCTCTTCAGTCATCGAGCGGTGCGAAACGGGGCACCAGGCGGCCGTCTACCTCGACCTGTTCCTGGAACATCGCCAGCGGCCTGACCCAGAGGGAGCGGTCACCGTAGAGCTTCCGGTAGACGACCATTTCCTCTTCGGTCTCGCTGTGCCGTGCGATGCCGATTACCTCGTACTCGTTTCCCTTGTAGTGCCGGTAACTGCCGGGAAGGAGCTTGCCGCCAGCGCTGCTCATGTGACCTCCGTTTGGCCGCACCCGGGAATTTGCGTCTTTTTCCCGTACCAGCCGTGTATCATCAGGGATTGAAAGAAACGCACCGGGCAGCCGAGCCCGCTTTCGCGAATCAGAGCTTCCGTTTCTGTCGGAGGAAGGACCGTCAGTATCTCTTTCAACTGCTTCGGAAGGGAAGCTAGCGAGTCCGGTGTTGCGCCCATCAGGGTTTGCAATGCCTCCCAATTTTTGAGCATCGACGGGAATTCGGCTGAGTCCAGATCGAAACTGATCTCGACGTCTATAAGGTAGCCATCTTTTCGCAAACGGTTCGTCATATGCCGATAGAAGCCTGATCGTTGGTCGCGTGCCACGAAGTGGGCGACAAAAACGCTCAAAACCGCATCAAAGACCGCCTCGTCGGGAAGGTCTTGGACGTAGCCATGAACGAATTCGCAACGGTCTGCCACTCCGGCAGCCTCAACACGCTCGCGACACAGGTCGAGCATGGCGAGTGAGGGATCCAGGGCAAGGAATCTCCACTCGGGAAAGCTACGCGATAGGGAAAGAATTTCGGCCCCCGTTCCCGCCCCCACGCAGAGGATGCGCGAGCGAGCGGGAATATCTTTCAAAATCAGCCCCATGAGGAAATGCACGCAGTCAGAAATAGGAAACAGCTTGCTGTTTTTCTGGTCGTAGAGCTGTGCAGCCTCTTTCGTGAAAAAATCGACGGGCTTTTTATTCATCTCTGCTCCTGTATCTGCATCAAAAGCTGCAAAACGAATCGCCCTGCATGAGCCAGCTTTGCCCACCGGTCCAACGCCAGGGTGACCGGTTGACCCACCTTCGGGCGGCGTCTAACCGGTGGTTGGGCCATCCCTTCGAGTTATCCATTTATCAATAACCTGTTCATACCCGGTCCAACTGCCACCCTGAGGTTAACTTTTCTGTGCTGCCAAATATTTTCTGATACGAGCCTCCTCAGCAGCTCGATATTCTGGGACTCGTTCCTGAACAACCTCTTCAAGTGCGTGCCGGAGTGCACCGGCTTCAAGGTCCTGACAGTACGCGGGTGTCCCGGCCTGCTGCCGCCAAGAGTTGTCGAGATTGCCACCATCGATCGGGTCGAAACCTAGGTCGTCGACGAGACGAAGCACGGTTGCCTTGCCTTCCAGGGAATCTCCAAAGACAGAAAGCGCAATCCGGCCATGCGCTCCTTTCGGTTTCCCCTTCTCAAGCAGGCTCTTGGCGAAGATGTTATTGAACGCTTTGATCACGGGACGTCCGATTTGCTGCGCGACCCACTGGCTGTCTGGCATTCCTCGATCAATCGCCTCGATGTGGCCATCGCGAAGCTCCGGGTGGTAGTTACCGGTATCGACCACGACGACATCGGATGTAACGTTCGCAAACAGCCCTTTCGGGAGGTCGGCAACGGCCTTGGTGGGAATCGAAATGATCACAATTTCTCCGGCTTTGGCGGCTTCAGTAACAGAAACGGCCTTTGCACCGATTTCATTCGCCAGATTGGTCAGGCTTTCCGGTCCTCGTGAATTCGCAATCGAAACCTGATGTCCGAGTTTAGCGAGGTGGCGCGCAAGCGTCCCGCCAATGTTTCCAGCGCCTATGATTCCGATTCTCATTGATTGATCTCCCGTCCTTCAATACCGCGCGCCATCACATGATGAATCAATCCTGGAATATCCAACCGTGCCTGACGAGGCATAAGGCACCTCTCTAACGGATTCAGTCGACACCAACATTAATAAGTTACCTAAGTTACCAACGTCTCCCCCGCCGTCCCATCGTTTTTCCTGCCAACGCCTTCAACCTGACCGGCTTGTCCGGTCCAGGCGGCCGGTTGGGGGGCGCTCGCCTCCGCCTTGACGCCCATAAACTTTTTGTTTATAGTTTCGTCCATGATTGCATCGTTTGCCAGCAAAGAAACCGAGAACCTCTTTGCGACGGGTAGGTCTAAGAAGTTGCCTCCCGACATCATTTCTCGTGCAATCATGCGATTGACGCAGTTGGACAGCGCACGTGAGGTCGAGGATTTGCAGATGCCACCATCAAACCGGCTCGAAGCCCTTTCCGGTAAAAGGGCAGGTCAGTGGAGTATCAGAATCAACGACCAGTGGCGCATATGTTTCTTCTTCGCAAACGGCGAAGCGACCGAAGTCGAAATTACCGACTACCACTGAGGGGGAGATTTTATGACGATCACAAATGGCCTGCCGCCCATTCATCCCGGTGTGTTCCTAAAGGAAATCCTTGATGACCTTCGAATCTCCCAGAACGCTTTTGCCAAGGCTATTGGCGTATCTCCCATGCGGGTCTCCCATGTAATCAAAGGAACGCGTCCCGTCACCGCGGAATTGGCGCTGCTCTTCGGCAAAGCATTTAATCAGACCCCTACCTATTGGATGAATTTACAAACCAGTTATGACCTCAAAACAGTTGAAAAGGCCTTGGCGCTCAAGGTGGGTCAAGTCCAACCACTTTCCCACGCGGCATAAGGGCCACTATTTCAGCTCCTCTTTCCCATTTTCCTCCAACGGGGGGCGGCTAACCGGCTGGTTGGGCTTTCCCTTCAATCATTCATTTCGTACCCGTCATCTTCGCTTTCCTTGGACCGCTTGCCTTTTTGTAATCGTTCGACTACAATGCTGACATGTACGTCCCATCGCCTTCGAGCGCGTAGCCAGATTGGAGGATTGACCCATGCCGAAAAAAATCGTTGTATCCGACCTGCCAGAATTTGATCTTGCTATGCACCTAAAAAGCGAAGCCGACATTGCCGCGTATATCACCCTGGTGATTGAAGAAGGTGACGCAGCAGAGTTGGCCCATGCTTTAGGAGTAGCCGCCCGAGCACGCGGCATGGCCGAAATTGCACATGCTGCGGGGTTGACTCGGGAAGCGCTCTACAAAGCCTTACGTCCCGGAGCTCATCCACGCTTTGACACGATCAGCAGAGTTTGTTCCGCACTTGGAGTCCGCTTGGTTGCACAGCCTCGCCATTAGACCTCGCTCTACCCGGTTTTTCTCCCCTCATTTTTGCCCAACGGTTGGCGGGTGAGCGGCGGAGCGACTTAACTCTTGCAGGCTACCTCTCACTTTCGCTCACAGCGGAGTCCGTCTCCACCAGACGTAATCTACAAATTCTCCACTTCCGGGGCCGTTCCGTCATACCTGGTGTTGATAAGTGAATATCTCGCGGCGGTAAGGAATAGTCATTCACTTATCAACATCCGGTTCCATCGCCTTCCATTGTCGTCCGCTGCTATCAAAGCCTCTGTTTCCTTTTCCTATGATTCAGCCAACGGCGGTGGGTGAGCGGCGGAGCAGCATAACTTACACAAGCTCCTTCCCGCTTTTTACCATCTGCGGAGACCGTCTCCACCCATTGTGGTTGAGCATCCCTCCTTCAATTTCGGCATTAGGGATTTAAGGGTGGTGTACAATTCGGGGATTACTGCCCCACTTCTTCTGAAGCCATCAAATATTAATACCCAGTATCACTTCCTCACCCAGTATGTCTTCAGCTAATCAGTTGAGTTTCCGTAAGATCCAAAACCATCACTATATCCACCAAATGGCCTGGCTAGGGAGTCGAGTTGTTTTTCAAGATGCCTTACCTCCTCATACGACGGCACTAATTTCTTCGAACAGTAACATGTCCATTCGCCGTCGGAGTCTTGTTCTACGCTGGTGCGAAATCCTAAATGTTGCGCAGCGAGAGCAACGTTATTTCCTGCAATCTCTGATGGGACAGCAACAAAGAAATCCATCTCAAGGGGTTTGGTTAGATCAGAGCCAGTGGTTTGAAGGCCTGATAACGCATCTCGTGTGGCCTCGTCCTCCATGTTCATACTTTTGGCCTGTCAATTCAAGTTGCAAATGCACCAGCGAGGGCAGTAGCAAAGACCTCAGCGGGCGTCCGGTAGTCTAAACACTTGCGGGGGCGGTTATTTAGCCGATCGACTGCCTTCTGTACCGCCTCTTCTTTG
>NZ_BLXW01000057.1:0-22520 GCF_054784495.1 Geomonas sp. Red276
TCAGTACCGCTTTAACCGTCGTTTCGATCTTGCTGCTATGCTTCCCCGCCTCGCTGCTGCCGCTGCCCGGACTGGCAGCCGACCAGAGCGGTGGTTACGCCTAGCGGAAGATTGGCGCTAATCAGGTAACACTAAAACTTTCATGGCATCGTCGCGCGGGAGGAGGTAGCAAATGGCTCGAGAAGTGTACGTGGATCAGGATGTCTGCATCGGGTGCGGCCTTTGTGCCAGCACGGTTCCCGAAGTGTTCCGGTTGAACGACGACGGAGTCTCCGAGGTCTACGACCAAGGTGGCGCCGAGGAGGAGAGGATTCAGCAGGCCATCGACAGCTGTCCGGTCAGCTGCATACATTGGCGGTAAGCCCGAAGAGGCGAAGGAGGATGTCATGAGCGAAGAGATCCGGGAAGAGCGGGTTCGGGAGTTGAGTGAGAGTAACTACCTGATGCTGCGACAAAGTTATCGGATGGTCCAGGAGCTCAAGGGGATGATGGATCGCTTCCACGCAGGCTGCCTCCAGGGCCGCCCCCTCGATTTCGACACCCTCACGGCGATGAAGATCACCGTAACCCGCCTCTACGACGACATGGAACGCTACCTGCGCCCCGAGTGCGACCCCGACAGTGCCCATCCCGATGCCCTGATCGAAAAAGGGTGAAGAAGGCTCGCCCCCCAAAAGAAAGCCCGCGACATGGCGGGCTTTCTTCTTTTCGGTGCGGGAATTTACCTCTCAGAGCTCGGCGAGGTTACTGAACTCTCCGTAGGCGAGATACGTTTTGGGCGCCTCCACGAACTCGTAGATGTTCTCCATGGTATCCAGGTGGCGGCGCTCCTCGTCGGCCAGCATGAGAAGGGTCCGGCGGGTGGTCTCGTTGTTTGCCATGGCGGCCATCTCTTCATAGAAGCGAATCTCTTCCTCCTCTTCCCTTACCGTAAACCTGTACAGGTCCGGGTCATCCCGGATTTCGTTCAATAATTCCTGTTGGGTTACCTGCGGCTTGAAGCTGCAGACCTTGTGGTCGAGGTCGTCGAGGCTGGCCTTATGGGGAGCGGTCGTTCTTTTCAGACGGACCAGTTTGTCCCGGTGCTCCCGTTCGGCGGCGGCCAGGATGGCGAAGAGGGTCTTGAGCTCCGGCTCGCTCGCCTCCTCCTCTAACCCCTTGTAGTACTTCTCAGCTTCCTCCTCAATCTTTATGGCGCAATCGAAGACGTTCATGTCATCCCCCTATGCTCTAATCGCGGCGGCTGTCACTGCTGTTCGTTTTTCTGTCACTGGTACAGGGAGTGGTTTTACTGGTACTCTCATTATATCACTCCCTGTCAGCGCCGGTGGCGGGTATACTCACGGTGCGGGGTGACGGTGACTGAACCGTCCGTGGCTGTTCGGACGAGGTTCGGCTGGCTTGGCCGGTGACACAGTGCACGAAACGGCTCTCGCCCCGTGCCGGTGCCACGGAGGATGACTGGTGATCGATCGAGATAGTTTGCTGAAGAGATTGTCGGGGGAGGTCTTTGATCTCGTGGTGGTCGGCGGCGGGGCGACCGGTTGCGGCGTTGCTGTCGACGCGGCCTCTCGCGGCCTGAGCGTTGCCCTGGTCGAAAAGGGGGACTTCGGCTCGGGAACCAGCGGGAGAAGCTCCAAGCTCCTCCATGGCGGTGTCAGGTATCTGGAACGGGCGGTGCTTCACTTGGATCGGGGAGATTTCAAACTGGTGCGGGAGGCCTTGGCGGAAAGGTCCACCCTGCTCCGCCTCGCTCCCCACCTCTGTCGCCGGATTCCCCTGGTGGTCCCCATCTATCAGAGTTTGCAGCTGGTCTATGTCCGCGCCGGCTTGATACTCTACGATACGCTCGCCGGCGCCCACGGGATCGGCGCCTCGAGGACCCTTGGCCCCGACGAGGTGCTCCGGTATTTCCCCTTGCTGCGACGGGAGGGGCTCAAGGGGGGAGTGCTCTACTACGACGGGCAGTTCGACGACGCCCGCATGAACCTTGCCCTGGCCCTGACCGCCATAGAGCAGGGGGCCGCGGCGGCCAACTACGTCGAGGCGGTGGCGGTCCTTCATGAGGACGGGGGGGTGGCGGGCGTTCGCCTGAGAGATCGCTGGTCCGGGCGGGAGTGGGACGTGCGCGCACGCTCGGTGATCAACGCCTGTGGTCCTGGCGTCGACCTCCTCCGCCGGCTCGACCAGCTGGACGCGGCTCCGCTTCTTGCCCCCAGCGTCGGCAGCCATCTCGTCTTCCCGGGAGTCCTGACTCCCGAGGGGGCCGGGATCACCATCCCCAAGACCCCGGACGGCAGGGTCCTCTTCGTCCTTCCCTGGCATGGTGGGACCCTGGTTGGCACCACCGATCACCCGGCCGCCGCCGGGGAGCCTCCCCTGGTCGATCGCGGCGACGTCCGCTACCTCCTTGAGCAGGTTACCCGCTACTTCCAGCTCGATCGGGACTCCGCCCGCGTCCTCTCCTCCTGGGCCGGAGTCCGGCCCCTGGTCGGAGATTCCTCGGCCGTTGACACCGCGAGCCTGCACCGCGACCACCTGATCGACCGTTCCCCGTCCGGCCTCATCACCATCACCGGGGGGAAATGGACCACCTACCGGAAGATGGCGCAGGATACCGTCGACCTCGCCGTCCGCCACGCCAACCTCGCCCCGGCCGGCGAGTGCCGGACCGGCCGTCTCGAGCTCCATGGGGGTGAAGGATACCGGGAGGATGCCTGGACGTCGCTGATGGCAGGGTACGGGCTTTCCGAGGCGTGCGCCCGGCATCTCAACGGCAGTTACGGCAGCCGTGCCGGGGTGGTCGCCACGTATTGCCGCGGGAGGTTCGCAGAGGGAATCGTTGCCGGTCATCCCTTCCTGAAGGGGGAGGTCGTTTATGCGGTGAAGGAGGAAATGGCGCTGACCTGCCTGGATTTCCTGGAGCGTAGGAGCGGGCTGCTCCTCCTGGATGTCGCCGCCGCCCGGGAGGCTGCGGAAACCGTGGTCGAGCTGATGGCCGCCGAGCTTGGCTGGGAGGAGCCCCGCGTAGCCGAAGAGCGGCAATCCGTCCTCGACTGGAAATAGGGCCAGTTGCGGTAGCGCCTGATCCCTCACGTCTGGTTACCTTACTGCTCCCCGGTTTTCTTCATTTTGTGCAGCACCAGGAAGGTCGCCGCCATCGCCGCGTACCCCGCCGCCAGGTGCCACACGATGTCCGAAGGAGGGGCCAGGGGCGAAAAGAGGGCTCCCGAGGGAAGCGGTGAGTGCATGATGCCGAAGAGGGTGAAGAGTGCGCAGATGACGAGGAAGACGGATGCCTTGGCCGGCCGGTGATCGAGCACGTAGGCGAAGGCCGCCCCCCACAGAAGCGAGGTCACGATGAAGCCGTTGCCGAGGATGGTGGTGGCGGTGACGGTGGCCTTGAGATCGCCGGTGAGATCCGCCGCGCTCTTCCCGACTCCGGCCAGAAGCTGGCCGAACTCGATGGAAACCAGGCAGGCGATGACCGGAATGAAGGAGATCGCCAGCGCCCGGTAGTGCTCCTTGGCGGTGGCCTCGAAGGCCTGGGAGGTGATCTCGATCCCGATGAAGAGGCCGGTGGCGATGGTGTAACCGGAGCGGCCTCCCATCTCCTTGTAGGCGGGATGGCCGATGTAGGGGCAGGACTGGATCACCCCGCCGCACATCCCCGCCAGCAGGGTGGCGAACCCTTCCACCAAAAGGATATCCCGGGTGTTGTAATCGTCGCCTGCCACCGCCGCGCTCTCGGTGACGTCGACGCCACCTACCACCGTGGCGAGCGCGAACGGGATGGCCAGCGGCAGGTAGCCGAGCGCCCGGCCGAGCCCCGGTAAAAATTCCAGCGAAGGAAGCGGCAGGTGCAGGGCCAGTGACGGCGGCGTCAGGGCAGGGTGGAGCCCGTCGGGGAGAAGGCCGATACTCCCCAGCACGTAGTAGGCGACGGTGCCGCAGAGGATGCCGGCCAGGGCTCCCGGGAGGCGGAGCGGGAGCCGGAAGCGGGCCAGAAGCGAGATGAAGACGATCCCCAGGGAGAGAAAGCCGACCACCGGGGAGGCGAAGAGCTTCAGAAAGGGAAGGTAGGCGATCAAAAGAAGTGCCACGGCGGCGATGCTTCCGAGAAGCCCGGCGCGGGGGATGGCCCGCCGGATGGCGGGGCCGCAGAAGGAAACGGCGATCTTGAAGATCCCCATGAGGATGATGGTGGCCATCCCGACCTGCCAGGTGAGGTGGGGATCCCTGGTCGCGAGGTAGCAGGGGCCGATGACACCGAAGGTCATCCCGAAGGTGGACGGGGTGTCGAGCCCCAGCGGCATGGCGGTAACGTCGGTGCGGCCGCTCTTTCTTGCCAGTCTCCAGGCCATGAAGGAGTAGAGGAGATCTCCCACCAGCACCCCCATGGCCGAGCCGGGGAGCATCCGGGAAAGCACCAGCTCCTGGGGGAATTTGAAGGCGCCGGTCAGGATGGCGGCCACGATGACCAGGTTGGTGACGTTGTCGAGCATGAGGCCGAAGAAGGCGTTGATGTCGCCAACGGCAAAAAGGCTTGATCTTTTCTTCATTATGGGCTCCTAGCAACAGCCGCCCAAAAGTGCCATACCCCGGCCCGACTTTGCAACACTTTCGTCGCCTGCTGCCGCGCGCCCACGCCCCCTCTACCAGCCCGCTGCCCACCAACTCCTTGCATTCCTTCAAGGTGTGGTACGGGTGGGGATGGGGGGCGAACCATGGATGTGGTCGAGACCGATACCTTGAGAGAGGAGAGAACCGTAATGTTTGAGAAGCAGACGAGCGATGGTTACAGCAGGCCGCTGGATGGAATCGAGCAGAAAACCCTGGTGTACGGAGACCAAACCCTGATGGTGGAGTTCGTGCTACGGGAAGGTGCGCAACTTCCCCTCCATTGCCATCCACACGAGCAGATCGGATACCTGGTCAAAGGAGAGATCCGGCTGACCATCGGTGACGAGATCCACCAGGTACGTCCCGGCGACAGCTGGTGCATCCCCGGGGGCGTTCGCCATGGCGCCGAAATCGTCCAGGACTCCGTAGCTGTCGAGGTGTTCTCCCCGGTGAGGGAGGAGTACCTCCCGTCGGTGCCCTAGCCGGTCACCGCACCAGTGAAAGACCCAAATGAAACGCCCGCCTGACATTGCTGATGAGGCGGGCGTTCCCTATCTGACTTTCCCATCGTGGAGGCTCGCTCCGATGGCTGGTGCGGTTTTCCATTACGGGGTGGGCGGGGTGTAGTACGGTTTCTTACCGGTTCCCTTGCAGACTATGCAGGGGACGATGATCTGGTCGTAGCCGCTTTGACGGAATGCCGCACGAATTTTCCCTTCGCCTTTGCATCTCGGGCAGACCATAACGTTCTCCTTTTGCAGTCCCGTTTGTCGTTTGCTCTATCTCAATCTTACTAAAAGCAGCAGAAAGTATCCATGGGCAAATTCAGGAGAATCAATAGGTTAGCTGCGTCTAAAGCTGGGCGGGCGCGAAGTCGCCGGGCCTTTACGGGGCAACTCCGGCTTTGGTGCTTTTGCGCGTCTTGAGGTGGTGGGGGAGCATGCGGCACCAACGAAAAAAGGCCTCGCGTGGAGGCCCTTTTTTCGTAGAAGCGGAGGCCTGTCGCCTGCCTTCGCGATGGAAATGCCTCTTTATGTTCAGCTGCTTCAGAGAAAGAGGACCAGGGAGGCAGCATGCCGTCCGACGGTGGTGATCCGGCGGGAGATCAGTACTCCAGCGGCGGATCAGTAAAATAACATTCGGGATCGTCGGCGAGGTGGACGAAGTGGGCGATGTGCTTGTCGCCTGCCATTCGGGGGCGGACCCGTTTGCCGCACTTCGTGCATTCGAAACGAAGGGAATCCCGGTGTTCGGGCTGGGCGGCTTCCCTGATTGCCAGCGCCTTCTCGACGTCTATGAGGTGCCCGAAAAACTTACACTGTAATGCCAGAGCCATGAGCGCATTCCTTTTACATCCGGAGATGGTTATGTCCAGAAACATAACAGTATTCTATAATCATTGTCAATGGTGAAGGAAATTTACCGCCGTCCGAGAAGGTTGCTCCCAACAAAAAGCCCCCGGCATCTGCGTGCCGGGGGCTTTTTGTTCCAGTTGTTATGGTGCTGTTTTATTGGCCTATGCGCACTCGGAGTAGCCGCAGACGCGGCAGACTGCGCAGCCACCTTCGTGCTCGACGACGCCGCCGCACTCGGGGCAGGCGCCCTTCTCGAAGGTCGGGGCCTCGACCACTTCGGCGTGGCCGGTGATGGCGAGGTGGGCCTGGATGGCCTTGGCCACCGCGTCCGAGCAGGAGAGCACCTTGTTGTCGCCGAAGCCCGAAGGCGAGTGGCAGGAGATGCCGAGGAGCTGCTTGACCACCGAGCGTGCCTGCACCCCGCTTCTCCACGCCAAGGAGACCATGCGCCCGATCGCCTCGCACTGGGAAGCGGCGCAACCGCCGGCCTTGCCCATGGTGGTGAAGACTTCGAAGAGCCCGCTGGCGTCCTCGTTGATGGTGATGTACAGCGGGCCGCAGCCGGTCTGCATCTGGTAGGTCCAACCTTTGAGGGCCTTGGGGCGCTCCCGCTTGACCGCGCGCTTCTCCTCGACGGTCGGCGCGGCTGCCTTTGGCTCTTCCTTCTTGCCGGTCGAAAGGACCTGCTCGTCGCGGGAGCCGTCGCGGTAGATGGTGACCCCTTTGCAGTTGGTCTCGTAGGCCAGGCGGTACACCTGCTCGACGTCCTCCATGGTAGCGGTATTGGGGAAGTTCACCGTCTTGCTGACCGCGTTGTCGGTGTAGCGCTGGAAGGCGGCCTGCATGGCGATGTGCTCTTCCGGAGTGATATCGTGGGCGGTGACGAATATCTCCCTGATCCCCTCCGGGATCTCGGCGATGTCCTGCACGGTGCCGTGCTCGGCGATCCGCTGCATCAGCTCTTCAGAGTAGAACCCTTCGGCCTTGGCCATCCTCTCGAAAAGCGGGTTGACCTCGACGAGGATGTTCTTGTCCATCACCTGGCGCACGAAGGAGACCGCGAAGAGCGGCTCGACGCCGGAGGAGGCGTTGGCGATGATGGAGATGGTCCCGGTCGGGGCGATGGTGGTCACGGTGGCGTTGCGGATCGCCTCCGCGCCCGGACGGTCGTAGATGGACCCCTTGAAGTTGGGGAAGGGGCCCCTGACCTTGGCCAGGCCGCGGGAGGCGGCCTTCGCCTCGTCGTCGATGAACTTCATGACCTCCTCGCCCAGCTTCACCGCCTCGTCCGAGGCATAGGAGACGCCGAGCATGATCAGCATGTCCGCCCATCCCATGACGCCCAGGCCGATCTTGCGGTTGGAGCGGGTCATCTCGTCGATCTGGGGGAGCGGATAGTTGTTCACCTCGATGACGTTGTCGAGGAAGTGGACCGCCAGGTGGACCACCTCTTTCAGGCGTTCCCAGTTGACCCGGCCGTGGCTCACCATCTTGCCGAGGTTGATGGAGCCCAGGTTGCAGGACTCGTAGGGAAGCAGCGGCTGCTCGCCGCACGGGTTGGTCGACTCGATCTCGCCGATGTGCGGGGTCGGGTTGTCCTTGTTGAGGCGGTCGAGGAAGATGATCCCCGGCTCCCCGTTCTCCCAGGCCTGCTTGACGATGCGGTTGAACACCTTGCGGGCGTTGAGCTTGCCAACCGGCTTCTTGTCGCGGGGATTGATGATGTCGTAGTCGGTGTCGGCGTCCACCGCCTTCATGAAGGCCTCGGTGATGCCGACCGAGATGTTGAAGTTGTTCAGGTGGCGCTGGTCGGCCTTGCACATGATGAAGTCCATGATGTCCGGATGGTCGACGCGCAGGATGGCCATGTTGGCCCCGCGACGGGTCCCCCCCTGCTTGATGGTCTCGGTGGCGACATCGAAGACCTTCATGAAGGAGAGCGGGCCGCTGGAGATGCCGGTGGTGGACATGACCACGTCGTTGGCCGGCCGCAGCCTGGAGAACGAGAAGCCGGTGCCGCCGCCCGACTTGTGGATCAGGGCGGTGTGCTTCACCGATTCGAAGATCTCTTCCATGGAGTCGCCCACCGGAAGGACGAAGCAGGCGGAAAGCTGGCCGAGTTCGCGGCCGGCGTTCATGAGGGTCGGGGAGTTGGGGAGGAACTCGAAGCGGGTCATGAAGTCGTAGAACTTTTCCGAAAGCGCGGCGACGTCCGCCTTGGGCTCGAACCTGGCGTCGGCCTGGGCAATGGTGCTCGCCACCCTGCGGAACATGTCTGCCGGGGTCTCTAAGGGCTTGCCTGCGGTATCCCTCTTGAGATAGCGCTTCTCAAGCACCGTCTGCGCGTTTTTGGAAAGTCCGGGAATGACTCCTTTTTCGACCGCTTTTTTCATAACGCTCCGTTCTCCTTGTGGAAAAAGATTCCAGGGTGATATCTTGCTGGCACCACCCACCACATTTAGTGGGCGCGGTGATATAAACCACAAGATCTATGGCGAAGTCAAGACCATTTAAATTAAAATTTGTGGCCGTCGAAAAAGGTCCGATAGCGTCTCGGGTTAGCTTTACAAGGGCTCTCCCGGTGTGCTATTAATGGCGGGCTAATCTTGTGGGGACCACGTGCACGAACGCGTGCGGGGGGGCTATGGCGGACAATCTTGAGAGCCAGGTGAAGGGATTGCAGGACCTTGTCGAGGTCTCCAAGGCGGTGGTTTCCACCCTGGATCTTGACACCGTGCTGCAGGCGATCCTGACCTCCGCCATGACCCTGGCCGAGACCCCGGCCGGGAGCATCGCCCTCTATCACAGCCCGGCCAGGAAGCTGACCCTGCGTGCCCATGCCGGCCTGAGCGCCGATTTCGTGAAGAACGAGTCGTGGGAGGTGGTCCCGGGAGGGGTCACCGAGCGGGCGCTGGCGACCGGCGAGGCGGTGGTGGTGGAGGATACCGAGGGAACTCCCTCCTTTGCCGACCCGGTGCTGCTCGGCGAGGGGATCCGGTCGCTGCTCTGCTTCCCCCTGATCTTCCAGGGGGGCGGCCTGGGGGTCCTCTACCTGGACGACTTCGTCCCCCGCCGCTTCGAGCGGGAGAAGTTGAACCTTCTCTCCATCCTCGCCTCCTTTGCCGCCATGGCGATCAACAACGCCTCGCTGCACAAGCGGACCAAGCTTTTGGCCATCACCGACCCGCTGACCGGGCTTCACAACGACCGCTACTTCAAGCATTTCTTCCGGCAGGAGATGGCGCGGGCCCGGCGCTACCACAAGCCGTTCTCGATCATCATCCTCGACGTCGACGACTTCAAGGCCTACAACGACAGCTTCGGGCACGCCACCGGTGACGAGCTCCTGAGCCACCTCGGGGGGGTGATCCTCCAGACGGTGCGGGGGGTGGACGTCGCCTTCCGCTTCGGCGGCGAGGAGTTCATCGTCCTGCTCCCCGAGACCAGGCTCTCCAACGCCATCCTGGCCGCCGAGCGCCTGCGGGAGGGGATCGAGCGGGAGACCGCCAAGAACCTGGTGGGAACCGCCACCCGGGGCGTCACCGTGAGCGTCGGGGTCGCGAGTTATCCCGACAACGGCGACAGCATGGACGAACTCTTCAATATCGCCGACTGCCTGGTCTACCGTGCCAAGTGCTGCGGTAAGAACAAGGTCTATCATCAGGAAAGCCTGCTCAATCCGACCCCATGAAATCTATTTCCCGTAATGCCATACTGTCGTCCCTGTCGCTGCTGGCCGTCCTGCAGGTCACTCCCGCCCAACCGGCGTGGGGCGCGACCGATCATTCGTTGCCAACCCCGGCCTCTGTTGCCGCCCCCGCTCCGGCTCCCCGGCCGCTGGCCTCCTTCGACGCCACCCTCTTCTACCGTGACCGCCTCATCACCGAGGACACCGTCTGGCGCGGCCAGGTGCTGGTTGAGGGGGTGGTGACGGTAGGCCCCCAGGCGACCCTTACCGTGGAGCCGGGAACCGTGGTCCGCTTCCGCCGTGGTTCCGGGCAGCCTCCGGCCCTCATGATCCAGGGGAGGCTCGTGATCCTGGGGAGCCGCGAGGAGCCGGTGCGGCTCACCTCCGGGTTTGAAACGCCGGCCGCGGGAGACTGGCAGGGGGTGCTGCTGCTGGGGACCGAGAAGAAGAACCAGCTGGAGAACTGCCTGATCGAGGGGGCCCAGACCGGGCTCGAGGTCGATTTCTCCAACGTCACCCTGCGTAACGTCGCTGCCGGGCACTCCTCTACCGGGATGAGGTTTCAGGAGGCGGTGGTGCTGATGGAGGGGGGGGGCGCGAGCGGCTGCGATACCGGGCTCCTCTTCTCCGAAAGCGAATCCACCGTGCGCGGAGCCAAGGTCTCCGGAAACCGCGTCGGGGTGAGCGGCAAACGAAGCTCCCTTTACCTCAGTGAAGTCGTGGTCTCCGGCAACAAGGAGGCGGGGCTCTCTGCCGATGGCTGCCGGCTGAGGTTTCTGGGAGGCGCGCTGACCGGGAACGGATGCGGTGCTACCCTGCTCGGCTGCGAGGGCGCCATTACCGGGGCCAGGCTGGTCCGCAACCGCGACTTCGGCCTCTCCCTGACCACCTCGCGCATGCGGATAAACGGGAACCTCGTTACCGGCAACGGGCAAAACGGCATCATGGTCTTCGACAGCTCCCCCCTTGCCTGGGACAACGCCTTCTTCGAGAACGCCGGCTACGACGTCTACAACGCCGGCACCGAGGAATTCCGGGCCCCCGGCAACTGGTGGGGCGCCGGCACCCCCAAGATCTTCGACAACAACGGCAGGGGAAAGGTAATGAACACGCCGCTTCTGCCGGCCAGGCCCGAGTGGACCCTCGGGCAGTAAACCCTTCCCTGCTCCCCCGCTATCGTGCTGCCGTCATCGTTACCATTAGCTGTACGGAAAGACGGGCGACCGCGACCTCGAGCGAAACCTTTACCAATAAAAACGCAATGGAGAAGTTGATGACACGTAGAGACGGCCGGGCGGCCGATGCCCTGAGAGAAATCAAGATAACCAGGAACTACCTGAAGCACGCCGAGGGGTCGGTCCTGATCGAGTTTGGCGACACCAAGGTGATCTGCAACGCCACCGTGGAGCCGAAGGTGCCCCCCTTTCTGAAGGGGAAGGGGACCGGTTGGGTCACCGCCGAGTACTGCATGCTCCCCCGCGCCACCCACACCAGGAACCAGCGCGAATCGGCCAAGGGGAAGCTCACCGGCCGGACCCACGAGATCCAGCGCCTGATCGGCCGTTCCCTGCGCGCGGTGGTAGACCTGGACGCGCTCGGCGAGCGCTCCATCCTCATCGACTGCGACGTCATCCAGGCCGACGGCGGCACCCGCACCGCCTCGATCACCGGGGGGTACGTGGCACTGGCCGACGCGCTCCAGTCGCTGGTCGATAACGGCGACCTTCCCGCATCGCCCTTGCGCGAAGCGGTCGCCGCCGTCAGCGTCGGGATCGTCGAGGGCGTTCCCTTTCTCGATCTCGACTATCCCGAGGACTCCAGCGCCGAGGTGGACATGAACTTCGTCATGACCTCGTCGCTTCGTTTCGTCGAGGTGCAGGGGACCGCGGAGGCCGAGCCGTTCACCCTGGAGCAGATGGACGCCATGCGCAACCACGCCATCTCCGGCCTGACCAGGCTCTTCGAGATCCAGCGGGAGGCGCTCGGCCAATGAAAGAGGTGATAGTCGCCACCGGCAACAAGGGGAAGCTACGGGAGTTCGCAGAGCTTTTGAAGGGGGTGGTAGACACCATCCTCTCCCCGGCCGATTTAGGCGGCCTCCCCGAGGTGGAGGAAGACGGCAAGACCTTCGAGGAGAATGCCGTGAAGAAGGCGCGCTCGGCGGCCCTCCTGACCGGGAAGCCGGTCCTGGCCGATGACTCCGGTCTTTGCGTCGATTACCTCGGAGGGCGGCCGGGAGTCTACTCGGCCCGCTTCGCCGGGGAGGGGGCGGGGGACGCCGCCAACAACGCCCGTCTCCTGTCGGAACTGGCCGGGGTGCCGGCCGAAAAGCGGCAGGCGGCCTTTCACTGCGTGATCGCCCTCTGCCTCCCCGACGGAAGCTGCCGGACCTTCGACGGGGCCGTCTCCGGTTTCATCCTGGAAGAGGCTCGCGGGGAGGGGGGCTTCGGCTACGACCCGCTGTTTCTGGTGCCGGAGTACGGCCAGACCTTCTCGGAGCTCCCGATGGAGATCAAGAACGCCATCAGCCACCGCGGCCGCGCCATGCAGATGCTGAAAGAGGCGCTAGCCGCCGACTCGAAGGGGTGAGGTCGGCGAAGCCGGTGGTGGTGGGGCGGCGACCATGGGATCGTTTTCGAGCCGCTCCGGCTAAAAATGCTTGCACCCCGCGGAACACTGTGCTATAAACGTGCTTCTTGAATACGGGGTGTAGCGCAGCCTGGCTAGCGCACCTGCCTTGGGAGCAGGGGGCCGGAGGTTCGAATCCTCTCACCCCGACCACTCAAGTGAAGCTTCTGCGCCTGTAGCTCAGTTGGATAGAGCAACGGCCTTCTAAGCCGTAGGTCAGAGGTTCGAACCCTCTCAGGCGTGCCAATACAATTTATGGTGGGTATGGTGAAGCGGTTAACACAAACGACTGTGACTCGTTCATACGTGGGTTCGAATCCCACTACCCACCCCAACTAAAAAATGAGACCCCGTGCAAACGGGGTTTTCCGTTTGTACACCACGCGAGAGTGGCGAAATTGGCAGACGCACCAGACTTAGGATCTGGCACCCTAGGGTATAGGGGTTCAAGTCCCCTCTCTCGCACCATGAAAATAAATCAAGCACTTAGGCGGCAAGCCTGGGTGCTTTTTTTTTGTCCGCGCACCTGTTGCTAAATTTGTTCCGCTTTTGCCCCTCATGTACCTCCTCCCCAATTTTTTCGTTCTCTCCCCCCTCCCGGCCGGCTCGAATTGGCAGCGTAGCCTGAGGGTGCAACTGGTCTGACAACCTTCATGTTCTCGTCAGGTCGGCCACGTCTGTGGGGCTCCATTCTTGGTTGCTCTTCGTGCTGGTCCGGACCCTCCTGCGAATGCGTGTACCTTGAGCCCCGCTTCACGCCTAACTCTGGTAAAGACAAGGCATGTCGCGCCGATAAGTGGTATCAGAATACGAAGCCTCGTTCGAAGATAATGCCCTTCCAGGTGGATTGTAAAGGACCTCTGGCTCTTTATGTCGCTAGTAGTCAACAGCATTTTGAATGCGGATTTGCTATATAAGCATAAATTTAACCTGGGACGGTTTTTATTTATCCGGTCGAGGTACTGTTAGAAGGAGTTGTTCTTGACTATAGAAGAGGCATTCGGTGTAGTCATTCGCAGGCTACGGAGAGAACGAGGGCTGTCTCAGGAAAAACTTTCCGCGACCAGCAACCTGGACAGAACCTTCATCTCGAACATTGAGGGGGGGAAACAACAGCCAAGCCTTATCTCGATCTTCGCCCTTGCCAATGCACTCTGTGTCTCTGTATCCAATATCCTGCTCGAGGTGGAGGTCATACTCGAGATCAACCATCCACAATCACCGTGCCCGGCCAAAGCTGAAATTCTGAGGGTGTTCAACGATATGGCGACCTACTTGGCAGATATCCAGGAAACATACCGCGGGACGGAAACCATTCTCTTTGCCGATGACGAGGAAGCGCTGAGAGAGTTGCTGGCCCAGTTTCTGGTCGGCTGTGGTTATAACGTCCTCATGGCCAGCAATGGCCAGGAGGCGGTAGAACTTTACAAGGAACACCGCGAAAGGATCCACGTCACCATCCTGGACATGCTGATGCCGGCCCTCAATGGGATGGAGGCTTACCACCAGATCAAGCTCATAAGCCCTGACGCCCCGGTCCTGCTGGTCAGCGGCTACTATGCCGATACCAGGGGCGCTTGTTCCCACCCTAGGATCATCCAGAAACCTTTCTCTCCCGTCGATCTGCTGAAGGAGATCAGGACCGTCCTCGACTCCTAGCCGGCAAACGTCGCTGGTCGCCATCGCGGCTGGTCGGCCGCTCCTCTTCCCCCCCTGGTCCCGTCCCTTCTGTGCCGGGAACCTCGCCCTATGGTGTTTCGGTAATTAACGCCATGTCGTGAAAACGTTACTAATGCAATACCTCTTGAAAAGCCGATACCTCCTGGTTTACGCTCTCATGAATTGTGGCACCGAAAGCAAGGAGGTTCCCTGACACCATGAGATGCATGCGAAGGATGTTCCCCTTCATGTTATTGGCCGTCGCCGCGGGGTGCGCGAACATGCCGACCGGGCCGAGTGTTAACGTGCTTCCGGCCCCCGGAAAGTCCTTCGAGCAGTTCCAGGTCGAGGACAACACCTGCCGCCAGTGGGCCGATCGCCAAGTCGGGCAGCCGGCCCAGGATACCTACGAGAAGAACACCGCCACCGGAGCGGTCGCCGGTACCGCCGTCGGTGCGGGAGTCGGCGCCGCACTCGGCTCGGCCTCCCATCATGCCGGGACCGGTGCCGTGATCGGCGCCGCCACCGGTCTGCTGTTCGGCTCCGCCATCGGTTCCGATCAGGGGACGGCGAGTGCCCGCCAGGTTCAGCGCAGGTACGATAACGCCTATGTACAGTGCATGTACTCCTACGGGAACCAGGTTCCCGGCGTGCGCCGGACAAAACCGAGGAAGGTCGCCCAGGCCCCGGTAGCCCCCCCTCCGCCGGTGGCCGCCCCCGCCCCGCCGCCAGTGCTCTCCGCCCCACCTGCCGTTGATATCCCTGATCCGCCCCCAGCGGTAGCGCCTGCTCCGGTTCCGCCCCCGCAGGTGGTATCGGCTCCACCGCCCCCCGTCGTGATCGATGACGACGTGGCGTACTATCAGCCTCCGCCGGAGGTCTATTTCAACGATGCTCCCCAGTTCGTGTACTACCCGTCCATGAACATGTACGTGGCGGTCGGGACCCCTTACGACCTGGTCTACACCGGTAACGAGTATTACTATTTCTACGGCGGGCGCTGGTACCGGAGCCCCTACTACAACGGCCCCTGGGTCTACGCCCCCCGCAGAAGCTATCCTGCCTTCTACCGCTACCGGATCGACAACATACGGCACTATCGCGAGGCCGAATACCGTCGCTACATGCGCAATCGGGGTGAGTACCGGGGAAGGTGGCATCGTCCCGAGTATCGCCGTGCGAAGGTACGGCCGGAGTTCCGGGACGAGCGCCGCAGGTGAAGCAGAAGATTGGGTTCAATTGAAAAGGGGGAAGCCGCGGCGGCTTCCCCCTTTTTTCTGTTGAGTCCGGATTCCCTCAGCTGTTCTCGATCTCGACGACCTCGATATCGAGGACCAGTTCCTGTTGGGGGTTGCTGTCGACCTTCACCCCCTTGTCGGTCGCCATTATCGAGAACTCGTCCGGCGAGCCGGCGTTCACCACCTGGCGTTGCAATTCGCCCGGGGTTTTTCCCATCGGTGCAGTGGTGTCGAGGGAGTGGTGGGCGACTGCTCCCTTCCTGCGGCCGTATCCCTTCTCCGGAGGGATCGTTACCCGCCTCGTTTCTCCCGGAGACATCCCCTCTAGAGCTTCCTCGAGTCCCCTCATTACCTTGCCGGCACCCACCGTTATACGCATCGGGTCGCCACCGGCGGTCGATTCTACCACCTTGCCGTTCTTTAACATCACCGTGAAGTGCACGAGGGCGGTGCTGCCGTACTTTATCTGAGGCATGTTGTACCTCCTGTCTCGACGAGATTAGAGGAGTTTTAACAGGAGCCGGGCGATCCGCTATTCTCCTTTGTTGCCATGATCACCAGCCGGGAGACCTTCCGGAGCCCCCCATCATCCCTCATGGCCAGGGTGACCTCTGTGGTCACCGCTTTCACCGTTGTCACTACCTGCTGAACATCACTCCCGCCGCTCTTCCCTCCTGTTAGCCCGATGTGTCTCGGTCTCTGGTCGGCGCTCGTGGGCCCTCTTCGCCGCGGCGCCAGCGGTTTCCTGCGGCGGTCATTCCCGTGATTTACGGTTGACATTACGATCTTGCGGCGGGAAAATGCCGCACTTCTACTGTGAAGAACGACGAGGTACTAAGATGGCAACGAAAAAGCTGCAGAAGAGACTTCTGCAAGGAAACGAGGCCCTGGCTCGGGGACTCGTCGAGAGCGGCTGCGTGGTCGCCGCCTCCTACCCGGGGACTCCCGCTTCCGAAATTCTCGGCTCGGTGAAGAGTTGGCAGCAAGCGGAAGCCGTGGAGATGCACGTCGAGTGGGCGGTGAACGAGAAAGTTGCGCTGGAGATCGCCTATACCGCGAGCCAGACGGGGCTGAGGGCGGCGACCGCCATGAAGCAGGTGGGACTCAACGTTGCCAGCGATCCCCTCATGAGTGCCGCCTATCTCGGCGTCGTCGGCGGTTTCGTCGTGGTGAGCGCCGACGATCCCGGCCCCCATTCCTCCCAGACGGAACAGGACAGCCGGCTCATGGCCATGCTGGCCAAGATCCCGGTCCTCGATCCCGGCTCCCCTGAAGAGGCTCGCGCACTGGCAGGTGTCGCTTTCGAGTTGTCCGAGCGCTTCCGGATCCCGGTGATGATCCGACCGACCACCAGGGTCTGTCACGCCTGCCAGGATATCGAGCTTCATCCCGTCACCCGGCTTGAGCGAACCGCCGCTTTTAAAAAGGACCCCTCTCGTTGGGCGGCGACCCCGAAATTCCGCTATCAGCTCCACCTCGAACTCAACGACAAGCTGGCCGAGATAGCCGCCTACGGGCCGACGGCTCCCCGCTGTCTCAATCCGGAGGTCAAATCCCGTCGGGCAGTGGTCGCTTCCGGACCGGCCGCAAGCTATGCGAAGGAACTTTTTGGCGATCTCGATCTCTGGGAAAAGGTGAACTTGCACCAGGTCATCCAGCCGTATCCCTTGCACTCCTCCTTTGTCGATGCTCTCCTGGATGGATACGACGAGATACTGGTGCTGGAAGAGACGGTCGGCGTTATCGAGATGCAGATCCGTGACCGCCACAAGGTGCGGGGAAAGCTGTCGGGGATGGTCCCCGAGGCGGGGGAGCTCCTCCCCGAGGTGGTCGAGCGGTTACTGGCCGATTTTGCCGGGCTGACCCTGCCGGTCCAGGTTGCGGTCCAGGCCCAGGGGGGAAGACGTCCCACTCTCTGCCCTGGATGTCCTCATCGGGCGAGCTTCTATGCCATCAAACGTGCCGCTCCTGCCGGGATCTATCCCAGCGACATCGGCTGCTACACCCTGGGAATCAATCTTGGTGGCGTGGATACCGTCCTCTGTATGGGCGCTTCCATCAGCCAGGCCGCCGGCTTCTATCAATCCTACCGGGTCACCGGGCAGCAGAAGGATATCGTGGCGACCGTCGGCGATTCCACCTTTTTCCATGCCGGAATTCCCCCGCTGATCGACGCGGTGGCGCAAGGCGCTCGCTTCGTGTTGGTCATCCTGGACAACGTTACCACTGCGATGACCGGCAATCAGCCCACCCCCGCCCACGGGAGCGAGGCGGGACAGGCGGTCCAGATCGAATCCATCGTCAAAGGATGCGGCGTCGGATTCGTGGAAACTGCCGACCCTCTGCAACTGCCGGCATTCACCGCTTTGCTCAAGAAGGCGGTCGCCTATTCCCGGGAGCAGGGGGTAGCGGTGGTGATCGCTAAAAGCCCCTGCCTGGTTGATCGGGCGGCTCCCAAGCAGAACCGGCGCCAGCCTACCGTCTCCAAGGCCTGTACGGGATGCCGGGTCTGTATCGACCACTTCGAATGCCCTGCGCTGCGGTTTGACCAGGATGGCAACCGGGTAGCGGTCGATCCCATGATCTGCAGCGGGTGCGGGGTCTGCCTGGACGTCTGCGCCTTCAAGGCCATTGAGCGGGAGGAGAGGCCATGAACCAGCAATTGATCATCTGCGGGGTGGGGGGACAGGGAATCCTCTTCGTTACCCGACTGTTGGCCGAGTCCGCCATCGCCAAGGGACTACCCGTCCTCACGAGCGAGACCCATGGCATGGCACAGCGGGGAGGCATCGTCGTTTCTCATCTGAAGGTAGGCGCCTTCCCCAGTCCGCTGGTCCGGCCGGGGCGGGCGGACGCCCTCCTCTCCCTCAAACCGGAGACCGTGGCACTCCACCTCCATTTCCTGAAAGAGGGAGGGACCGTCGCGGCCAATGCGCAGCAGCCGCTGGCGGAAGTGGCCGGGCATCCTGCTTCCCTCATCGATGCCGATGCGCTGGCACTGTCTCTTGGGGATCCGCAGGCTGTCAACCTCATCGTGCTGGGGTGCGCCCTGGCGCGCTCGGGAACCCTTTTCTGCACTGCCGACGAGGTGGAGGCGGTAATCCGGCGCAAGATGGCCGGCAAAGACAAACAGCTCGCGCGCGCGTTGGCGGCCTTCCGGGCCGGCTTGGAGGCGGGCGGCAAGGAGGATGGAGCATGCTGACGCGGTTTCCCTCCAAGGCGTCTCCCGCCGATCTCGAGGCGTTTCAGCTGGCCGGCCTTCGATGGACCGTGCGTCACGCCTGGGACAACTCTTCTTTCTACCGGCAACGCCTGGAGGACGCCGGCGTTACCCCTGACTGCATCGACTCCCTCGACGACCTGCGGCGTCTTCCCTTTCTGACCGCCCAGGATCTCGCTGACGGTTACCCCTTCGCGCTGCGCTCGGTTCCTTTCGCCGACTTGGTCCGCATCCATGCCTCCTCCGGAACCACCGGCAAAAGGAAGGTCCTCTGCTATACCCAGAAGGACATCGATGACTGGCAGACGATGTTTGCCCGCTGCTATGAACTCGCCGGGCTAACCCGGGAGGACCGGGTGCAGATCGCGGTGGGCTACGGACTCTGGACCGCGGGGGTCGGATTCCAGCAGGCCTGCGAGCGGTTTGGTGCGCTGGCTATACCGGTTGGCCCCGGAAATCTCGACATCCAGACCGACCTCATGATCGACCTCCAGACCACCGTGTTCTGCTGCACTGCCTCTATGGGCCTCCTCCTAGCCGAGTCCGTCCACCACCGGGGGCTCAAGGACAGGCTCAACCTCAAAAAAATCATCCTCGGGGCAGAGCGTAGTTCGAGCGCAATGCTGGCCACCATGAGGGAGTGTCTCGGGGTAACGGATATCTACGACATCACCGGCCTCACCGAGCTCTACGGCCCCGGTACGGGTCTCTCCTGCGGCCACGGAAGCGCCATTCATTACTGGGCCGACCACTACATCCTCGAGATCCTCGATCCCAATACCCTTCAGCCGGTCGCTCCCGGCGAGGTCGGCGAGATGGTCTATACCACTCTCGGCAAGGAAGGGGCGCCGCTCATCCGCTACCGATCCCGTGACCTTACCCGCCTCATCGAAGGGGAGTGTTCCTGTGGCTGCACGCTTCCCCGCCATGACCGAATCCTCGGACGCTCAGATGACGTCGTCATCTTCCGTGGAGTCAACATCTATCCCGGCCAAGTCGACGAAGTGTTGAACGGTATCGAGGGGATTGGCAGTGAGTATCAGGTTCACCTCGGCCATAATGCGGAGGGGCGGGACTTTATGGTGGTAAAGGTAGAGCGCGCGAACGCTCCCTGTGGCATCGGCGATGAGCAGATCCAGAAACGGATCCGATCCGGTATCAAGCACACCCTGCTGGTATCCTGTGACGTCGAGATGGTCGGCCACGGTACCATGCCCCGCTCCGAACGGAAGACCAAGAGGATATTCGACGACCGGAAATTCGAGTAGCCGGGCGGGAGTAAAAAAATTCACAGTTCGTTTTTTGTCGGACCGGTGTAACCCCCCGAAAGTAGTACAAAATCCCCGAAGGAGTGCTGGCGGTGTGAAATTATTGCCTTTCCTGTCTTGGACGAGTCTTTATTTCGGCCCCCGGAAGTAGGTGAAATTGTTTGGTTAAATTTCTCTTATTTTTGGCACGGACTTTGGATGTGAGATGATCGTGCACCGCGATCACCACGTGCAGGAGGAAACGGCGATGAGAGAATACAACCTGATCAACAGATGCCTCGTCATCCTCAAGGGTTCCAGGATTGATGTCATGACCAAGCTCAGGATCGAGAACCTGCTGATCGGAATCAAGATGCTTCTCCTCGCCGACGTCCTCCAAGAGGGCATCGCGCCGGACTTCGAGGAACTTTCCGAGAAGGTCACTGCCGTCTGCAACGGCAGCACCTCGGAAGGTGTCTCCGGTCTCCTTGACTACGTCCGCAAGCTCCGCAGCTCCATGGTCGAGTGCCTCGACCTCGGCTGCTGATCCGGAACCTCTCCTTTTCTCCCCCTAGCCGGCGTCGCTTCCTGCGGCGCCGGTTTTTTGTTGTCGTCGGCTAACCCGTCCGTCCGCTCCCCTTAGATCACTGTAAAAAAATTCACAGTTCCTTTTTTTACTTCCAAGGGCTAACGGCTCGGAATCACAGCGGCTGAAGGGGCAGCGAGGAGTAGGGTGGAAAAAAGGGAACAGTGGCCCCTGAAAGTCTCAGGTGGGGCGGGCGGTGCCAACCCCCTGGATTTATTTAAAATAAAACGAACTTAAATTTGGCACGAAGTTTGGATGTAGGAGGGCGTGCCCAGGATCTCCCTCAGGAGGTGCCATCATGAAAGAATTCACGATCATCAACAGGTGTCTCGGCCTGCTCAAATCTTCGAAGATTGACATCATGACCAAGCTCAGGATGGAAAACCTGCTGATCGGTATCAAGGTCCTCTTGTTGGTGGATGCGGATGGGCAGGCGGCTACCGGGGATCTCGAGGAGCTTTTCTGCCACGTCAAGGAAGTCTGCACCGGTAACTGCTCGGAAGGCACCAAAGGCCTTGTTGACCATGTCCGCAAGATGCAGAGCAGCATGGTCGCCTGCCTCAATCTCAACTGCTGAGCTACAGAAGCCCTTCGCCCCCCAATGCCGACACCGTCTTCAAAGCGGTGTCGGCATTTTTTGTGGAGCGTTTACTGGCTGATATTCATTTTCATATTGGCCGTGCTGGCAGTGAGGGAGTACAATTGACAGTAAGAAAGTCTGAAAGGAGGCGTCACATGGCACACAAAGTCAATAATGCTTTGATGCTGTTCGGCGGTAGCGTCGTTGGTGCCGGCCTGGCTCTGCTGTTTGCTCCCTGCTCAGGGGCTAAAAGCCGCAAGCGTATCGTCCGGTTCAGCAAGTCCATGACAGACAAGGGCGAGAAGATGGTGCAGGGGTTCAATGACAGCGTGTCCGATTTCACCGGAAGTATGACCAGCATGGGTAAAAAGGTGACCAGCATGATGCATCGCTGAGGTTACCGGCACCCCGTAAAATGCCGCAAGGCCCGCCGCGACCCGTTCGCGCCGGGCCTTGCGTTTTCAAGACGCGATCTACCCCAAACGGATCAGTACTGCGCCGGCCACGATGACCGAGGCGGAGGCTAGTCTCATCACCCCGCAGCTTTCCCTCAGCCAGACGATCCCTACCAGCACGCCCACCATGATGCTCACCTGCCGTACCGGTACCGCATATCCAACCGGCGAGAGGTTCAGGCCATAGCGGAAGGTGAGAAAGGACGCCAGGACCACCGGTCCGCTCCAGAGGATGTGTTTCCAGTTCTCGCGTAACTCGGCGGCGACGAGGCTCCGGTATTTGGGGCGAGCAAGATTGGCCGTCATCAAAAGCAGCATTGAGAGGATGAGGAAATAGGTGAAATGGATGGGAGGGTAGTGGGTGACCCCGGTCTTCTCGGCGATGGAGCCGACGGAGTAAATTAACCCGGCGGAGAGCGCTGCCCGGGTGGCAGGGCTTGTCAGGTCGCTGAATGGCCTGGCCAGCTCTGAAAAGGAAGGATGGCGCATCTGGAGGGAGAAGGTCCCCAAGATGACCAGCACTATCCCCGCAGCCCCCAGGAGGGAAACCTTTTCGCCTAAGAGCAGCATTCCCCAGATCGGGACATAGATCATGGAAGTCTGCGAAAGGGGGTAGATCAGTGAGAGGTCACCATCGCGGTAGGCGCGCCCGTTGAGCAGATGGTACAAGACATAAGCGACAGCACCGACGGCGATCATGAGAAGCGTGCCAGACTCCGGCCAGCGAAACTGCTCGGGCGCCCACGGCAGCAACAGGGTGAACAGGGTAGATGACGTCAGGAACATCCACCATATGAATACGGTTTTTTGGCGGCTCCGCTTAACCAGGAGATTCCACAGGGCGTGCATGACGGCGGAGATGATGATCAGGATGAAAGCGAGATTGGACATCGCCGCAGTATACCCAAGTCCATGGCCGATGTCAGTTCAATGTTGCCCTGGGACCTAGTAAGAGGGGAGCCGGACCCTCGGCGGGGAGGTCGATGGTAACCTGTCGATGTTCCATCGCTTCTATGTAGGGTGAACGAAAAAATTACTCTCGCGACAATTTTTTGTTGACTCGCAAGGGCTGTTTATGTAGATTGCTGAGTCTGTCGCAACGAGCGGCAGTCTTGGTCTTTGAAAACTAAATAGTAGACGAATCACAATGTGGGTCTTTTTTTAAGTCAGTTGTTTTTCAACTAGAATCGAGCTTTCGGTTTAACTTTAAACTGGAGAGTTTGATCCTGGCTCAGAACGAA
>NZ_BLXW01000058.1:0-21240 GCF_054784495.1 Geomonas sp. Red276
AAAGAAGAGGCGGTACAGAAGGCAGTCGATCGGCTAAATAACCGCCCCCGCAAGTGTTTAGACTACCGGACGCCCGCTGAGGTCTTTGCTACTGCCCTCGCTGGTGCATTTGCAACTTGAATTGACAGAGGATCCCCCGCTGCAGCCCCACAGCGACGTCACTGTCAGGGCGGCGCCCAGTACAACTGCCGCTAACCTCCTCACCTTCATAGCATCCCTCCATGTGAATATAATTTGTACCGCACTACCAGGTAGACGGACAAAGCATAAAGTTCGACCCAATAAAGTGGCGATAAATTAAATAAAGGCAGTTCCCGTGTCAATTACAATAATGGGCACATCGCGGGATTCTTTGTAGACAATTAACGGCAGGATGGATTCAGATGGAGAGGAAATTGAGCGGTTTGGTGGCGGACGAGGTTCTCATGCGAAATTTTTAAATATTTCTCGAGCGATGATCAATCGCTGGATCTCGCTGGTTCCTTCATAGATGGTGGTGACTCGAACATCCCTGGCATAGCGTTCTACGGGAAAATCTCCCATGACACCGTAGCCGCCGAGGATCTGGACCGCCTGATAGCAGGCGCGGTTGGCCGCTTCGGAGGCGAAGAGCTTGGCCATCGAGGCCTCCTTGGCAAAGGTGTGCCCCTTCTCCTTGCGGAAGGCGGCGCTCATCAGGAGCAGGCGGGCCGCCTCCAGCCCGGTGTAGGCGTCGGCGATCTTGAAGCGGGTCGCCTCGAAGTCGGAGATGGGGCGGCCAAACTGGACCCGCTGGGTACTGTAGCGGGTGGCGAAGTCCATGGCGGCAAGCCCCACCCCGAGCGCGAGCGATCCGATCCCGATCCGTCCGCCGGCGAGCTCCCCCACCGCTATCCGGTAGCCGTCGTTGAGCCTGCCGAGCAGGGCCTCCCGGGGAAGCCGGCACCCCTCCAGGATGACCTCGCAGGTCGCCGACCCCCGCTGTCCGGACTTCTCCTCCTGCTTCCCGACCACCAGGCCGGGAGTCCCCGCCTCCACGAGAAAGCAGCTGATCCCCTTCCCTCTGGGTGCCTCGCGGTCGGTCACCGCGAAGACCAGGAAGAGCCCGGCGTAGGGAGCGCTGGTGATGAAGAGCTTGGAGCCGTTGAGAAGCCACGAGTCCCCCTCATTCACCGCGGAGGTGGTCATCCCCGCCGGGTCCGATCCCGCCCCCGCCTCGGTGAGGGCGAAACTCGCCGCCGCGTACTCCCCTGAACAGATGCGGGGGAGATAGCTCTCCTTTTGTTGCTGGGAACCGACCGCCTGGATCACCTCGCAGACCATGTTGTTGACCGAGACGGTGACCGCCGTCGACGCGCAGGCGCGGGCGAGCTCGGTGATGGCCAGGCTGAAGGCCACCGCCCCCGCCTCGGCGCCGCCGTGCCCGGCGCTCACGCTCAGCCCCATGAAGCCGAGACGGGCCAGCTTGCGGAGGTTTTCCACGAAGGCGGGGAGCTCCTCCCCGCGGTCCAGCCGGGCGGCCAAAGGCTCCAGCTCGCTACGGGCGAAGTCGCGGGCAAGCTCGCGGACGAGCTTCTGCTCCTCGGTCAGTTCCAGATCCATGGCTCAACCTCCGGGATTGACCTCATCGGACGGGGAGGAGGCGCGCTCCCCCTCCCGGGGAGGGGTTTCTTCCGGTACGGTGTAGCCGACCGGCCCACCCGGGGCGAAGAGGAGCCGGGTATCGAGCCTCTCCGCCACCACCTCGGCCAGGTCCCGGGCGACGAGCTTCCCTTCGCACCCCCCGGTCTTGATCCCGTCCTCGAACATGGTGAGACAGAAGGGGCAGCTCGACACTAAAAGCGGCGCCCCGGTCTCCTCGGCCATCCTCACGCGCTTCACGTTGATCCGGCTCCCGAGCTTCTCCTCGGCGAGGATGCGCCCTCCCCCCGCGCCGCAGCAGAAACTCTCCATCCCGCAGGCCGACATCTCGTTGATGCGGCCGCCTACCGCATGCAGGACGTTCCTCGGCTCGTCCACGATCCCGCGGTAGCGCCCGAGGTAGCAGGAGTCATGGTAGGTATAGTCGAACTGCTGCGGGTTGAGGAGGATCTTTTGCTCCGCGATCAAACGGTCGATGAAGACGCTGTGGTGCTCGACCTCCGCGTTAAGACCCAGGTCGCGGTAATCCCTGGCGAGGGTATTGAGGCAGTGGGGGCAGGTGGTGACGATCCTGGTGACGCCGTACCCCTTGATGAGCTCGATGTTCTCCCGCGCCGTCTCCTGGTAGAGGTACTCGTTGCCGAGCTTTCGTAACGGCTCCCCGCAGCACTTCTCCTCCTTGCCGAGGATCCCGACCCGGATCCCCGCCTCCCGGCAGATCTTGAGAAAGCTCCGGGCGACCTGGCGGTTTCTTTGGTCGAAGGAGGCGTAGCATCCGACGAAGTAGAGGAGATCCACCGGCTCCCCTTCGGCAAGCTCGCTCAGGACGGTGGCCCCGAGCCCCTCCGCCCAATCGCCGCGGGAGGCGAAGGCCATGCCGAAGGGGTTGCCGTTCACCTCCAGGTGGTTCACCGCGGTCATCACCTCGTCCCCCGGGAACTCCCCCTGCATGAGGACCAGGTTGCGCCGCATCTCGATGATCTTGTTCACGTGCTCGATCTCGGCCGGGCAGATCTCCTGGCAGGCGCGGCAGGTCGTGCAGGACCAGAGGACGTCGCGGCTCACCGTGTCGATGAGGCTTGCCTCCGGGGAATTGAAGGAGGTGTCGCCGATCTGGTGAATGAGCTTCATGGGAGAGAGCGGTTTCTCCGTGTTCCAGGCGGGACAGCGGTCCTGGCACCTTTTGCAGCTCGTGCAGGCGTCGGCGTCGAAGATGTCCTTCCAGGTCAGGTCGGCCACCTTCTCCACCCCGAACTGCTCCACCCCTTCCGCCTCCAGGTCGATGGTGGCGATGCTCCCCTTCTCCCGGAGGTCGGTGAAGAGGTAGTTGGCGGGGGTGGTGAAGAGGTGGCGGAACTTGGTCCAGGGGATGGAGACGATGAAGCCCGAGACCAGGAGGAGGTGGATCCACCAGTTGACCCGGTGCAGCTCGCGTAACGAGCTCTCGTCCAACCCCGAGAGGAGGTGGGCGACCGCCAGGCCGACCGGCGAGAAACGGGCCAGCGCAGGATTGGGACCTATCTCGGTCACCGCCATCCGCGCCCCCTCCTCGACGAACCCGGTCAGGATGATGATGGCGAGAAGGCCGTGCATGAGGTAGTCGTCGCGGGTGGTCTCGAGGCCGGGGGGGCGCCCGATGAAGCGGCGGGAGGCGAGGACCGCCAGGCAGGCGAAGGCCGCCACGCCGGCTAAGTCCAGGGTCAGCGAGTAGAGCTTGTAGAAGCCCCCCTTGAGGAAGACGACGCCGAAGAGGGGGACCGAGAAGTCCACCTGCAGCATGATGAGCAGGGTCCCGATGAAGAGAAGGATGAATCCCCAGAAGAAGATGGCGTGGGCAGTCCCGGGGGCGCTGCGGGCGAGCACCTTGCCCTGGCCGAAGAGCTTGACGGCCGCAAGCTCGATGCGGGTGGCGAGGTGGTCGAGGCGGTCGAGGGCCCTTCCCTGCCGGTAGGTCTTGATGCGGGCCCAGAATCCGTAGCAAAAAAGGGCCGCGGCGATGATGGTGACGAGGTACATCGGGAGCACCACGAGGTGCCCCACGTTCCAGTAGATCTCTCTGGTTGCTTCCATAAAGCGGGCTCCGGGGAGGTTATCGGGAAAGAAGCATCCGGGATATGACTACCCGCTGCACTTCGTTGGTCCCTTCGTAAATTTCGGTTATCTTGGCGTCGCGGTACATCCGCTCCACCTCGTAGTCGGTGATGTAACCGTAGCCGCCGTGGACCTGGATGGCTTCCTTGGTCACGTAGGTGGCGGCCTCGGAGGCGAGCATCTTGGAGAGTGCCGACTCCATGGTGTAGTTCCGGTGGTTGTCCTTGAGCCAGGCCGCCTTGTAGGTCATCAGCTTGGCGGTCTCGATGCGGGCGTACATGTCGGCGAGCTTGAACTGGATGGCCTGCAGCTCGGCTATGGGGTGGCCGAACTGCTTGCGGACCTTGGAATAGTCAAGCGCCCGCTGGAAGGCCCCTTCGGCGATCCCCAGGGCCTGGGCGGCGATCCCGATCCGGCCGCCGTTGAGGGTGTCCATGGCGACGTTGAAGCCGTGCCCCTCCTCGCCCAGCAGGTTCCCGGCCGGGACCCGCAGCTCGTCGAAGGCGAAGGCGGTCGTGTAGCTTCCCCGGATGCCGAGCTTCTTCTCGTTGCGGAGGATCTCCACCCCGGGGGAGCCGAGATCGACGATGAAGGCGGATACCCCCTTGTGCTTGAGCGATTTGTCGTGGGTGGCGAAGAGGACGCCGGTCCCGCGGTAGCCGCCGTTGGTGATGAAGATCTTGGAGCCGTTGATGACGAAATGATCGCCGTCGCGCCGGTAGGAGGTCGAGATGGAGCCGGCGTCGGAACCGGCGTCCGGCTCGGTCAGCAGGAAGCAGCCGATCACCTTCCCGCTGCAAAGGTCGGGAAGCCACTTCTTTTTCTGCTCCTCGCTCCCGAAGGTGAGGATGGGGCCGCAGGCGAGCGAGGTATGGGCCGAGATGAGGACGCCGCTCGATCCGCAGGCCTTGGAGACCTCCTCGACCACGATGACGTAGGAGAGCATGTCGAGCCCCGCCCCGCCGTACTCCTCCGGGAGGTAGCTCCCGAGAAGCCCCATGTCCCCCATCTTGGCGACCAGTTCGTCGGGGATCATGTGTTCCTCGTCGATCCGGACCGCGATCGGCTTGATTTCCCGATTGACGAAGTCACGGACGGAATCCTGCAACACCCGGTGATCCTGCCCCAACTCGAAGTCCATCCCTCCCTCCTTGCTAGCCGTCCCCCCTGCCGCCCCCTCTACCCTCGCCCCGTTTCGGGGTGGCCCCAAGGCCGCTCTCCATACACCCTCGCCCCTTTAGGGGAGAGGGTGGCCGAAGGCCGGGTGAGGGCAGACTTTCCCCCCTCTCCCCTAGATGGACGCGGCGATGCAGACCTACCTCCCGGCAAACTCCGCCTTGCGCTTCTCGACGAAGGCGGTCATCCCTTCTTTCTGGTCCTCGGTGGCGAAGAGGACGCCGAAGAGCGAGGCCTCGTAGCGGAAGCCGTCGTCCTTGCTCATATTGAGCCCGTTCACGATGGCGTTCTTGGCGTAGCCGACCCCGAGGGAGCCCCTCTTCGCGATCTCCCGGGCGGCCTCCAGCACATTCCCCCCCAGCTCCGCCTGGGAGCAGACCTCGTTCACCAACCCCCAGGCCAGCGCCTTCTCCGCCGAGATCATCCGCCCCGAGTAGACGAGCTCCTTGGCCCGGGCCGGCCCGATCAGCCTGGCGAGGTTCTGCGTCCCCCCGAAGCCGGGCATGATCCCCAGCGTCACCTCCGGGAAACCGACCTTCGCGTTTTCCGAGGCGTAGATGAAGTCGCAGGCGAGCGCGAGCTCGAGCCCGCCTCCCAGCGCAAACCCGTTGACGGCGGCGATGACCGGCTTGCTCATCCGCTCGATGAAAAGCATCAGCCGCTGCCCCTTGAGCCCGAACTGGTGGGCCTGGTAGGCATTCATCTCGGCCATCTCCTTGATGTCGGCTCCCGCCACGAACGCCTTTTCGCCCGCGCCGGTCACGATCACCACCCGTACCGACTGATCCTCCTCCAACTCGTAAAAGGCACATTCGAGTTCCCCGAGCACCTCGGCGTTGAGCGCGTTGAGACTGGTCGGGCGGTTGATGGTGACCTGGGCGATCCCGTCGGCGATCTCGGCCAGCACGTATTTCTTTTCCATGGGTCCTCCTGTTGCCACCTACGGGTGGTCGTGGTCGTAAAAACCTTTGCCGCATTTTCTCCCCAGGTAGCCGGCATTCACCATGTTCACCAGCAGGGGACACGGGCGGTACTTGGGATCCTTGAATCCGTCATAGAGCACGTTGCAGATAGCGAGCACGGTGTCGAGCCCGATGAAGTCGGCCAGGGTCAAAGGCCCCATCGGCTGGTTGGTCCCGAGCCTCATCCCCTTGTCGATGTCCTCCGCCGAGGCGATCCCCTCATAGAGGGCGAAGACCGCCTCGTTGATCATGGGGATCAGCACCCGGTTGACGATGAAGCCCGGGTAGTCCCTGGCGACCGCCACCTCCTTGCCGAGCCTGGCCGCCAGGGCGCTCACCGCCGAGAAGGTCTCCTCGCTGGTCGCCAGGCCGCGGATGACCTCCACCAACTGCATGACCGGAACCGGGTTCATGAAGTGCATCCCGATCACCCGGTCCGGGCGGGTGGTGACCGCGGCAATGCGGGTGATGGAGATGGAGGAGGTATTGGAGGCGAGGATGGCGTCCTTGCGCGCCGCCTGGTCCAGACGGCGGAAGAGCTCGAACTTGAGCGCCTCGTTCTCGGTGGCGGCCTCGACGACCAGGTCGCAGGCGGAAAAGGGGGCGATGTCCTCCGCGATGGCGATCCGCCCGATGATCTCGTCGATCCCGGCGCCGAGCTCGATACCCTTCTTGGCCTGCCGCTCCAGGTTCTGGGCGATCGACTTGAGCGCCTTGTGGAGCTGGGCATGGGAGATATCGTGCAGGAGCACCTGGTGGCCGAACTGGGCCATGACGTGGGCGATCCCGCTCCCCATCTGCCCTGCGCCCAAAACACCGACGGTGGTGAACATGATCCCTCCTAAGAACCTGGAACGCTGCTGAGGCGGATACGCATCGACGCGGACAGTTCCAATCTATATTTCCATCACAACCTTCCCCTTCAGCTGACTCCCCCTCCCCTTCAAGGGGAGGGCCGGGGTGAGGATGGGGTCGGAATTCAAACCCTCTCGAAGATGACCGCCACCGCCTCGCCTCCGCCGATGCAGAGGGTGGCCAGGCCATAGCGGGCCTTCCTCCTCTGGATTTCCCGGACCACGGTGGCCGCAAGCCTCGCGCCGCTGGCGCCGATGGGGTGGCCGATGGCGCAGGCCCCGCCGTTGACGTTCACCTTCTCCGGGTCGAGGTCGAGCGCCTTGATCGCCATTAACGTAACGGCGGCGAAGGCCTCGTTGATCTCGAAGAGGTCGATGTCGGCGAGCTTGAGACCGGCCCGGGTGAGGGCGCGCTCGATGGCTCCGGCGGGAGCATCGGTGTACTGCGCCGGCGGCAGACTGTAGGTCGCATAGGCCACCAGCCGCGCTTTGGGCGTGAGGTTGTTCTCCTTGAGCGCCTCCTTCCCCGCCAAAAGCAAGAAGGCGGCGCCGTCGTTGATGGTCGAAGCGTTGGCGGCGGTGATGGTGCCGGTCATGCTGAAGACCGGCCGCAGGGACGCGAAGCGGTCGAAGTCGACCTTGAACGGCTCCTCGTCCTCGCCGACCGTCACCTCGCCCCCCTTCCCCTTCTTGACCACCGGGACGAGCTCGTCGCCGAAGATCCCCTCGCGGTTGGCCTCCTGGGCACGGCGGTAGGAGCGAAGGGCCCAGGCATCCTGCTCCTCGCGGGAAATCCCGTGGCGGGTCACCGCATCCTCCGCGAGCTCGCCCATGTGGCGGCCGGAAAAGGGGTCCTGCAAACCGTCGTAGATCATCAGGTCGAGGAGCTCCCCGTGTCCCATCCGGTAGCCGTAACGCCCCTTCTTGAGCGCGAAGGGGGCCATCGACATGCTTTCCATGCCGCCGGCCACCACGATGCTGGAATCTCCCAGCATGATGGAGCCGGCTCCGAGCATGATCGCCTTGAGGCCGCTGCCGCAGACCTTGTTGATGGTCATGGCGTGGGTGGCATCGGGGATTCCCGCCCCCCGCATCGCCTGCCGGGCCGGGGCCTGGCCGGTCCCGCCGGAGAGGACCTGTCCGGCAATCACCTCGTCGATGCGGGCGGGATCCGCACCGCTTTTCTCAATGAGGCCCCTCATCACCGAGGCCGCCAGTAGCGGTGCTTCGATATCGGAGAGCGCCCCGCCAAAGGAGCCGAATGGCGTTCTCCCGGCTTCAACTACGAAGACGTCCTTCATGGTCTGTCTCCTTGCAATGCCCCCCGATCTCCCCTCACCTTCAGAGGAGAGGGTGCCGGAGGCGGTTTTTTCATCCCCCCTCGGCCCTTTAGGGGTGGCCGAAGCTCTCCATGTATACCCTCGCCCTCCGGGAGAGGGTGGCCGGAGGCCGGGTGAGGGTAGGTTTTAACGCTCCCTCACCCCTGCCCCTCTCCCGGAGGGCGAGGGGAAATGGAGTGGCGGGGGGATGGAGAGTGCCTGCCCCTCCAGGTGATGAGGGGTACCCATCAGATAATCGAGTGATGCTCCACGATGGATTGGTAGCTCCGGTGGGCGGCCAGGTAGCGGGCATCCTCGGCATAGGTGGACGGATAAATTGCCGGGACCGGACGGTGCACCAGCTCCGGGTCGACGTTCACGAAGGTGAAGAGACACTGGTTGGAAAGGGCCTTGGTGCTCCGGTCGCGGCTGATACGTTCGATCCCCGCCTCGACGCAGATGAAACTCCCGTTGGTGTAGACCACGCGGGAGGTGTAGTGGAGCTTGTCGCCCAGACGCACCGGGTGGAAGAAGTTGATCCGGTTGACCGCCGCGATGATGGCCCGGTCGGGGGCCACCAGTTCGGAGCAGATGGAGGAGAGCTCGTAGGCGCGCCGGACCAGGTAGCCGCCGAAGATCTTCTGCGGAACGTTCTCCTGCTCCGGATACATCCGCTCCCACGCGTCGGTCTCGAGCTTGCCGGCCAAAAGACCGTCAAAACCCGGCTCCTCCTGGGCACGGTGCAAGGAGGCCAGCATCGTGTACTCGTCGCGGGAGGGCGGCTCGGCCAAAAGCGCCTGCTGGCGTCGATAATCTTCGCGGGCGGCCAGCGCCTTGTCGGCACGGGCCTTCTCGATCTCGTCGCAGTATTCGAGGGGGGGAAGCACGAGGCTCACCGCTTCGTCGCCGACGCCTGAGCGGGCGACCATGGTGAAATAGCAGGAGGCGATGTGATTGGCGGGTTCGCCCGGCTGTTCGACGCGGATGCCGATTTCCAGCGAGCTTCTCCCGACGTGGTTGATGCGGGCGTGGAAGGCGATGTCCCGGGTGACGTCGGCTGCGTGGCGGATGAAGATGTTGTCGATGGCGGCGGTGACCACCCGGGCGTCCGGATAGCTCCGGCGCACGTAGTCGAGGGCGGTCTTCTCGGCCACCAGGTCGAGGATCTCGAGCAACAGCCCGAAACGGATGTTCCCCTTCAACTGGTCGGCCAGCACCATGTACCGCCGGCGCAAATTCGGGTCGCTTAAGGAAAGTGTCTCGTAATACGAAGTTTCATTGGGTCGCATACCGCAGGCTCCTGGAGTATTGGGTGAGTGGTGCCTGTCTATTGTAACCGCTTCGCGTTATATCGCTACCAAATTCATAAGTGATAACCGCCATCTCCCCCAATGAGGAGCTAGCGGAGGGTGGGCGAGGGCACGTAGCCGAACTTCATCGACAATAGCTCGGCGCTCTTGCGCAGCGAGGGGATGATCTCCTCCTCCAGCCGCTCTCCCAGCAGGCGGAACGAGGGGCCGAGCATCATCACCGCCCCCACCACCTTGCCGGCGTAATCCTTCACCGCCACCGCCACCGTGATGAGGCCGTCCCCCATCCCGGAGATGTCCACCGCGACCCCCTTCTCCCTGATCTCCTCGAGCTCCTGGTGAAGGGCCTCCAGGTCGGGGTAGCGCCCGCGCCCCCCTCGCCACTTCTTGGCGATCTTCTCCAGGAGATCCCAGGAATCGATGGCCCTCATGACCTTGCCGGCCGCGTTGGAGAAGAAGGGGAAGCGCTTGCCGACGAAAGACTCCGGCCTCTCCGTCTGCCCCGAGTCGACCATGTCGATCAGGACGACGTCCTCCCCCTTGAGGATGGCCATGTAGACCGCCTCGTTATGCCGGCGGGCCAGGGACTCGAGCACCGGGTGGGCGTCATCGATGATGGTGACGTAGAGATCGTCCTCGGGTGACGGGAGGACCGTTTCCACCAGCACCCCGGCGTACCTCAGAGTCCGCGCCCCGTCGAGGAATTTCTGGCCGAACCGCCTCGCCTGCCCGGGCCCGTAGCGCCCGTCCGGGAGCGCGCACTCGACAAGCCCCTGCTCCTCGAGCACGGCGAGAAAGCGCGAGGTCTTGTACCGGCTGAGTCCCGCCTTCCGGGCCAGCGCCGAGATCGAGCAGGAATCTCCTTCCGACGCCAGAATCTCCAGGAGCTCGAAACCCTTTTGCAGGCCATCCACCATTACCGGTTTCTTCCCGCGTTTCCTCTTTTCCGCTTGCGTATGCTGTTCCGTCTGCCGATCCATCTGACCCTCATATCCAGCATCCCGGCTGGAGCGACGTTTACCGCGAGCCAAAAGCGTCGAGCGTCCGACCTCATCTTACCATCAGCGGCTAAAACAGTTGTTTATCGCTCTACAACGAAACCACACACACCCACCGCCATTGCCCGGGCTCGCCCGTCGGCGGGAAACATCGCGTGGTGTCGCGAAATTTTCACCGGCGACAGCGAGAGCAGGTAATCGCCTCTCTCCGGGAAGAGGGGAAAAATGATTACACTGATGGAGTATGGTGAGAAAAATACTGGTTGCCCAACAACATGTCAAGGTAAAATAAAACATTATTTTACGTTTTTATAATTTCTCGACGGCATGTGCAACGAGTGGGGAGCGCGAGGACCACGGGGCTGCCCCGGGACAGGAGCGTGCAGGGGTAACTGGTCCAGGGAAAGCCGGTGAAAAGTCGATCCGATGGATGAAATAGTGGATCTGGTCGGGGAAATAGTGGATCTGGTCGGGGGAAAGGCGGATTTGGTCGAGGGGCAAAGTGGCCCGGTGCAGGGAAGCGGGTTCCGGTCGATTAAAAGTCGATTCTTGTGAATGGAAAGGTGGCTTAGTCGAGGAAAAGCGGTCAGGCGGATTTTGGGCGGCAGGCGGGGAGCGACCAAAACGCCAAGGCATTCGGCCTTCCGGCCGGCGGGGAACTACATCGCGTCAGGGGGATCGGGAAAACTGAAGAGGAAGGTGGCGCCGACCCCGACCTCCCCTTGGGCGCGGATGACGCCGGCATGGCGGTCGACGATCCTCTGGACCGTGCCGAGGCCGATACCGATCCCGGGGAAGTGGGTGGCGGAGGAGGAGCGCTGGAACGGCTTGAAAATGATCTCCGCCTCCTGCTGGTCAAATCCGATCCCGTTGTCCCCCACGAAGAACCACCGCCTCCCCTCCTCCCGGCGGCAACCGAAGCGGACCTCGGGATGTTCCTTCTGGGAGGCGTACTTCCAGGCGTTGCCGAGCAGGTTCTCAAGGAGAATCCTGGTGAGGGCGGGATCGCACCACGCGGTTACCCCCTCCTCGCAGGAAAAGGCGACCGGGGTCTCCAGGTTTCGCTGGGCCAGTTCCAGGGCAATCGTTTGAGCAAGCTCGCTGAGATCGACTTCCTGGTACTTCAGGTCGGACTTGGTGATCCGCGACAACACCAGCATCGCCTCGATCAGCGCCTCCATCTTCTCGCAGCTGTTGAGGATGGTCTCCACCAGGGTGTTCCCGGTCTCGTCGAACCGGGAGCCGTAGAGGTCATCGAGCGTCTGCGCGGCGGAATACATGGCGGTCAGCGGCGTTCTCAGATCGTGGGAAAGGGAGTAGCTGAAGGATTCGAGGTCCTGGTTGGCGGCCTGCAGGATCTGCGACTTGCGGACCAGGCGTTCGTTGAGCCGCATGATGTCGGCCTCGGCCCGCTTGCGGTCGCTCGTATCGCGCACGACGCAGATGATGCCGCCGTCGTCGAGCATGGTGAGCGAGACTTCCTGGGGAAACGAGCTTCCGTCCTTGCGTTTCCCGGTCGCCTCGCCACGCCATCCGCGGGAGCGGGAAAACCCTTCGTAGATGAGCGGCTCCAACCGCTGGCGTTCCTCGTCAGCGTAGAGGTTTTGCCAGCTTTTTCCCACCAGCTCGTCGGCGGAGTCGTAGCCGTAAATATTGGCATGGGCTCGGTTGAGGTAGGTATAAAGGCCGGCCGCATCGAGGATGGCGATACCGTCCAGGGAACTCTCGATGGCCGCCAACCGCTGGGCGAGCAGTTCCTCCGCGCGCCGGTGCTCGGTGATGTCCCGCACCGACTCGACCCCGCCGATGATGGCACCGTTGGAGTCCCGGAGGGGGGCGGTGAGGAACTCGAAGCACCTCTCCTGGCCATGGATGGTATTCTGCCGCACGAGCTTGTGCAACCGGCCGTCCTTGAATGACTCAACCAGCGCGCAGTCAGGACAGGGAGTCGTGCGGTCGTGGTAGGCCGCATAGCAGTACTCCCCGCTGTGCTCTCCCATGGCGGCCACGGAGGCGGGGTTCTGGTAGATGATCTTCAGGTCGACGGTCTGCAGGGTTACCGCGTCGGGGATCCCGGCCAGCAGTCCCGCAAAGCGGTTCCTCTCCTTGACCAGTTCTTCGAGCGCGGCATCCAGGGAGCGGGCAATGCTGTCCCGCTGAGCGGATTTTCTCCAGACGTAGGCGATGAGCACGGTGATGAAAATGATGGACTGCACCCGATGGACGACATCGGACAGGGCGGGGTGGAGGATGTAATTGCGGAGGGAACCGGCGCCGGAAAGGGCGTCGAGATAGCTGTCGACAAACCAGAAGGCGACCATGAGGAAGCCCCCGGTAACTAACAGGTGGAGGTTGGACTGGCGATATTTCGGCAGTGGCGTCACAGTGAAGGCCCTTGCGAGGTACGAGCCCGACAGAGAGAGCAATGTACCAGCCGTTTAAGTTGAATGACGTGCGGTCTGCCTAAGGATCGGAGACCGTGCGAGTTAGCAGTAACGGCTATGGCTTTCGACTCTTTGATACCACAAATTATAAAAAATTAAATCAGAAAATTACCTATGCAGGGATGAGAGCACAAAACAAAAAAGGCCAAGCTGTCAGCTTGGCCTTTGATTATTGTTTGGAGCGGGAAACGGGGTTCGAACCCGCGACTTCAACCTTGGCAAGGTTGCACTCTACCACTGAGTTATTCCCGCTCAATGGAGATCCTGTTTATAGCAAAAGCAGGAATGAGAGTCAAGCAAAAGAGTGGTGAGTGAGGCGATATTTTCTTGAGAGTGTGGTCCCGCCGCATGCTGCAGCCAAAGGGGATAAGGGGAGGTTATTTGCCGGTGAGCGCCTTGCGGATCGCCTCGTAGACCTCGCGGGGGACGAAGGGCTTCTTGAGGATGAGCTTCGCTCCGGCGTCCAGGGCCGCCTGGGCATCGTAATCGGCATCGGAGGCGCTGCAGATGACCACCTTGGCGTTGGGGTCCGACGCGAGCATCTTCTTGGTCGCCTCGATCCCGCTCATGTTGATCATGTAGATGTCCATCAAAACGACGTGGGGGCGCAGGGTGCGGAACTTCTCCACGGCATCGTCTCCGTCGCAGGCATCGCCGGCGACGGTAAATCCGATCTTCCCCAGCATGTCGCGCAGCACATGGCGGAAAAATATCTCGTCATCGACAATGAGAACCCTGATGTCCTGTAAGGCCATTACTCCCCCTGCCCTTGGGGCTTCCCCAGCGTTTTTTCCGATACATTCTATTTATGGAGGCGGCAAATGTCAAAGGAATCAGTGGAGTTTTCGCAAGAGAAAAGTCGGACCGTTCCCCTGGCATAACCCTCCCGCCGTGGCTCGACGAAAAGTTACCGTAAAGTTGGCACACGCTAAACTTTTCACCACTCAGGCCGATATGTCAGTAAAACCCGTAACTGACATACATTCAAAACGGCACCTATCGCGCAGGAGAGACAACCATGGGGTGGTTCGGTTCCAATCAAGACCAGGTAGCGAAGGAAAAATCCGACGAAATCGCCAAGCTTTGCCAGATGCTGGACAACGTCGACAACATTGTCATGCTCTGTGACCCCTCTCCGCAGAATAACATCATCTATATGAACCGCCGGGCCAAGGAGTTGATGGCCCAGCACCGCAGGGAACTCAACGCCGCACTCGGGGGAGCCGACGTCGCCAACGCAAGCGGCAACTCCATTCACCAGTTCCACAAGGCCCCTGAGCGCATCCGGAGCATCCTCGGGGACCCGACCGGAAAGATGCCCGACAAGGCCGAGATACCAATCGGCACACTGACCCTGAGGACCACCACCTATCCGATCTGGGACGCCACCAACCCAAGCCGGGTCCTCTGCTACATGGCGTGTTGGAGCGACGTCACCGCCGAGAAGGAACTGGAGAGACGACGGGTTCAGGACCTCGAGCGCAAGGAATACCTGGAGAATCGAGTCACCCAGATCGCCACCGCCATGGAGGAGATGAGCGCTACCGTCAACGAGGTGGCCCGCAACACCGTCAACGCCTCCGAAACGACCACCGAGATGGCCACCAGCGCCCGGGAGGGTCAGGACGTGGTGAACCAGGCGGTCGGAATGATGCAGAAGGTGGCCGAGGCGGTGCGGGCCTCGGCCACCATCATGGAGAGCCTGGGGAGCAAGTCACAAAAGATCAGCGAGTTCGTGACGGTGATCGACGACATCGCCGACCAGACCAACCTTCTGGCATTGAACGCCGCCATCGAGGCGGCCCGGGCGGGCGAACAGGGGCGCGGCTTCGCCGTGGTGGCCGACGAGGTCCGCACCCTGGCCGACCGCACCGTCAACTCGACAAAGGAGATCCGGCTGATGGTGAAGGAGATCCAGCAGGAGACCGACCGGGCGGTGAGCTCCATCGAAAGGGGCAAAAGCGAGGCGGAAACCGGCGAGAGCCTCTCCAGCCAGGCCGCCAATTCCCTGCAGCAAATGGTCCATGCCATCGACCAGGTGGCCAACATGATTGCCCAGATCGCCACCGCTTCCGAGGAGCAGGCGGCTACCTCGACGACCATAGCCGGGAGTCTGGAGGAGATCGTCCAGCGGGGTTGACCTGGCGCAGGCAGGGAAAAAATAGGCGGCACCGCATCGAGCGGAGCCGCCTATTTTTTTGGCCAGCCGGCCAGATTACAGGAGCTTTTTCGCCTCCGCGATGACCGCCGCGTAATCCGGCTCCTGGGTGACTTCGGGCACGTGCTGGATGTAGCGGATGGCGTTGTTTTTGTCCAGCACGAAGATCGAGCGGGAGAGGAGCTTGAGCTCGTCGATCAGCACCCCGTACCTGGTCCCGAAGTTCCGGTCGCGGTAGTCGGAGAGGGTGACGACCTTGTCGATGCCGGCCGCGCCGCACCACCTCTTCTGGGCGAAGGGGAGGTCGAGGCTCACGGTGAGCACCACCACCTCGCCCGGCAGCGATGCCGCCTCCTGGTTGAAACGGCGGGTCTCGGTGTCGCAGACCGGGGTGTCCAGGGAGGGTACGGCACTGATTATCTTCACCTTTCCGGCGTATGTCGCCAGGCTCACCGGAGCGAGGGCGTTGTCGACCACGGAGAAGTCGGGGGCGGCATCGCCCACCTTGAGTTCCGGCCCCACCAGGGTCACCGGGTTGCCCTTGAACGTCACTTTCGGCATGGTTCCTCCTAACAAAGAAATTTCGGGAAAGGATACGTCATTTCGGGGCGATTGCAAGGGGCGGGGAGAGGAAAAGGTGCTTGAGGAAGGGTTAGCTGCGGGAATGGAACGGGGAATGAGGGGTGTTGCGGAAGGACAGAGGGAGGGGAAACGGGAAAGGGGACTGGCAGGTTGCGGAGCCGGTCCCCGGGGAGACGGGAAAACGATCGGAATCGAAAAAAAGGGGACTGGCACCTGCGGAGCCGGTCCCCCGGGCAAGACGGGAAAGCGATCAGAGGTGGAACTGCCCCACCAGGCGCTGCAGCTGGCCCGAATGGTCGGAGAGGGTGGCCGAGGCGCGGACCGATTCGGCGGTCTCGCGGGCGTTTTGCTTGATGACCTCCGTCACCTGGTGGATGTTGCTGGAGATCTCCCCGGTGGTGGCGGTCTGCTGTTCGGCGGCGGTCACGATCTGGTTGATCTGCATGGTGACCTCGGTGACCTTCTGGATGATCTCCTCGAGTGCCTCTCCCGACTTCACCGAAGCGGCGGTACCCTTTTCGACCTCCTTGACGCTCCCCTCGATGGCGGCCACCGCGCCGCGGGTCTCCTGCTGGATGGCCTTGATCATGTCCCCGATCTCGCGGGTGGCGCGGGTGGTCCGCTCGGCCAGCGCCCGCACCTCGTCGGCAACCACCGCGAAGCCCCTCCCCTGCTCACCGGCCCTGGCCGCCTCGATGGCCGCATTCAACGCCAGGAGGTTGGTCTGGTCGGCGATGTCCTCGATGGTGCCGATGATCTCGCCGATCTGGTCGGAACGGGCTCCCAGCCCCTCGACGGTCTTGGCGGCATCCTTCACGCGCGAGGCGATGATGGCCATGCCGTCGATGGTATCGCGCACGACGCCGGCCCCGGCCTGGGCCGTTCCGGTAGCCTGGTTGGAGCTCTCGGCCGCGCTCAGGCAGTTGCTGGCGATCTCGCTGGAAGTGGCCGCCATCTCCTCGCTGGCCACCGCCACCGCGTTGGTCTGGGAGGCGACGTTCTCGGTACCGGATGCTATTTGGTCGGCGTTGGTATGAACCTGGCGGGCGGCGACGGCTACCTGCTCGGCGGTGGAAGATATCTGGGAGACTATGTCGCGGACGGTGTTCTGCAGGGTCCCGATCGAGCGGATGATCTGGCTGATCTCGTTGTTGCGCTTGGGTGCTATCTGCTGGGTGAGGTCACCCTCGGTCATCCGGCCGAGATAGCCGAGGATCCGGTTGAGAGCGTCGTTCACCGTCCAGTAAAGAAGCGAGCTGAAGACCACCCCCAAGATGACGAAGACGGCGGTGGAGACGACGGCGAAAGAGGCCGAGTACGAGCGCCCCACCATGACAGCCGCGATGATGCAAATGCTGTAACAGATGGAGAGCATGATGATGCGTGTCTTGATCTTCAACCCAAGGTACAGATTAAACAGAAAACCCATAGCGTGCCTCTCTATCAACGTGCCGCGATTTGAGAGGCTTATCGTCGGAAAAGGTTTTTTACTTTAGTGAATACTTTACCGATGCACTATATTAATTTTTCATAATCAATCATAAACAGTTAATCTAGTGTGTCTTTTGACGACCCACCACCACCCCGCGGCAGCGGCCGCACCCAACCCGGCGAAAACTCATTCGTTTTCAGTGGACCAGTCGAAGCCTACCACCGTTTGGTGACTTCGATGAGGTGATAGCCGAAGTCGGTCTTGACCGGGCCGAGGATGGTATTCAGCTCCCCCGTGAAGACCACTTCGTCGAACTCCTTGACCATCTGTCCCTGCACGAAGGTTCCGAGGTCGCCGCCGCGAAGACGCGACGGACAGGAAGAGTTCTCTCTGGCGACGGTGGCGAAATCACCCCCCTCCTCGATCTCCTTCTTGAGCTTCAGGCATTCGGCTTCGCTGTGGACCAGAATATGACGGGCATTGGCGGGCATAGTATCTCCTGTGAATTCATTTAGCCGCAGCGGACCGGCTGTTTCATAACCGTCGCGGACGGTGGTGATCTATATCATGGGGCGCCGTTCGGGGTCAAAGGGAAATGAAATCCCCTCGCCCCTTCAGGGGGAAGGGTGGCCGAAGGCCGGGTGAGGGAGTTTTTCGATGGTGGGGAGGGGAGATGAAAAAGGCGGGGAGGTTGGCCAAAGGCCGGCCGAGAGCGGAGGGGAAAGAGTGCCGATCACCTTCGCGGAGGAGCCGCAATGAGCGAAAGCCTGCTCCGCTCCCGCCAGAGGGTCATGTCGCGGACGGCGTCCCGGACGGCCGGATCGCCGCTGTCGCGGTAGGCCGGATGCTGCTCCCCGGGATCGGTGGCGAGGTCGTAGGCCTCGACCGGGGTGCGGTCGAAGTGGTAGATCCACTTGCGGCTTCCCCTGGTCACCGCCAGGAAGGAATCGTCGATCGATCCCATGAAGTACAACGGGCGCTCCTCCGCCTGCGCGCGCAGAAGCGACCCGCCGGGGAGCCTCCCCCCTTCGAGCCGAAGCCCCATGAGGTCCGCCAGGGTGGGGAGGAGATCGATCTGCTGCCGGGGCCCCCGCACCACGACGGGGTGATCCTTGAAGCGGGGGGCGTAGATGAGGGTGGGAATATGGAGGCACTCCTCGTGGAGGGTCCGCATGCCGTAGCTTTGATGCTCCCCGAGCCCCTGTCCGTGGTCCCCCAGCACGACGAAGATGGTGGAGTCCGCGAGGCCCGCCCCGGCGACGATCGAGAAGAGCCTGCGCAGGAAGTCGTCCGAGTAGCTCACACAGTTGAGGCTGTCGTTCAACAGTTCGTTTCCGCCGCTCCTCGCGATCCGTCTTCCCCACCAGGGGGGAGGCTGGTAGGGGGCGTGCCCCACGTTGGTCATCACCGTGAGCAGGAAGGGGCGCTTCGCCGCCCGCTGGCCGGCCACCCAGCTCCCTATCGGCTTCAGCATGACGTCGTCGGCCACCCCCATGCTGTTCAGCGGTACCGCCCCCCCCCTGCGGAAATCCTCCTCGGTGCGCACCAGGTCGAATTTGAGGTTGGCGACGATATCCCGCTCGTTGTCGATCTCGAGATGGGTGGCGAGAAAAAAGGCGCTGCCATAGCCGTGGGGCCTGAGGAGTTCGGGGAGGCTTTTGGGGCGCGGGTCGGCGAGCTGCCGGTTCACCCACGCCTGCGCCGCGATATCGGAGATGGGGTACATCCCGTAGAGGGTGCTGATCCAGGCGCTGGAGGTTCGGGGAATCACCGCGTGCATCCTCTCCACGACCGCGGCGTGCCGGGAGAATTCCGCCAGAAACGGCGTGGTGGCAAGCTTCGGATCGTGCAGCGAGGTTGAGCGCGCCCGCAAGGACTCCACCATCACGATCACCACGTTGGGGAGGCGCTTCCCAGGCCCCACCAGCCTCAGGTTGGACGACTCCCAGGCGGGGCTCCCGGTCCCGGCGAGTTCCTTTCGGGCGCTCTTCTCCGCCTCGAAGCAGGGGTCGACCACCACGTCCCGCACCATGCCGTCGAAGACATCCCGGCTGAACCTTCCGTACTTGGGATTTTCCAGGGTGGGGGCGAAGGGGCTCAGCAGGAAAAGACCGGTCACCATCGGCACGAGGAGCACCAGCCTCCTCCACGGTTCCGCCAGCCGGGGGGGATGGAGCTTGAGATAGCGCCAGGAGACGAAGAAGAGGAGCGGGCCGGAACATAGCGCCACCAACGACGAGGTGCTGAATTCCCCCGCCACCAGGGGGGCCAGGCTCCGCGCGTTTTTCAAGAGGAAGAAGACGGCCTGCGAGGTCCCGTTCTGCCCGGTGCGGATGAAATAGCCGAGATCGGCCCCGGCCAGCAGCAAAAGCGAAACGGTCAGCGCCATGAAAAGGGTGCGGGCGTGCCGGTGGAAGGCGCGGCCGGCGGCCATGAGGGCAAGGTGGATCATGCAGAAGTAGAGGCAGACGAAGCCGGCATCGCGGGCGAGGGTGGCGGCCAGGAAATGGATTTCGCCGGCCCAGGTGGCGATGAGGTGAGAAAGGTTGGGGGCGGTGCCGCGAACCAGGGAGCTCCCCAGCTTGACGGCCAGAAGGAGCAGGCCGGCGGGCAGCGGAAGGAGCCAGCGCCAGCGGGGGGGAGCGATCCTTTTCCATGGCCAGTAGACCACGAGGCCGAGCAGGCAAAAACGGAAGGTGACCGAGCCGGCGACGACGTGCAGGATCCATTCGCCGCCGTACCCGGGCCAGCGCTGGAACACCACGAGGGACATCCAGACCTTGAGAAGCTTGACCACCAGGAGCATGAGGGCGACCGGCAGCGCCATCCTCAAAGCGGCGCAATGCACCCTCTCCCCGGCGAATTCGGAGCTTTCAGGTTCCCGCATGACGTCCTCACGGATAAGACCCGTTATGCAAGTGCCTCCCCGCCACCCGGCGAGGAAAGAACAGGCATTGCAAGATTCTAATTATATCCGCAAGGAAGGTTTTGTCTGCCGTGGGATCAGTGGGATCAGCATCTCAGGCAACGTACGTTCCCCTTCTCCCCCCAGCGGGCGAGGGCGCGGCTGAACTCCTTCATGCCGCGCTCCACCGAAGTTGCCAGGGCGAAACCGAAGAGGGGACCGAGGAGGCCGCCGAAGCGGGAGCTCTGCACGACCGTCACCCCCTGCGGGCCCTGCTCGGCCAGGGAGATGCCGTAGGTCCAGGACATGAGGACGGAGGTGGCCATGGCGTGGCGCCACTGGAAGCCGCTTTGGGAATGGGCGGCAAGGACGCGGGGGGTGATGACGAAGGGAGGGATGGAGGGAAGCTGCACGGTGAGGCCCAGCTCCCCTCCCTGTTGCAGCGCCCCTTCGGCCCGGACGAAGAGCGGATTCCATTCGGCGTAGAGGTTAAGGTCGGAAAGGAGTTCCCAGATGCGCTCCGGGGGGGCCTGGAGGGTCGTTTCGCAGCGGGTCTCTTGCATAGCATACCTCCGGGAATGGGGGATTTAGGCCAAGCTACCGGACCGGGTCGGCGTAGTACTGCTCCATCCTGGCGATCAGGCGGGCCGGGTCGGGGTTGAAAGCCTTGCGTTCGTCCGAGGCGAAGTAGGCCTGGTCGGCCTCCTCCCAGCTCTGGTTTCCTTCGTAGCGTTGGATCCAGACGAACTGGTTGGTCGCCTCGACCTTCCAAGCCGCCGGGATCACGAAGCCGAGCTTCTCGCGCAGGGGGCGGATCTTCTCGTTCCATTCCGCCACGAACTGGTCGAGGCCTCCCTTGTTGATGGTGTAAATCCTGATCTGCTCCCTCATGAACTCACTCCTCACAAGCTTTTCCCAACATGCGGGCGGGAAAAAGATGGTTACTGGCAATCGCCGCAGCGCTCCAGGGTGGTGCCGCTTATCTCCTTGCCGCAGACCCGGCAGGCGTTTTCCCACTCCGGATGTCCGGCCTGGGTGGCGCGGGCCTTGGCCTCGAGCCTTTTGACCTCCGCCTCCATCTCCTCGTTGTACTGGTTCTCGAACATGACTCTCCTCGTTACGTGGCAATGCCCCTCTTTATGCCACGAATGACAAGAGATTACCACACTTCAGCCCCCCCTCACCCCTGCCCCTCTCCCGGAGGGAGAGGGAACGCGGTTTCCAGGCAGCGTGGAATCCCTCGCCCTCCGGGAGAGGGGAAAAAGGAACCTGATTAGCGCCAATCTTCCGCTGGAAGACAAGCGCGACATATTACGTCGTAGGTGGTTCATATAATCACGGCACATTCCATCCGAGGAGGCTGCCGTGAAGAATCGTTTCCAGTTCCAG
>NZ_BLXW01000059.1:0-15831 GCF_054784495.1 Geomonas sp. Red276
AGGCCTACATCCTTTCCAAGGAAGAGGGCGGCCGTCACACCCCGTTCTTCAACGGCTACCGTCCGCAGTTCTACTTCAGGACCACCGACGTGACCGGCGTGGTTGACCTCGAAGCCGGCACCGAGATGGTCATGCCGGGCGACAACGTCTCCGTCACCGTCAACCTGATCACCCCGATCGCCATGGACGAAGGGCTCCGCTTCGCAATCCGCGAAGGTGGCCGCACCGTCGGCGCCGGCGTGGTTGCCTCCATCATCGAGTAGTAACTATCAGGTCGGGCGCTCCCTGCTGGCTGGACCGGCGGGAGCGCCGGCTTTTTTTGGATGTATCGGTTTTCGGGTTGCCGGTTTCGCGAAACACGCGGAAGCGAAACGCGAAACGCGAAACTAGCTTGAAAGGAATAACGCCATGCCTAGAGACATCATTACCCTTGGTTGCACCGAGTGCAAACAGCGCAACTATACGACGACCAAGAACAAGAAGAACACCCCGCAGAAACTCGAGTTCAACAAGTACTGCCGTTTCTGCCGTAAGCACACTCCTCACAAGGAAACCAAATAATTCGATTTGAGATTCCGCAATTTTGCGGGATCTCCGCCGCAGGCCAGTAGCTCTAACGGCTAGAGCACCGGTCTCCAAAACCGGGTGTTGGGGGTTCGAATCCCTCCTGGCCTGCCATTTTTTATTTATCAACATCAGTGGGGTGGCATGTGCTTGCAAAAGCCAAAACTTTCTACAACGATGTGATGGAAGAGCTTGCCAAGGTAACCTGGCCGACTCGCAAGGAGACGTTTTCCACTGCCCAGGTTGTCGTCGTCATCATTGTGCTGATTTCCCTCTACCTTGGCGCCTGCGACGTAGTCCTTGCAAAGATCATCCAGTCGGTACTCCGCTAGAGGACTACAATATGGCACTTAAATGGTACGGTGTTCACACCTACTCCGGCTTCGAGAACAAGGTGCGCCTTTCGCTCGCCGAAAGGATCAAAAATCTCGAGATGGAGGAGTTCTTCGGTGAGATCCTGATCCCGTGCGAGACGGTGGTCGAGCTGAAGAAGGGTGAGAAGAAGACCTCTTCGCGAAAGTTTTTCCCGGGATACATCCTGGTCAACATGGAGCTCAACGACGACACCTGGCACGTGGTGAAGGAAACCGCCAAGGTGACCGGTTTCGTGGGGGGTAACAACCCTTTCCCCATCCCCGATGAGGAAGTCAACAAGATCACCAAGAGGATGGAAGAGGGTGCGGAAAAGCCCCGTCCCAAGGTCCTCTTCGAGGTGGGCGAAACCGTCCGCGTCATCGACGGTCCCTTCCTCAACTTCTCCGGCGTGGTGGAAGACGTCAAGCCGGACAAAGGGAAGCTGCGGGTCATGGTCTCCATCTTCGGCCGCGCGACCCCGGTGGAGCTCGAGTTCATGCAGGTAGAGAAGCAGTAGTCTCTACCGCTGGAAAGAATAAGCATAAGGCAGTTCAGGATAGATCAAAGGAGTAGGAAAAATGGCCAAAAAGATTACCGGTTATATAAAGCTGCAGGTACCCGCTGGGAAGGCGAATCCTTCTCCCCCGATCGGTCCGGCGCTCGGCCAGCACGGCGTCAACATCATGGAGTTCTGCAAGGCGTTCAACGCCAAGACCCAGGCTGACGAAGGGACCATCACCCCGGTGGTGATCACCGTCTACGCCGACCGGTCCTTCACCTTCATCACCAAGACTCCGCCGGCCCCGATTCTCATCAAGAAGGCCCTCGGCATCCAGAGCGGCTCCGCGGTTCCCAACAAGACCAAGGTCGGCAAGCTGACCAAGGACCAGGTCCGCGAGATCGCCACCAAGAAGATGCCGGACCTCAATGCTGCGAGCCTCGAGGCGGCCATGAAGACCATCGAAGGCACCGCCCGCAGCATGGGCGTTGAAATAGCTTAAGTAAAGAGAGGGTGACTAGAAATGGCAACTAATAAGAAGCTTCAGGAAGCTCTTGCCAAGGTGGACCGCAGCAAGACCTATCCTATCAATGACGGCCTCGCTCTCGTGAAGGGCGCCGCCTTCGCCAAGTTCGACGAAACCGTCGACGTGGCCGTGAAACTGGGCGTCGACCCGCGTCATGCCGACCAGATGGTCCGCGGCGCCGTGGTCCTCCCGAACGGCCTGGGCAAAGAAGTCCGCGTCCTGGTCTTCGCCAAGGGCGAGAAGGAGAAGGAGGCCCGCGAGGCCGGTGCGGATTACGTGGGCGCCGACGACCTGGTCGCCAAGATCCAGGGCGGCTGGTTCGATTTCGACACCGCCATCGCCACCCCGGACATGATGGGCGTGGTCGGCAAGATCGGTAAGCTCCTCGGTCCCCGCGGCCTGATGCCGAACCCGAAAGTCGGCACCGTCACCTTCGACGTCGCCCGCGCCGTCAAGGAGTCCAAGTCCGGCAAGGTCGAGTTCCGTGTCGAGAAGGCCGGCATCGTTCACGCCCCGGTCGGCAAGGTCTCCTTCGACGTGCAGACCCTGAGGGAGAACGTGGTTGCCCTGGTGGAAGCACTCCAGAAGGCCAAGCCGGCGGCTGCCAAGGGTACCTACATGAAGAAGGTGTCCGTATCCTCGACCATGGGCCCGGGCGTCAACCTGGACCTGGCCGACATCGCCTCCGTCCTCAAATAGGCAATAACTAGAGACCGCGGTTTTCGCGGGTTAAGTTAGATGCGGATCGACCCAGCGCGGTTGATCCGCTCTCTTAGCTTGATCTGCGTTTGCCGCGTCTAGAGATTCGAATAGAGTTTAAAGCCCAAAGTCAAAGACAGTAGGCGCATAATCCGGATGTTAAGGAGCGTGCTTAATTGCCGAAAGGCTGCCAACCGAGACTCAAAGATGTTGACGGATTTATCCGCAACTTCCTGACTTTGGCAGGGTTTCGACCCGCATTAAAAGAAAGGAGGAAAGCGCTTGAATAAGGAAACCAAAAAAGAACTTGTTGCCGAAATGCACGAGAAACTTCAGCGTGCCCAGGCCATCTTCGCCGCCGACTTCCGCGGCATGACCGTGGCCCAGGCCGAAGCTCTCCGCGTCGAGTTGCGCAAGGCCAACGTCGAGTTCAAGGTCTTCAAGAACACCCTGCTCGAGATCGCTTCCAAGGGCACCGACAAAGAGGGTATCACCCCCTTCCTCGCCGGCCCCACTGCGATCGCGCTCAGCTACGATGATCCCGTCGCAGCAGCAAAAGTGCTCTCGAAGTTCTCGAAAGACGCCACCACGCCCTTCACCCTGAAGGCCGGCGTGCTGACCGGGAAGACCATCAACCCGAACGACGTACAGGCTCTGGCCGACCTGCCGAGCCGCGAGGTCCTGCTGGCCCGCATGCTGGGCTCCATCCAGGCCCCGACCAGCAACTTCGTCCGCGTCCTGGCTGCCGTTCCGGGTGGCTTCGTCCGCGTGCTCGACGGCATCCGTGCGAAAAAAGCTGCCTAAGACTAGTCAACTGACACTAACCATCTAAAATAATTCCTGGAGGAATAAGCTAATGGCTATCACCAAAGAAGAAGTAGTCTCCTTTATTGAGAACATGACCGTCCTCGAACTCGCCGGCTTCGTGAAGGAGCTGGAAGAGAAATTCGGCGTTTCCGCCGCTGCTCCGGTTGCCGTCGCCGCCGCCGGCCCGGCTGCTGCTCCGGCCGAAGCTGCCGAAGAGAAGACCGAGTTCGACGTCATCCTCAAAACCGCCGGCGCCAACAAGATCGCCGTCATCAAGGTCGTCCGCGGCCTCACCTCCCTGGGCCTGAAAGAAGCCAAGGACCTGGTCGACGGCGCTCCGCAGCCGGTCAAAACCGGCATCTCCAAAGAAGAGGCTGCCGACGCCGAGAAGCAGCTCAAAGAAGCCGGCGCAGAAGTGGAAGTCAAGTAAGCATAAAGACGCCGATCTTTATCCAAGCCAAGGTCGCAATTTGCGGCCTTGGCTGTTCTGTTTTTAGTTTGAGGCCGCTTCACCCACCTGGCAGCAGCAGTGAAACAGCAGGAAATTCAAGGGGGTGAAGGTCTTCCAAGGCGTTCACCAAAGGAGAAGATATGGCTTATTCAATCGCGAATAACCCCCTGTTGCGCAAGAACTTCGCCAAGATCCACAAGATCATCGACATACCGAACCTCATCGACATCCAGAAAAATTCCTACAAGAGATTCCTCCAACTCGACACGCCGGTAGACGCACGCAAGAACTCGGGCCTTGAGGCCGTGTTCAAAAGTGTGTTCCCCATCAAGGACTTCAGTGACACCGCCTCGCTTGAGTACGTATCGTATTCGTTGGGCGCGCCGAAGTATGACGTGGAAGAGTGCCACCAGCGCGGGATGACCTTCGCGGCCCCGATGAAGGTGAAGGTGAGGCTTGTCGTATGGGATGTCGCCAAGGATCCCGGTACCCGGTCGATTCGCGATATCAAGGAGCAGGAGGTTTATTTCGGCGAGATCCCGCTGATGACGGAGAACGGTACCTTCATCATCAACGGCACTGAACGCGTCATCGTGAGCCAGCTGCACCGCTCCCCGGGCGTTTTCTATGACCACGACAAAGGGAAGACCCACTCCTCCGGTAAGGTCCTCTACTCGGCCCGCGTGATCCCTTACCGCGGCTCGTGGCTTGACTTTGAATTCGACCATAAAGACATCCTTTATGTTCGCATAGACCGCCGTCGCAAGATGCCGGCCACCGTCCTCCTGAAGGGCCTTGGCTACTCCAACGACGCCCTCCTCAACTACTTCTACAAGTCCGAGGAGGTGAAGGTCGGGGAGAACGGCAGCCTCACCAAGGTGGCCGACGCCGAACTGCTCTCCAACCAGAAGGCGACCGCCGACATCGTCGACCCGGCGAACGGCGAGGTGATCCTCAAGGCGAACCGCAAGTTCACCAAGGCCGCCATCCGCAAGATGGGCGAGCACGGCATCAAGGAGATCCCGATCACCGCCGAAGAGGTGGTCGGCAAGGTCGCCTCCCACGACATCTACGATCCCGCCACCGGCGAGATCCTGGTCGAGTGCAACGAGGAGCTCTCCGAGGCGAAGCTCGAGGAGATCATCGGCAAGGGGATCACCAGCTTCCAGGTGCTCTTCATCGACAACCTGCACGTGACCTCGTCGCTTCGCGACACCATCCTGATCGACAAGATCGGCTCCACCGACGAGGCGCTGATCGAGATCTACCGCAGGCTCCGTCCGGGCGATCCCCCGACCCTGAAGAGCGCGCTGGTGCTCTTCGAGAACCTCTTCTTCAACGCCGAGCGCTACGACCTCTCCGCCGTCGGCCGTCTGAAGTTGAACTACAAGCTCGGCGTGGACGTGCCGCTCGACTGCATGACGCTCACCCGCGAGGACATCCTCGAGGTGGTCCGCTACCTGATCGAGCTCAAAAACGGCAAGGGGAACATCGACGACATCGACCACTTAGGCAACCGCCGCGTGCGCGCCGTCGGCGAGCTCCTCGAGAACCAGTACCGCATCGGCCTCGTCAGGATGGAGCGCGCCATCAAGGAGCGCATGAGCCTGCAGGAGGTCGAGAACCTGATGCCGCACGACCTGATCAACTCCAAGCCGGTCTCGGCCGTCGTGAAGGAGTTCTTCGGTTCCTCGCAGCTCTCCCAGTTCATGGACCAGACCAACCCGCTCTCCGAGGTCACCCACAAGCGCCGCCTGTCGGCCCTGGGACCGGGGGGCCTTACCCGCGAGCGCGCGGGTTTCGAGGTCCGCGACGTACATCCGACCCACTACGGCCGCGTCTGCCCGATCGAGACCCCGGAAGGTCCGAACATCGGTCTCATCGCGTCGCTCTCCACCTACGCACGGATCAACGAGCACGGCTTCGTCGAGACCCCGTACCGCGTGGTTAAGGACGGCAGGGTAACCGACGAGGTCCGCTTCTTCTCCGCTTTGGAGGAGGAAGGCCATGCCATCGCCCAGGCCAACGCCGAGATGGACGAGACCGGTCGCTTCATGCAGGACTACATCTCGGCCAGGAAGTCCGGCGAGTTCGTGCTGGTGGGCCGTGACGAGCTGGAACTCATGGACGTCGCCCCGATGCAGCTCGTTTCCGTCGCCGCCTCGCTCATCCCGTTCCTCGAAAACGACGACGCCAACCGCGCACTCATGGGCTCCAACATGCAGCGCCAGGCGGTACCGCTTCTGCGGGCCGACTCCCCGCTGGTCGGTACCGGCATGGAGCGCGTGGTGGCCCGCGACTCCGGGGTTTCCTCGGTCGCCCGCCACAACGGCGTGGTCGAATCGGTCGACGCCTCCAGGATCGTCGTCAAGATCGACGAGGACCAGTACGACGCGACCGGCACCGGTGTCGACATCTACAACCTGATCAAGTTCGCCCGTTCCAACCAGAACACCTGCATCAACCAGAGGCCGGTGGTCAAGGTGGGCGACCACGTGAAGGCAGGCGACATCATCGCCGACGGTCCCTCGACCGACATGGGCGAGCTGGCTCTGGGCCAGAACGTCCTGGTCGCCTTCATGCCGTGGGGCGGCTACAACTACGAGGACTCCATCCTCATCTCCGAGCGCCTGGTCAAAGACGACCGCTACACCTCGATCCACATTGAGGAGTTCGAGGCGGTGGCCCGCGATACCAAGCTCGGCAAGGAAGAGATCACCTCCGATATCCCGAACCTCGGTGAAGAGACCCTCAAGGACCTCGACGAGTCCGGCATCATCCGCATCGGCGCCGAAGTCCGCCCGGGCGACATCCTGGTCGGCAAGATCACCCCGAAAGGTGAGACCCAGCTCTCCCCGGAAGAGAAGCTCCTGAGGGCCATCTTCGGCGAGAAGGCGGGCGACGTTCGCGACACCTCGCTCAGGGTCCCACCGGGGGTGGAAGGTACCGTCATCGGCGCCAAGATCTTCTCGCGTAAAGGGGCCGACAAGGACGCCCGTACCGAGATCATCGAGAAGGCCGAAGAGCAGCGCCTCAGAAAAGACGAGCAGGACGAGATCCGGATCATCCGCGATTCGGCCATCGGCAAGCTGAAGAAACTCCTGGTGGGCAAGACCGCCGCCGTGAAGATCGAAGGCTCCGACGGCAAGGTCGTCATCCCGAAGGGTGGGGTGATCACCGAGGAGATGCTCAAAGGCATCTCCATGGATCGCTGGGACGAGATCTCCATCGCCGACGACGACACCATCGACGAGAAGGTCGCACAGACGCTTTCCACCCTCAACCAGCAGATCGATATCATCAAGTACGTTTTCGACGACAAGGTGCAGAAGCTTCGTCGCGGCGACGACCTGCCGCCGGGCGTCATCAAGATGGTCAAGGTCTACATCGCCATCAAAAGAAAGCTCCAGGTCGGCGACAAGATGGCCGGCCGTCACGGTAACAAGGGTGTCGTCTCCAGGATCCTTCCCGAAGAGGACATGCCGTACATGGAAGACGGCCGTCCGGTCGAGATCGTGCTGAACCCGCTCGGCGTCCCGTCCCGTATGAACGTCGGTCAGATCCTCGAGACCCACCTGGGTTGGGCCGCCAAGGGCCTGGGGTGGAAGATCGAGGAGTTCCTCGAGAAGAACTCCCCGCACGACGAGATCAAGCGCTTCCTCAAGGGTGCCTACGGCAACCCCGAGATGGACGCCTTCCTCGACAAGCTGGAAGGGGAAGAGCTCATCAACGTGGCCAAGCGCCTGAAGCGCGGCATCCCGATGGCCTCCCCGGTCTTCGAAGGGGCCTCCGAGCAGTCGATCCAGGCCATGATGAAGCACGCGGGCTTCGAGACCACCGGTCAGGTCACCCTCTACGACGGCAAGACCGGCGACAAGTTCATGCACAAGGTCACCGTCGGCATCATGTACGTCCTGAAGCTCCACCACCTGGTCGACGACAAGATCCACGCGAGGTCCATCGGTCCCTACTCGCTGGTTACCCAGCAGCCGCTGGGTGGTAAGGCCCAGTTCGGTGGCCAGCGACTCGGGGAGATGGAGGTCTGGGCCATGGAAGCCTACGGCGCCGCCTATGCGCTGCAGGAGTTCCTCACCGTCAAGTCCGACGACGTGGCGGGCCGCACCAGGATGTACGAGGCCATCGTCAAAGGGAAGCACACCCTGGAGCCGGGCCTGCCGGAGTCCTTCAACGTCCTCATCAAGGAGCTCCAGTCTCTTGGTCTCGACGTCGAGCTCCTGGAGAGCGAAGAGGACTAGATCGGTCAGACCTGCCCGACCGGGCCAACCGGTCCGGCAGGTCCGACGTCCGACTGAAACGTTAACTCCTACTACCAAGGAGGTTTACTTTGGAAGACATTTTCACTTTTTTCGATAAGCCGAAAGATCCGCTCCACTTCTCCTCCATCAAGATCTCCATCTCCTCCCCGGAGAAGATCCGCGAGCGTTCGTTTGGCGAGGTAAAGAAACCCGAGACCATCAACTACCGTACCTTCAAGCCGGAGCGCGACGGTCTCTTCTGCGCTAAGATCTTCGGTCCGACCAAGGACTACGAGTGCAACTGCGGTAAGTACAAGCGGATGAAGCACAGAGGCATCGTCTGCGAGAAGTGCGGCGTCGAGGTCATTCCGTCCAAGGTCCGCCGCGAGCGCCTCGGCCACATCGACCTCGCCACCCCGGTGGCCCACATCTGGTTCCTGAAGTCCCTGCCGTCCCGTATCGGCAACCTGATGGACATCACCCTGAAAGACCTCGAGAAGGTCCTCTACTTCGAGGCCTACGTGGTCACCGATCCCAAGAACACCGGGTTCCCCTTCGGGCAGGTGCTCTCCGAGGACCAGTACCAGAAGGCGCTCGAGGAGTACGGCCACGGCTCCTTCGAGGCCGGCATGGGTGCCGCCGCCATCCGGGCCTGCCTGACCTCCATGGACCTCGACGTTCTCTCGGAAAACTTGAGGATCGAGATGCAGGAGGCCACCAGCGAGGCCAAGCGCAAGAAGACCGCCAAACGCCTGAAGGTCATCGAGGCCTTCAAGAACTCGGGGAACAAGCCGGAGTGGATGATCCTCGAGTGCATCCCGGTGCTTCCGCCGGAGCTTCGCCCGCTGGTCCCGCTGGACGGCGGACGCTTCGCCACCTCGGACCTGAACGACCTCTACCGCCGCGTCATCAACCGGAACAACCGTCTGAAGCGCCTCATGGAGCTCCAGGCCCCCGAGGTCATCATCCGGAACGAGAAGCGCATGCTCCAGGAGGCCGTCGACGCCCTGTTCGACAACGGCCGCCGTGGCCGCGCCATCGCCGGTCCCAACAAGCGTCCCTTGAAGTCGCTCTCCGACATGCTCAAGGGCAAGTCGGGCCGCTTCCGTCAGAACCTGCTCGGTAAGCGTGTCGACTACTCCGGCCGTTCCGTTATCGTCGTCGGTCCGGAGCTCCGTCTCCACCAGTGCGGTCTTCCCAAGAAGATGGCCCTGGAGCTCTTCAAGCCGTTCATCTACAACAAGCTCGAGGAGCGCGGCTTCGTCACCACCATCAAGAGCGCCAAGAAGATGGTGGAGAAGGAGAAGCCGGAGGTCTGGGACGTGCTGGAAGAGGTCATCAAGGAGCACCCGGTCATGCTGAACCGTGCCCCGACGCTCCACAGGCTCGGCATCCAGGCCTTCGAGCCGGTGCTCATCGAGGGGAAGGCGATCCAGCTCCACCCGCTGGTCTGCACCGCCTTCAACGCCGACTTCGACGGTGACCAGATGGCCGTCCACTTGCCCCTCTCCGTCGAGAGCCAGGTGGAGACCCGCGTCCTGATGATGTCCACCAACAACATCCTCTCGCCTGCCCACGGCAAGCCGATCATCGTGCCGTCGCAGGACATGGTTCTCGGCATCTACTACATGACCCGCGAGAAGTACTTCGCCGAGGGTGAAGGGAAGATCTTCTCCTCTCCGGAAGAGGTCTCCATCGCCTGGGATGCGCAGGAGGTCAACCTCCAGGCCCGCATCAAGGTCAGGATGAAGAACCTCGAGGGCGACGAGAAGCCGATCCTGATCGACACCACCCCGGGCCGGGTGCTCCTCCGCGAGATCCTCCCGTCGCAGGTGCCGTTCTCGGCCATCAACAAGGTCATGACCAAGAAGGAGCTCTCCAACCTGGTGGACATCTGCTACCGTCTGGCCGGGAACAAGGAGACCGTCGTCCTGGCCGACAAGCTGAAGTCGATCGGCTTCCGCTACGCCGCCAAGGCCGGTATCTCCATCTCCATCAACGATATGGTCATTCCGGAAGGGAAGCCCGCCATCATCACCCGCGCCACCGAAGAGGTGCAGGAGATCCAGAACCAGTACACCGAGGGTCTCATCACCGACGGCGAGCGCTACAACAAGGTCATCGATATCTGGGCGAAATCCACCGAGGACATCGCCAAGGAGATGCTCGACAACCTCTCCCGCGACACCATCAAGGATCCGGAAGGCAACGACGTCAAGGTTCCGTCCTTCAACGCGATCCACATGATGGCCGACTCCGGCGCAAGGGGTAGCGCCCAGCAGATCCGCCAGCTGGCCGGGATGAGGGGCCTCATGGCCAAGCCGTCCGGCGAGATCATCGAGACGCCGATCACCGCGAACTTCCGCGAAGGCCTCACCGTGCTCCAGTACTTCATCTCGACCCACGGTGCCCGTAAAGGTCTCGCCGATACCGCGCTCAAGACCGCGAACTCCGGTTACCTCACCCGCCGTCTGGTCGACGTCGCCCAGGACGCCATCATCACCGAGGTGGACTGCGGCACCATCGACGGCCTCACCGTCACCTCGCTTACCGAGGGTGGCGAGGTCATCGAACACATCGGCGACCGTATCCTCGGCCGCGTGGCGCTGGACGACATCCTCGACCCGGTCACCGGCGACGTGCTGGTTCCGGCCAACGAGGAGATCGACGAGACCCTGGTTGCCAAGATCGAGGCCGCCGGTCTCGAGAAGGTCAAGATCCGCTCGGTGCTCACCTGCGAGTCCCGCCGCGGCATCTGCGCCAAGTGTTACGGCCGCGACCTGGCCCGCGGTCACCTGGTCAACCGCGGCGAGGCGGTCGGCGTCATCGCCGCCCAGTCGATCGGCGAGCCGGGCACCCAGCTGACCATGCGTACCTTCCACATCGGTGGTACCGCATCCCGTCGTGCCGAGCAGACCTCCCTCGAGGCACGTAACGAAGGTTTCGCGAAGTTCATCAACCTGCACTACGTCACCAACTCGGAAGGGCACCACATCGTCATGAACCGTAACGGTGAGCTGGCGATCGTGGACGAGACCGGGCGCGAGCGCGAGAAGTACACCGTCGTCTACGGCGCCAAGATCAAGGTCAACCCGGAAGGGCCGGTCAAGCAGGGCGAGTCGCTGGCGGAATGGGACCCGTACACCATGCCGATCCTCACCGAGGTCGCCGGCCGCATCAAGTTCGGCGATGTCATCGAGGGTGTCACCATGGAAGAGCAGGTCGACGAAGTCACCGGCCTCTCCCGCAAGGTCATCATCGAGACCCGCGACGCCGACAAGCGTCCGCGCATCACCATCAAGGACGAGTCCGGCAAGACCGCCAAGGTGGGCGAGTCCACCCTGGGCCGCTACTATCTGCCGGTCGGCTCCAACATCAACGTGATGGAGGACGCCATCGTCAACGCCGGTGACGTCATCGCCAAGATCCCGCGCGAAACCACCAAGACCAAGGACATCACCGGTGGTCTTCCGCGAGTCGCCGAGCTCTTCGAGGCCCGGAAGCCGAAAGACTTCGCGGTCATCACCGAGATCGACGGCGTGGTCGCCTTCGGCAAGGACGCCAAGGGCAAGCGCAAAGTCATCGTGACCCCGGAGGTCGGCGAGCCGAAGGAATACCTCATCCCCAAAGGGAAGCACATCAGCGTCCACGAAGGGGACCACGTCCGCGCCGGGGAGGCGCTCATGGACGGCTCCTCCAACCCGCACGACATCCTCCGCGTGCTCGGCCAGAAAGAGCTGGCCAAGTATCTGGTCGACGAGGTCCAGGAGGTCTACCGTCTCCAGGGCGTCAAGATCAACGACAAGCACATCGAGACCATCGTCCGCCAGATGCTCCGCAGGGTCCGGGTGAAAGATGTCGGCGACACCAACCTCCTGATCGACGACCAGATCGAGCGCTGGGTGTTCGAAGAGGAGAACGAAAAGGCGATGGCCAAGGGCGGAAGGCCGGCTACCGCTGAGTCGCTCTTGCTCGGTATCACCAAGGCTTCGCTCTCCACCGAGTCCTTCATCTCGGCGGCCTCCTTCCAGGAGACAACAAAAGTCTTGACACAGGCATCCATAGAAGGTAAAGTTGACAGTCTTCGCGGTCTCAAGGAGAACGTCATCATGGGTCGCCTGATCCCGGCCGGTACCGGGCTGGCGGTCTACCGCAATCTTCGCATGATCGCCGAAGAGCCTGTTATCATCCCCGAACCCGTGGTCGAACAGGAAGAGCTGGAAGATTTGGACGAAGCGTAGATCGCCCCTAGGGGGTGGTGTGCGTGAAAATATTTTCAAATAAAACTTGACAAGCACGTGCTATGTTGCTATTTTCGTCGCTTCCGCAGGGGAAGCCCCTGAGGTGGACTGCATAGCGTAAGAGGGTCTGAAATGCCAACTATCAATCAGCTTATCCGTATCGGTCGCGAGTCCAAGGCAGAGAAGTCGACGGCTCCGGCGCTTCGTAGCTGCCCCCAGAAGAGGGGTGTCTGCACGAGGGTTTACACCACCACCCCGAAGAAACCGAACTCCGCTCTCAGAAAGGTTGCCAGGGTGCGCCTGACCAACGGCGTCGAGGTGACTTCCTACATCCCGGGCGTCGGGCACAACCTCCAGGAGCACTCCGTGGTCCTGATCAGGGGCGGCAGGGTCAAGGACCTTCCGGGTGTTCGTTACCACATCGTCCGCGGCACGCTCGACTCCGTCGGCGTGAAGGGCAGGATGAAGAGTCGTTCCAAATACGGCGCCAAGCGTCCGAAGTAACCGATTAACAGCGAGAGGTCTTTTCAATGCCTAGAAGAAGAGAAGTTGCCAAGAGGGTGATCCTCCCGGATCCGAAGTACGGCGACCGGGTCGTTGCCAAACTCATCAACATAATCATGCTGGACGGCAAGAAGAGCACTGCCGAGCGCGCCCTCTACGGTGCCCTCGAGCTCGCCGCTTCGCGCGCCAATGACGAGCCGGTCAAGGTTCTCAAGAAGTGCCTGGACAACATCAAGCCCATGCTCGAGGTCAAGTCGAGAAGGGTCGGCGGTTCCACCTACCAGGTCCCCGTCGAGGTGCGTCCCGAGCGCCGCGTGTCGCTGGCCATGCGCTGGCTTGTGAAGTATTCCAACGCCCGTAGCGAGAAGACCGTCACCGACAAGCTGGCCGGTGAGATCCTCGACGCCTACAACAACCGCGGCTCCGCGGTGAAGAAGCGTGAGGATACCCACAAGATGGCTGAGGCCAACAGGGCCTTCGCTCACTACCGCTGGTAGTACCGTACCAAGTCGCACAACACTCTGGAGGATTTGTAAGTGGCACGTCAGGTTTCGCTTGAAATGACCCGTAACATCGGGATCATGGCTCACATAGACGCAGGGAAGACCACCACCACCGAGCGTATTCTGTACTACACCGGTGTTTCCCATAAGATCGGTGAGGTGCACGATGGTGCCGCCACCATGGACTGGATGGAGCAGGAGCAGGAGCGTGGTATCACCATCACCTCGGCCGCTACCACCTGCATGTGGAAGGACCATCGCATCAACATCATCGATACCCCGGGTCACGTGGACTTCACCATCGAAGTCGAGCGTTCGCTGCGCGTCCTTGACGGCGCCGTGGCGGTATTCTGCTCGGTCGGCGGCGTCGAGCCCCAGTCCGAAACCGTATGGCGCCAGGCGGACAAGTACCGCGTCCCCCGCATCGCCTTCGTGAACAAGATGGACCGCATCGGTGCGGACTTCTTCCGCGGCGTTTCCATGATCAAAGACCGTCTGAAGGCCAATCCGGTGCCGCTGCAGATCCCGGTGGGTTCCGAGGAGAACTACAAGGGCCTGGTTGACCTGGTCGAGATGAAGGCCATCCTGTTCCACGATGAGACCATGGGTGCATCTTTCGACGTGGTCGACGTCCCGGCTGATCTCGCCGACGACGCCCAGATGTACCGCGATGCCCTCATTGAGGAAGTCGCCTCCCACGACGACAACCTGATGGAGAAATACCTGGGTGGTGAGGAGATCTCCAAAGAGGAGCTCAAGGCCGCCATCCGCAAGGCCACCATCGACATCAAGATCTGCCCGGTCATCTGCGGGTCCGCCTTCAAGAACAAGGGCGTACAGCAGCTCCTCGACGCGGTGCTCGACTACATGCCGGCTCCGACCGACATCCCGCCGATCCAGGGCGTCGACGCCAACACCGAGGCCCCGATCGAGCGCAAGGCTTCCGATACCGAGCCGTTCTCTGCCCTGGGCTTCAAGATCATGACCGACCCGTTCGTCGGGCAGCTCTGCTTCTTCCGCGTCTACTCGGGCGTGATCAACTCCGGCTCCTACGTGTTCAATGCCACCAAGGGCAAGCGCGAGAGGATCGGCCGCATCCTGAAGATGCACGCCAACAAGCGCGAAGAAATCAAAGAAGTCTACGCCGGCGATATCGCCGCCGCCGTCGGCCTCAAATACACCACCACCGGCGACACCCTCTGTGACGAGGATCACGCCGTTATCCTCGAGTCGATTGAGTTTCCCGAGCCGGTCATCTCGATCGCCATTGAGCCGAAGACCAAGGCCGACCAGGAGAAGCTGGGCCTTTCGCTCGGCAAGCTGGCTTCGGAGGACCCGTCCTTCCGCGTGAAGACCGACGAGGAAACCGGCCAGACCATCATCTCCGGCATGGGAGAGCTTCACCTCGAGATCATCGTGGACCGTCTGTTCCGCGAATTCAAAGTTGACGCTTCCGTCGGTAAGCCGCAGGTCGCCTACCGCGAGACCATCACCAAGAAAGTCAAGCAGGAAGGGAAGTTCGTTCGTCAGTCTGGTGGTCGCGGTCAGTTCGGCCACGTCTGGCTCGAGATCGAGCCGCAGGAGGCTGGCAAGGGTTACGAGTTCGTCGACGCCATCAAGGGCGGCGTCGTTCCCCGCGAGTACATCCCGGCGGTCGACAAGGGTATCCGCGAAGCCTGCGACAACGGCTCGCTGGCCGGTTTCCCGGTGGTCGACATCAAGGTCACCCTCATCGACGGTTCCTACCACGAGGTCGACTCCTCGGAGATGGCGTTCAAGATCGCCGGCTCCATGGGCTTCAAGGAAGGCTGCCTGAAGGCCGGCGCCCAGATCCTCGAGCCGATCATGTCCGTCGAAGTCGTGGTTCCTGAAGAGTACATGGGCGACGTCATCGGCGACCTGAACTCCCGCCGCGGCCGCATCATGGGCATGGAAGGGCGCGCAGGTGCCCAGGTCGTCACCTCGATGGTCCCGCTGGCACAGATGTTCGGTTACTCCACCGACCTCCGTTCCGCCACCCAGGGCCGCGCTACCTACTCGATGACCTTCGACCACTACGAGCCGGTTCCGAAGTCGGTCCAGGAAGAGATCGTCGCCAAGGTCAAAGGATAAGCGCTTAAAGATACTTTCAATTCCCTTACTAGGAGGATTACGAAATGGCAAAGGCTAAATTCGAAAGAACTAAACCGCACGTTAATATCGGTACCATCGGTCACGTCGACCACGGTAAGACCACCCTTACCGCTGCCATCACCAAGGTTCTCGCCGGCAAAGGCCAGGCCGAGTTCAAAGCCTTTGACCAGATCGACAACGCTCCGGAAGAGCGTGAGCGTGGTATCACCATCGCCACCGCCCACGTCGAGTACGAGACCGACAAGCGTCACTACGCCCACGTCGACTGCCCGGGCCACGCCGACTACGTCAAGA
>NZ_BLXW01000060.1:0-14390 GCF_054784495.1 Geomonas sp. Red276
TATGGGGAGAGCAACTGGTTCTGCCGCATGATGCGCAAGACTCGCTTGCGGCTGACCTTGTGCCCCTTCCCAAAGCGGAGTCGCCCCCAGACCTTGCGATGCCCTTCGCCCTTGAAGGCAGAGCTTGCCAGGTCGACACGGATAAGCTCAAGCAGCTCATCGTCCGAGAGAAGAGTCTTCGGCCCGCGTTTGGCTGCTGGGGCTGGAGGTGACGTTTCCACACGAGCTTTACGCGTATAGAAGGTGGACCGCGGGAAATCCCAGATCTTGCACACTCGCTGAATGCCGTAGGGCTTGCCCGTCGCCGGGGAGATCGTGGCACTCATCGTTTCGACCTCCCCTTGGCTAAAGGGAACTGCTTCCTCATCCTCTCGCGCAGGAGCTCGTTCTCCATGCTGATTTCACCAATGCGGCGTTTAGCTGCATCGAGTTCGGCAGTGAGAGGATCATTCTCGCGGGCTTTGAGTGCGGTTTCGATCCCTTGGAGAGCCTTCTCTCGCCACTCTTCAAGGAGATAGATTTCGACGCCCAGCTCTCGGCTCAGGGCATCGACGGGTTCGCCCCTCATCAAGCGAAGGACGGCTTCCTTTTTGCGGTTGGCGCTCCAGCGTTTAACTTTCGTCCCAGGTGCAGCGTCGGTCGAGCTACGCTCTCCCTCCGCTGCACCGAGACGGCTTCCCTTGTTTTCCATGTTCGATCTCCTTGGTCACTTGATTTAGCACAATCTCGTGTCCAAGAAAACCGGCGCCGCCATAGTACGGTCTCTCGCGGAAGATGTTGGCGCCACCCAAATCTAACTTCCGTGCGGAGCTCTACATACCGGACAAGGAAGTTTTCGGTGCCGACGCCAAACCCGTTATCGTCTTTAAAGGTACGGACCCAAACTGTCTTGAAGATTGCCAAGCGGACTATGCTCAAGCACGTGGCAAAACGAGCAGTTACTACAAGCAAGCCATTAAACTGGGCCAGAGGTTAAACGATTTTATGGGTGGCCAATTTGAGTCAGCAGGGCACTCTCTGGGCGGCGGCATGGCTTCCGCAGTTGGGACGGTTACTGGGTGCCGCACAACTGTCTTTAACCCGGCAGGACTCCACCCCAACACAGTGGCACTGTACAACAAGAATGTAACAACTGACTCTGCTAATGTCTCTGCCTTCGTCGTGGAGGGAGAGGTTGTGAACTCAAGCCAGGACGCGGCAAGACGGCCGAATCGAGGGAAGGACAGCGTGTACTGGAAACCCTCCAGAACGCCGTGAGGCAAACCCTGGAAAAGAAGAAACGGTTGGGGCAGTACGCTGTGACCTGGCGCGACGGCAAGCCAGTCATAACCGGCGACGATGCGCCGAATAACGCCGAGCGTGCTTGGTGATATCTTCGCCCAACATTCTGCGTGATGCCTTTGACTAAACTTTGACCAAAGCGTTGGTAGATGGTATCACCGGTTGAACCTTTGCAAACAAAAAACGGCCGAACGGTTGAGCTTAAGTTGTTAAAACACCCCCCCAGACCGGTGCCAGGTCTTGAATTATCACCTTTTGGGAGATTCTCGTTTGATGATTTTGCTGATAGAGGCGTAGTGCATCCCAAGGTGAGCTGCGATTTCAGTGAGTGTGTAGCCATAACGTAGGTGAGCTTCTGTTATAGCAGAGTCCCTTTGTGCCTTTGGCCCAGGCACGCAACCACCGAACAACTCGTTCAGGCGCGGACGACCGATTAAACGCTGGGCCCTTGGGATTTCAATCAAATCCTCCTGGCCCGTCAACCGATCGTGCACCTTGGTTACCAACCCATCGCTTCCGAGAACGATCCCGCCAATCGCCTCCACCCAAGGAGTGCCCTTCGAAGAGATCCCATCACAAACGAAACTGCGATATTTCCGGTGAGCTTCGGTTCTGGACGAGCCAAACTGACTGAGGATCCAGTCTAAGGTTAGCCATTTCTCCCCCTTTCTTTCACCGGCGGTTGCGCGAAAACTGCTCCAGCGCCATTGCTCGGGTGCCGCCACCATCCCTGCCCGGACCGGGTTCAGTACCACATAACGGCATAGTTCTAACAGGTGCGAATCCCTTTCGACCACCAAGGCTCGGTACCGCCCCTGGAAGATGTGGCCAACGCGGTTATGTCTTCTGTTGAACGCCTGCGTGTAGTTGCCATTAAGTTGGCGCATCCCCTCAGACAAATTAGCATCCGGAGTCTCAACGAGAAGGTGGTAGTGGTTGTTCATCAGGCAGTAAGCATGGCAGATCCAGTTGTATCGTGTAACAAGGGCGGAGATGCCATCGAGAAAAGCACATCGATCCTGGTCGTCGATGAAAATATCGGCGCGAGCGTTACCACGAGAAGTGACGTGGTAAACCGCGAAGGGAAACTGTACACGAAGAGGGCGGGACATGAAGCGATGTTAACCGATAAAAGTAATAATTCAAGACCTGGCACCCAGGACTTCCCGCTGCAAGGCGTGCGGCTCCGCATAGGCAACACTGCCTTTTTTCAGGATGTTGAGGATGATCTTCTCAGCGTACGGCGGTGTCAGCGGTTCTGGGAGCATCTATATATTACACCTCCTGGAGAGATTTCAAGGAAAAGTTGTCATTCATACAACCTGTCCCATTGCTTCATGAGAGGATGGTCAGTACATCATACCTCCCACCCGCCATATTGTGACGATGCCGATCATATTGGCGCACCTCTACGCTAGCCCCGTCCGTTCCCGCTTTGACACTGCACCTAACGCGTGCTAGATTGACGAGTGGAATTCCGCCCAACCGGAGGGCCGCCCATGGAAAAGGACCACCTGCAGATTCTCCTGGAGGATATGAACAGCAAGTTTCAACTTCGTTGAGGGGCATGCCTCCCTCCATGCTGAGATGCAGACGATGCGAAGGGAGCTGAACGAGAAGATCGACCAGGTGGATTTCAAGGTTGAGGTTCTTAACAAGAGGGTCGATACCTTGGACAAGAAGGTCGATGCCGTTGCCGTCGATCTCGCCGCTCATCGCGCCGATACCGAGGCCCATCACGGGGTATATTGCGTGAAAGAGTCTGAAGTGTAGAGAAGAATAGCGCAAAGGGGGGCTGGCTCCCTTGGTGGCACTCCGCTTTTGTCCAATCGCGACTGAAATGAAAACGTACCGCCAGTTCCGGATCCGATAGAACCATTCCTGGAAAACTTGAAAGCTGCCCGTCCCCCAAGCTGTCCGCCGCCTCCCCGACCGTTCCCTAGCTGTGTCAAGAGAAGTCCTTCCGCCCGCTTTCACTTTCTAAGCCTGCCTCCATTCCTCGTCGAACCGGCGCCTCCGCCAGGCTTTCTTTGGTCGGTTGATTTTCCTCCCAAAAGAAGTAGATTGGGATAGATTAATTTTGTCAAGGAGGGTGTATGGAAGGGCCCTTTTGTGGTTGTGGGGAGGTAACGCAGCTGCATTCAAGAGCGAACCAACTGTTCGCCGACCCCATCGAGGATCTGCCGGCGTTTTTCAACCGGCTGCGCTTGCCTCTCTATGCTGTCGTCGATTCCGCGCGGGACAGAAGGTTATTGCCTCTGCTCGAAGATAGCGGTTGCGAATTCCGCATCCTTTACAGCGATGGGCTTGCCTCGCTCATGGACGGCCGCGGACCCTATATCGTCGCCCTTTCGCAGGGGGGAGATTTTCTGAGGCGTCTCGTTGCTGAAGCCTGGGGCAAGAGCTGGGGGATCTTCCTCACCTCATCGGCAGATTTGGCGGCCGTGCGCCGACATCTGCGCCGGCTGCTTTCCGTGAGACTCCCCGACGGCAGGCCTGCGCTTTTTCGTTTCTATGACCCACGGATCCTGCGGGACTACCTGCCCACCTGCTATGAAATGGAGCTCGGGAAGTTCTTCGGGCCACTGCACGCCATTTATTTAGAATCCTCTATCCGCCGGGGGGCAACCGATTCTGAAGGAACCGAATCTGAGGCGACATGCGCTGCCTAAAAGCAGCGACGCGAGGCTGCTCCAGGAATCCCCGCCACTGTTCCCGAAGTTCATTCTCGTGCCGCAACAGCCACTGCCAGAGCCACACGAGAAAAATTACAAAGATAAGCAGTCCGCCGATAACTGCTCCTGCGCGTCCGATCCATTTCTCCAAAAGCCGCCAGTTCTCCCCGAAAAAGTACCCCAGCAGCTCGAAGACGGTGGCCCACAGGATGCAGCCCAGCGCGTTGTAGGGAAGAAACCGCCGATACGGCAATTTCCCGTTTCCGTTTCGCTTTCATGCCGAGCCGCGTCCAAGGGTACCTTGCGGCATGGAATTTCAGGCACATGCAGATGCGTGGTTATAACCATGCACGAAGAAGCTTAAGCCAGCATGAAGGCAGTAAATTTTCAACTGGACCGCTGGAACCGTTTTTTTTTTAGGCAGGTGAAGCGGTTTCAATGGAGGGGGCGGAAAAATAAATATTACCGAGGCTGGCACCAGCGGTACAACATGAAAGGGACATGGCCATATTAGATGGGGTGCCATCACCGGGTAGAGGTTAAGGAAAGTATATTTTACTTATTTTGCAAAATTAAGCTGGAAAGCTGACGAGAGGGCTTGGTCGTATCGCTCTTGAGGCGCTAAAGCGCCGGCTGCCTCAAACGAAAATGCCGTTAACATCGGGAAGTCGGCTCCGACCGGCTTGCTTTTGTCATCTGCGAAATCCGTAGCCGGCACTGCCTGTACGATAGTGGCCGCTAAGATGAAGAAACCGGAAACGCCACCCGTACTTTTGGCCGCTACAGAATCTAGGGTTGAAGGTGCGGTTTCACCTGTCCGCGCTCCCTTCCTAAATTTCGTCACTTCATTCGAAAATTTCGTCACTCCATCCCAAAATTTCGTCGCTATCGAATCCTTTACCATAGCTGCCATGTCCATCCTCGGAGCTCCATTTTGAAAACATGCCGGCTCGTCGCGGGTTTTTGCGAGCTGCGAAATGCTACGTCGATGCTGCCATTTCCACAATGGTCACTGCTCCAATTAAAAATGAAACTCCAGGCAATAAAACTGCTGCGACCATCGTCGTCGGTGTAGCTTCATATTTTTTAATGGTAGCTGCATGAATCGTTGGGAAGGCTGCCCATCTGGAAATCGGTAGCGCCCTCAAAGCATCCGGAGGCTAGAAGGTCCCCCAAGCGTCGGTATCGGAAACGAGACGGCAGCTGCCACAAATAATAATGCAGCTGCAATTCGGAATTTTGCAGCTGCCACCAAGAAATCTGACGCGATCATCAAGGATTTTGCCGTTACGATGTTGCCGGCGGTGCCGACCAAATACGAAGCTGCAGCTGCACCAATGACAAGGCCAGCGACCGTTATCGTATTCGTCGAGGGGGGGGGAGGAGAGCTTAAACCGGAAGGGAAATCGTTGAGGGGGAAAGGCAAATGAGGAGGGGGGGCAAAAATAAATCCCCGGAAACCAACCGATGTGTCGACCGGTTCCCGGGGGGAAGCTCACCATTCCCACTGCCGCTGCTAACGACGTTGTACCGGCCCGATCGGGGGGGCTATCTTGCGTGCCGCCCCCGATCCTCCGGCAAAAAAAGGTCTGAGCCCCATGCTCAATGGTGAGCTATCCATCGCAGTACTTAAATCCTTACTGTGCGGTCTGTACAACAACCTGATTCCTCTTGCGAGGAGCATGCACGTTGAAACCGATCTGGAGGAGCGCGACGGTGTCTTCCTCTTCCGCAACCGTCTGGAGGTAGTGGCCGACCTTTTTGAACATCACGGTCAATGCCTTACGTACCTCGTTGCGCCTCTTGATCTGAAGACGGTCGAAATTGATCGCGGCTTCATATAACTCCTTGAACTTGGCAACCATCGCCGCCAGCTCCTCAAGCGTTGGAAAGCCGGTTGGCGGATTCCGGTAAAGCTCCAGGAGGTACAGTCCGGAGAGGTACCGTTGGACGTTGCTTAGATAGACCGCCTCCTTCCCTGTCAGGTCAAATGATCCCTTGACCATGTAGTCCCCCGTCGTTGATGTTCGTTTCTTGCTCGTCAGCAGCGGCAGTTGCCGCAATTCTAACATTATAAAAATCTAACGCAAGCAGTCTTGGGGGGATGAGGGGCGTGGTGGGAATCTTAACAGCGCCAAGACCAAACTCGACGATCTCTTTCAGGCATACCCGTTCTTGCTGAACTTCTTCATAAACGCCGGAGTTCGTCAACCTGATGCTGACCCATCTCCCGGTGGACATCTCCTTCGTCAACGAGCGGGACGAGGTGCTCTACTACTCGCAGACCAAGGAGAGGAAGTGGTTCGCGCGATGGCGATTGGGACGGCGAGGTCTTTTGGGGCAGCAAGGACGGGTGGTTGACTTGTAGCCACTCTTAGGCTAATTTGCAGACGTCTCGGCAACATACTGTCGGTCCCACCGCTGCCAAATCCACTGCAGTTGTCCTGAAAGGGATGGTCATGAGCGAAGACGTCCGTTGGATGCAGCGGTTCGAGAATTTTCAGAGATCGTTGAAGCAGTTGGACGATGCTATGGCATTGTTGAAGCAGCGCGACCTCTCGGTGCTTGAACAGCAGGGTGTCATCAAAGCGTTCGAGTACAACTATGAGTTGGCCTGGAACGTCCTGAAGGATTTCTACGAGTATCAAGGGGAGCAAGGGATCCAGGGGAGTCGCGACGCGGTCAGGATCGCCTTCCGGCGGGGGCTCATCGCTAACGGCGATGTCTGGCTGCAGATGATCAAGAGTCGCGCGCTTACGGTACACACCTATGATGAAGAGGTGACGCGGGAGATTCTCGAAGACATCGCCCGCTCCTACTATCCTGAGTTTGTCGCCCTTAAGGAAAACCTGACTCGGCACCTGGAGCCCCATGACTGAACAGTTCGGATTGAGCCCCGGGGTTATAGAAAAAGTCTGCTCGGTCTTTGCCGGTTGCGCGGAGATCAAGCGTGCCATTCTCTACGGCTCGCGCGCCAAGGGTAATTACAAACCCGGCTCCGATATCGACCTCACGCTCGTCACGGTAGGCGAGTTACCGAAAGGTTTCCTGCAAGATGTCTGTCTCGCCCTCGATGACCTCGACCTTCCCTATTCTTTCGACATCTCTCTTCTCCATCGCATCGAAAACCCCAACCTCATCGGCCATATCCAACGGGTGGGCGTCGAGTTCTACAACGCCGAAACGTTTCGGAGAGGGGGCCGGGTGGGAAAGTAGAAGGACTAGCTGGAAACAGAAAAGCACCCGGTCGATTGGGAGTAAATGGAGGAGTGGAGGGGAGTTTCAGGGAGGGGGACTGGCACCGGTGGAGCCAGTCCCCTTTCACTTTCGCGCTTCGGTCAGCAGGGCATGCCGGAGTTCTTGCGGGAGTAGCAGAACCAGGTGAGGGCGAGGCAGGAGAGGTAGAAGCCGAGGAAACCGTAGAGGGCGGCTTCGGGGCCGCCGGTGGCCGCTATCGAAGTGCCGAAGGCCTTCGGGATGAAGAAAGCACCGTAGGCCGCGAAGGCGGAGCTGAAGCCGAGCACGGCGGCGGCTTCCTTGGCGGCCTCGGTGGTCGCCTGTGCTTCTGCCTGGCTTCCCTTGCCGGCCGCAGCTCTTTGCCTCTCGGTCAGGAAGATGACCGGGATCATCCGGAAGGTGGAACCGTTACCGATGCCGGTGGTGATGAAGATCAGGATGAACATGGCGAGAAAGCCCCAGAAGCTTCCCACGGAGCCGCCATGCGGCAGGAAATGGAGTACGCCCAGGGTGAAAGCCGCCATGGCGACGAAGTTCCAGAAGGTCACCCGTGCCCCGCCGAGCTTGTCGGCGATCCATCCCCCAACCGGGCGGCAGGCCGCCCCCACCAGCGGGCCGAGGAAAGCGTACTGGGTCGGGTTGATCCCCGGGAACTGGGACTTGATGAGGAGCGGGAGCCCTGCGGAGTAGCCGATGAAGGAGCCGAAGGTCCCGAGGTACAGCCAGCACATGATCCAGTTGTGCTTACGGCGGAAGATGACCGACTGATCCTTGAAGGAGGCCTTGGCGGTGGCGATATCGTCCATCCCGAACCAGGCGGCCAAGGTCGAGGCGACGATGAAGGGAACCCAGATAAAGCCGGCGTTCTGCATCCAGACGCTCTTGGTGACCCCCTTGATGACGCACATCTGCGGGCCGCCGCAAAGGGCGCCGAACATCCCGGTGGTGATGACCAGCGGTACCAGGAACTGCATGGCGCTCACGCCGAGGTTTCCGAGCCCCGCGTTGAGCCCTAAGGCGGTTCCCTTCTTGGCCTTGGGGTAGAAGAAGCTGATGTTGGACATGCTGGATGCGAAGTTGCCGCCGCCCAACCCGCAGAGAAGGGCGAGTACCAGCATGGTCGTGTAGCTCGTGTGGGTATCGCGGACGGCGAATCCGATCCCGATGGCGGGGACAAGCAGCGAAGCGGTGCTGATGGTGGTCCACTTCCGCCCCCCGAAGATGGGGACCATGAAGGAGTAGAAGATCCTCAAGGTGGCCCCGGAGAGGCCGGGAAGGGCCGCCAGCCAGAAGAGCTTCTCGGCGTCGAAGCCGAAGCCGATGGTCTGCAGGTTGACGACCACCACGCTCCAGACCATCCAGACCGCGAAGGAGAGAAACAGCGAGGGGATCGAGATCCAGAGGTTGCGGGAGGCAACGCCTGCCCCCTGCTGCTGCCAAAAGGCCTGATCTTCAGGGTTCCAAACGGTTAATACGCGAGACGACATGATCCCTCCTTGGGGTATCGGCAGGGAAGCCTCGACCTCTACGGTCGAGGCCCCTCAGGGCATGGGTGGTGTCTGAATCAAAATCTCCCTCACCCTAACCCTCTCCCGGGGGGAGAGGGGATCCCGCAGGCTTGGGGGGGATCCCGCAAGCCCGGGGGGAGGGGGGATCTCACCAGCGGGGAGAGGTGATCGCGAAAAGGCTACTTCGAACGCCAGCGGTACAAAAGGGGGGGATCCTTCAGGAAGTCGACCGGGAGGTAGAGCATGTGCACCAGTTTTGTGAAGGGGAGCACCGCCACGATCAGGAAGGCGCCCGCCGCGTGGAGCTTCACCACCAGCGGGAGATCGGTCACGTACGCGAGCTGCGGGTCGAAGGAGACCACCGACCAGAGGTAGGGGACCGCGGTCTGCAGGTACCAGGCGGATCCCCAGCGCAGGAAGTAGCTGATGTAGATGCCGGTGGCGGCCTGGAACAGCAGCAGATAGAGGACCAGCCAGTCCCCCGTGAAGGTGACCCGCTTCAGCATCCCGGAGTTCGCGCGCCGCAAAAGGAGGATGAGCGACCCGATCACCGCGAAGAGCCCGAGTCCCAGACCGAAGCTCTCCACCGCCAGGAGGGTCTCCTGGTTGCCGAGGAACGCCTTGACCTGGTTGGGAAAGGCGAAGCCGACGATATGGGCGGCGAGGACCGGGATGATCCCGTAGTGCCAGGGATTGATCCCCCAGAAGAGCATCTTCCGCTCCAGGAACTGGGTGGAGTAGGCGGTCCAGGTGAGCCGGTTGGAGAGGAACCGGTACGGGGTAACGAGGAGCACCAGGGCGAGCGCCACGTAGGGGAGCGCTATGAATATGAGAGAGTTCAGCATGTTGCCACCTCCTGGCAGTCGGCGTTGCAGAGTATCCCGGCCGCCTCGATGAGCGGCGACCAGGGGGACGCGTCGCGCTGCGTCTCGGTCTCGATCAGGCGGTTAAGCCCCGGGAGGACCAGCTCCTCGATGAAGCGGCGCCGCACCGCGTCCTCGCCACGGCTTGCCAGGTGGCCGAGGAAACCAAGGAGGACCGGGAGGTGGTCCGGGAGCTCGCAGCCGTCGGGGTCGAAGCCGTGGCGCAGGAACTCCTGCTTCACCTGGATGAGGTAGGCTCCCTTCTTCTGGTTGTCCCCGTAGAGGTGGTGCCCCAGGTACGGGGCGGCCGCCGGATTGAAGTCGAAGCGGGTGACGTAATCCTCCTGCAGCTCGGCCAGGGTCGAGCTCCGCACCAGCTCCTTAAAGGGGACGACGGGGGCGGCGAACTCCTTCTCCTCGAGGTAGCCGGCCACCGTGTCCAGTGAGCGGAGGAGCCCCTCACGTTCCCGGGGGTAGTCGAGGAGCTGCGCGAGCCCCTGATAGGAATCGGTCAGCTTCATTTGCCCCCCCTCGTCTTCTTCAGGATGCCGAAGCCCGCCTGCTGCTTGCGCAATTCCGGGTCCTGCTCCTCGCGCTGCTGCGGCGGGATGATGAAGCGCTCCTGGTAGCTTGCCGTGGTGCAGAGCCGGTACAGCCGCCTGGTCCCTTCGAGATCCAGCCCCGCCTCTGCGAGCACCCCGGCATCGACCGGAAGCTTCAGGTTTTCGCCCCGCATGAAGACCCTGAGCGCGATCAGCTTCTTCAGCACCTCCTCGATGATCCCTTCGTTTCCGCCGGAAAGGAGGCTCGCCAGGTAGCCGATCGGCACCCTCAGGGTCTCCAGGGCCGGGATGATCCCGTGCTCGAGGAGCTTGTGGGTATCGCCCCAGGTGGAGAGGACCGGGGAGAGGGACGGGATGTAGTAGGTCATCGGGACGGTCCGAAACTCCGGATGGAGCGGGAGCGCCACGGCGAACTCCTTGACCAGGGCGTAGACCGGCGACTTGACCGCCGACTCGATCCACTGCTCGGGGACCCCGTTCTTCCTGGCTCCCTCCTGCACCGCGGGATCCTGCGGGTCGAGGATGAGGGCACGCTGCGCCTCAACCAGCTCCCGGTCTTCCTTGAGGGCCGCCGCCTCCACCCCGTCCGCGTCGTAGAGGAGGACGCCGACGTAGCGGATGCGCCCCACGCAGGAGTGGGCGCAGGCGTTGCACTGCCCGCTCTCCACCCGCGGATAGCAGAAGATGCACTTCTCCGCCTTGCCGGTGTTCCAGTTGAAGTAGACCTTCTTGTACGGGCAGGCCGAGGTGCAGAATCGCCACCCCTTGCAGACCTCCTGGTCCACCAGCACGACGCCGTCCTCACCCCGCTTGTAGATGGCGCGGGAGGGGCAGGAGGCGGCGCAGGCCGGGTTCAGGCAGTGGTTGCAGATGCGCGGCAGGTACTGCATGAACATCGAGTTGTAGGAATCGATGACCTTCTTGTCCTGGAGGTTCGGGTCGTTGGCGGCGTAGATCCGGGAGCCGGAGAGGTCGTCGTCCCAGTTAGGTCCCCCCTGGATCTCCTCGATCTTCTTGCCGGAGACCTGGGAGAAGGCCTCGGCGACCGGCTGGTCGTTCCCCTCCTTGGCGCCGGCCAGGTTGCCGTAGTCGAAGTCGAACGGCTCGTAGTAGTCGTCGATCTTCGGCATGTTGGGCTGGAAGAACATGTTGGCGAGGGTCGGCCCCTTGCCGAGTGCCTTCAGCTTGAGCTGGTTGCCGTCCTTGACCCATCCACCCTTGAAGCGCTCCTGGTTCTCCCAGTTCTTGGGGTAGCCGACGCCGGGCTTGGTCTCCACGTTGTTCCACCACATGTATTCGGCGCCCTTGCGGTCGGTCCATATGTTCTTGCAGGAAATGCTGCAGGTGTGGCACCCGATGCATTTGTCCAGGTTGAAAACCATCACTATCTGTGCTCTGACGTCCATGGAAACCTCGAGAAACAGTTCTAGAAACAGTTCTATGTTCTAGGTTCTAGGTTGTGAAACCATTCGCCTCCACTGCACACCCCTTGGCTCGGCTTGTCTCACGATTTTTGCCTTCAACCTAGAACCTAGAACGTAGAACCTAGAACCGGTTTTTGTCGTTTAGATTTTTCTGATCACCACGTAGCTGTCGCGGTTCACCCCGGTGGGGCCCCAGTAGTTGAAGTAGTAGCTCGCCTGGGCGTAGCCTCCCAGCATGAGGGTCGGCTTGAGGCGGATCCTCGACAGGCTGTTGTGGACCCCTCCGCGCTTGCCGGTCTTCTTCGACTTCTTGATGTTGAGGGTCCTCTCCGGCGCGTGGTACATGATGGCGGCACCCTTGGGAATCCGGGAGGAGATGATGGTGCGGCAGACCACCACGCCGTTGGCGTTGTACATCTCCACCGTCTCGTTGTCCTCGATGCCGGCCCCGGCCGCGTCCTCGTCGTTCAGCCAGACGGCCTGGCCTCCGCGCGACAGGGTAAGCATCCTCAGGTTGTCGCTGTAGGTGGAGTGGATCCCCCACTTGCCGTGCGGGGTCAGGAAGTTCAGCACCAGCCCCTTTTCCCCCTCGGTCTCGTCCAGAAGGGAGGGGTCGAGTTTCCCCTTGAAGGTGGGGAGCGCCTCGTGGAACTCCCGGTAGTACGGGTGGTCGAGGTAGAGGGTCTGCCTCCCCGAGAGGGTGCGCCAGGGGACGTCGTGCTCCACGTTCAAGGTGAAGGGGGCGTAGGGGCGCCCGTTGTTCATGAGCCCGCTCCAGATCGGGGAGGTGATGGCGCGCCTAGGCTTCTGGGTCACGTCCTCCCACTTCATCCGGAAGTCGCGGTTACCCGCGGAGATCTGGGAGAGCGGCTTGCCGACCCGCTTCTCCAGCTTCTGGAAGGCGCGGTGGGCGAGCTCCCCGTTGGTCTCGGAGGCAAGCGAGAGGATGACGTCCGCCACGGTCCGCTCGTCCTCCAGGTTCACCCGGCGCTCTCCCTTGAAGGTCCGGGTCGGGAGGGTCTCCTTGAGCTTTTCGGCCTCGTCGTCGGCGTCGTAGTAGTTGCCGTGCGAGCCGAGGTGCCCGATCTCGGGGCCAAGCGACATGAAGCGGTTGTAGATGTTCGGGTAGTCGCGCTCCACCACTGCGAGGTTGGGCATGGTCTTCCCGGGGATCGGTTCGCATTCGCCGAGCTTCCAGTCCCGGACGCTTCTTTGGGCGATCTCGCCCGGGGTGTCGTGCAGAAGCGGAGCGGCAATCACGTCTTTCACCGGGTTCGGGAGGTGGCGCTCCGCTAGCTCGCTCACCTTCTTGGCGATCAGGCTGAAGATCTTCCAGTCGCTCTTCGACTCCCAGGAGGGGGGAACCGCGGCGTCCATGCAGTTCACGAAGGAGTGCATGTCGGTGGTGTTCAGGTCGCTCTTCTCGTACCAGGTGGCGGCCGGGAGCACGATGTCGGAGTAGAGGGTCGAGGTGTCCATCCTGAAGTTGAGATCGACCACCAGGTCGACCTTGGCCTCCGGGGCCTTGTCGTGCCAGACGACATCCTTCACCGCCCCCTTGGCGACCTCTTTCGCGCTCACGTTGCTGTTGGGGGAGCCGATCACGTGCTTAAGGAAGAACTCGTGCCCCTTGGCCGAGGAGGAGATGGCGTTGCCGCGCCAGATGAACCAGATCTTGGGGGAGTTGCCGGCGCCGTCGGGGTCCTCGACCGCGAAGCGGGTGGCCCCGTTCTTGAGCCGCCCGACCAGCCAGTCCCGGATCTCGGCGTCGCTTTGGCACCCCTCGCACCTGGCCTTTCCCGCGAGTGTCAGCGGGTTGTCGTTGAAGTGCGGGGCGAAGGGGAGCCACCCCATCCGGACCGCCTTGGCGTTGAAGTCGGCGGCGTGGACCGGCATCTTCTCCCCGGTCTCCGGCTTGAAGTAGTCGACGAAGCTGCGGTCATAGCGCCACTGGTCCGAGTGGAGGTACCAGAAGCTCGGGGTGTTCTGCAGCCGGGACGGTTTCACCCAGTCCTGGGCCATGGCGATGGAGGTCCAGGGGGAGAGCGGCGCCACCTTCTCCTGGCCGACGTAGTGGGCGAGCCCCGCCCCGTTGCGGCCGACGCTCCCGGTCAGCACCAGGGCGGTGATGGCGGCGCGGTAGATGAGGTCGTTGTGGTACCAGTGGTTAACCCCGGCGCCGATGATCACCATGTTGCGGCCGCCGCTTTGCTCTCCGTTGGTCCCCCATTCGCGGGCGATCTGGATCAGGGTGGCCGCGTCGATGCCGGTATGCTTCTCCTGCCACTTCGGGGTGAAGGGGAGCTCGGATTCGTAGTCGACGGGATAGTCCCCCTTGAGCCCCCGCGAGACCCCGAACTGCGCCATCAACAGGTCGAAGACGGTGGTCACCACCGCCTCCCCGCTCCTGGTCGCCACCCGCATCACCGGGACCTCGCGGAGCTGGTCCTTCTCCCCCTCGATGACGAAGCGCACCTTGGCGGTCTCCCCTCCCAGGAGGGTGAGGGGCGCGTCGATCTCGCTGCCGTCGACCATGTCCTTCATGTCGAGGTTCCACTTCCCTTCCTCTTTGCTCCAGCGGGAGCCGAGGCTGCCGTGGGGAACCCGCACCTCCCCGTCCCTGGTGGCGACGCAGAGGGTCCAGTCGGCGTGCTCGAGGTGGGTGGAGCGCTCGAATTCCTCGGCGCGCAGAAGCCCCCTGTGTCAGGATAGTTGTCGCCTCTGAGGGGCCGTTTGGTTTTGGTTTTGTGACGATGTGAGGCGGTGAGCGAAGCGAGCTCGCCGGCGCCTCACGGAAATCGCGAACTGAAGATCCTGCCGCCCGCTTTTTTCTCACCAC
>NZ_BLXW01000061.1:0-11791 GCF_054784495.1 Geomonas sp. Red276
TGCTGGAGCCGTAGAAGCGCAGGCCGGCGGTCATGAACTGGGACGGGGTCTTGTCCATGCGGACCACGATGCGGCGGAAGATCATATGGTTGGTGCCGACCGGGTTGCCGTTGTAGTCGTCAGGCTTGGTGTAGAAGCCGTAGCGGCCGTAACCCCATACCCAGCAGTCTTCCACGAGACCGTAGGAGGAGCCGCCGGCGATGGCAGCGATGGGAACCTCGTCGTTGATGGAGGGGTTCATCCCGTCTTCGAAGCCGCAGTTGGAGATCCAGGCGTGGTCGCCGTACCAGAAGAAGACGCCGTTGCCGCCGTGGCGGAAGTGGATGCCGTCGAAATGGACGTAGTTGCGCTTTCTGTCGGCCGTGTTGATGTTGGAGACCGCGAGGTTGTTGTACTGGGCGTCGATGATGGCGCCGCCCACGTGCTCGGCCTTGATGGTGGTGAAGGCGCCGGCAGAGCCGCTGGGCGGGAGCACGAACACGCTCGAGTACTCGGAGATCATGTTGGAGTCGCCGCTGTAGACCCCGTCCTTGAGGACCAGGGTGTCACCGCCGGCCATCAGTTTGAGCCCCGAGGTGATGTACTTCTTGGGGCTGGTGGCCGATCCGTTGCCCGAGTCGCTGGCGGCGTTCGTATCGACGTAATAGGTGGCGGCCAGGGCCGAGGTCGCGGGGACCAGCAGGGCAAGGGTCAGCATGGTCTTCATGATGCCTTTGGCGATGGTCTTATGCATTGTTTCCTCCGTTGAATTACGCGGTGGGGCGTCCTTTGATGCCCACCTTTTGAGTTTGAGAAAGCTGAAAGTCTCTGTTTCTTCGAAAGTTGTTATTGCCGGTCCAATGTACGCAAATAGAGTGTTCGCATTTAATGCTGCGATTGGCCTTTAATCACTTTCTCCTTGTAGGTTGATTCAGTTGAGGGCTGGGGTTCTGCTCTTTACTGCCAGTGCTGCGGGACGTTTAGATCCATGGTTTGCATAATCGTCGTTTTTGTCACTTCCTACTGTGTTTCAAATCACAGGAAACCGGGTTGATTTATCAGTCCTTTTCATCGTTCTCGCCACACACCTTACCCATTGGCAAGGGACGTGCCGCTTCGGCCAACCCACGACCAAACAGCCAAGTGCCCGGTATCATTGAAAAATGGCTATTAACAAAAATGAGTGTACGGGATGGAAATCGTGCGCAGAGGGTGCACATGGTGGCAGGCGCCGCCCCTCCCCCACAGGTAACTAGCGGAAAGACAAGGCATATTTCGTTGAGATACGGGAAGGATTCAGAAATTGAACAATGCTCGGGATCTGAACAGCGAATGGAGTGAGGGGATCGGGGACAGGCCGCGGGAGCGGGGCCAAAGGCGGGAAGGTGTGAGGCAAATCACAGGGGAGAAGGCCGAAACAGCTACCGCCCGGCCCAAAAGGAGCCAATGCCGGAGGCGATGGCATGCGCTATCTTCTCCTGGACCTCCGGCTGTTCAAGCATTGCTTCCTCGCCCGGGTTCACGATCACCCCGCACTCGACGAGGACGGTGACCATTGACTTCGATTTGAGGATGGCGAGCTGGTCGTACCGGTAGATACCGCGTGCGGGGTCCAGCAGGGTGCGCCTCTCCCCCGGCACGTCCTGCGCGTGGTGCAGGGTGGGATGAAATCCCGCATCGAGGAGCCGGTTGCCGATGGCGCCCGCCAGGGAGAGGCTCTCCTCCGCACGGGGGATCCTGCCGGAGACGAAGAGGGAGAAGCCCGAGAACCGGTCGCAGAACCTCAGCTTTTTGCCTGCGTAGGTCCAAGACTTGAGAAACTGCTCCTGGGCGGAGTCGTGGTGGATGGAGACGAGGATGTCGGAGTTGCGCAGCTCGGCCGCCGCCACCCGGTCGGGCAGGGACATCTCCCGGTCCAGATCCAGGATCCCCACCGGCACCTGCATTTTTTCGAGTTCGCGCTTCAGGGCGAGGGCGACCGTCCGGTTGAAGAGGTACTCGCTCTTGCCGCGCGCGCTGATCGCGCCCCCCTTGGCAGGAGAGTGGCCGATGTCGATGGCAACCCCTCCCCGGACGGGCCCGCCATCCCCCCAGGCCGTGACCGCGCACGAGGACAGCAACAAGAACAGCAAGACCTTCAAGACGTTCATGCCCCCCCCTTCCGGATCCCCCAAGGGGACCGGCTACGCCAGGTGCCTGTCCCCCTATTCCCCCCGTCAACAATCCCCTCTCCCTCCGGGAGAGGGTTAGGGTGAGGGAGATGTCGGGCGCTACTTCTTGCCGAGGGCGGTCATCCTCTCCTGTGCCTGCTTGGCGAGAGGGCTGTCCGGGTACTTGGAGACGATCTCCTGGTACAGTTGCAGCGCATGTTCACTGTTATGCTGCTTCTCCTCGAACTGCGCCGTATCGAAGAGCTCCTTGCTCTTGTCACCGCTGCAGCCGCTCAAAAGCCCCAAAACCATCATCCCCGCTATTGCCAGTCGTTTCATCATCCACTCCTTTTCAACACGGCAGCACAATGCCGTTACCAGTGGCCATCATCCCGTTATTGTTTCGGTTGTCCGTCAGCGCCTGATTTGACTTCCTTATCCAGATCCTGATTGTGTTGATCGTTTTTGTTGAGGGTGTTGTCCACGCTGTTGCGGATGGCCTTTCCGTCATAGCCCACAGCCGACGCACCTTCCAATGTTTTAGTTTCCGCCCTCCCCTGCGATGTTTCAGGAGCCTGCTGCTGGCTCGATGAGCTGCAACCGGCAACGAGCATCACCAGAGCGCTGACCATCAGTACTTTTGTTCTCATATTCCTTCCCCCTCTCCGTTTATCCTTGTTTGATCCTGCCATTGCCATCATCAAAAAGGGCCTGCCTCCCGGGAGTTACACCCTTTGGGCGGGTTAACCGGCTTCTTGTTTATGCACCCCATCAACCTTGACCGTGGTACCAACATGTGGTACTAAAAATTGGATGAAACGGAAAAACCTCAAGACGCTGGAATCGATCTTCGCCCATCCCGTCCCTGGGAATGTCCAGTGGCCGGATGTTCTTGCTCTCTTTAGAGAACTTGGTGCTGAGATCACTGAACGGGAAGACTCCCGGGTCGGCGTTCGGCTCTTTGGGGACCGCCGGGTTTTTCACCGACCGCATCCTTCGCCTGATACCGATAAAGGAGCTGTTGCATCCATCCGAAAGTGGCTTGAAGAAAACGGAGTATGTCCATGAACACTATGAGCATCAACGGATACGACGCAGTCATTTCATTCGACCCCGAAATCAACATGTTTCGAGGGGAGTTCGTCGGCATCAACGGCGGTGCGGATTTCTATGCCAGCACCGTGGACGATCTTCGCAAGGAGGGCGAACTCTCGCTAAAGGCATTTCTTGAGATGTGCGCCGAGGACGGCGTCGAGCCTCGCAAACAGTTCTCCGGCAAGTTCAATCTGCGGGTGCCTCCGGTATTGCATCAGCGATTAGCTGCGCAAGCTGCCGCTCATGGCAAGAGCATAAACGCCTGGATAGTGGAGCTCCTTTCAGAGTGTGCAAGGCACGACCACTGATCGCACAGATCCGTTTTTTTCTTGCCGACACAGCTACCCCTTGTCTGACCGGGCAGGTAGTCGATGTTAGTTGGCAGTTTCAGTTGAGCTTATCTCTCTTCCCCGTCATGGGGCCCGGCCAGGGCGCAGAGCAGGCGCCTGGCCGCGGGGCAGTCATCCTCTTCCACCGTCAGCCAGATCCTTCGCAGCGTGGACAGGGGCGCCTCCCGTACGGCCTCAGCCAGAAGCTCAATGAAACGGGAAAGGGGGAGCCGCCCGAAACGCACCCCGAGAGGCGGCAGCGCCATGGAGGCCAGCCGCCGGTCCTCGGCCACCGCAAAGGCTCCCTTCAGAGCAAGCCCCACCCATTCGGGACGGCACAACGGCTCCTCACCGAGGTCGTACACCACGGCCTGGATCTGGATGGGGTCCCCCCTTTTCACCAATACGCTCCCCGGCGGGACCGCCTTCGCATCGATGAGCTCGGTCATGATCCGCACCACGCTGTCGGCGACCGGCTTGACGGTCGGCTCGGCACTGAGGACGAGCCAGGTATCCTCCTCCACCACGGTGGCCGCAGAGGTAAAAGGAGGGACCTCCGGCGGCGACACCATCACCTCCAGCTGTCCAAGGCGGATGCCTTGCCGCCCCCCCCGGATCAGGCGCAGCCCTGTTTGCCCTTTCTGCTTCATCTCCCCCGCCCCTCATGACCGCTTACGCCCGGCTCGCCGTGGATCGGCTGCAGGTCGCTTCCTACCAGTACCTCGGCCAATCGCTTCACAGTAATCCGGCCGGAAGAGGCTTCGGCCAACTCGTTTTCCAGTCCCTCTGCCGCTCCGGCAATAACCCGGCAGGTGAGGGTGACGTTTTCGCCGAAGTGACTGTCCAGGTTAAGGGCGCCGGCCTGGGTGAGCAGGTACTGCACCTTGCCGACGAGGGTGTAATCCAGCGTGACGAGGAGATCGACTGCGGCCACGGCGGTGGCGACGCCCGCCGCTTCCACCCCTGCCACGGCGCTTTGGCTGTAGGCCCGCACCAACCCCGCCGCCCCCAGACGGATCCCGCCGAAGTAACGGGTCACCACGATCACCGTATCGGTGAGCCCCTGCTTTTCGAGCACGTCCAGGATCGGGCGCCCCGCCGTGCCGCTCGGCTCGCCGTCATCCGACATCCTTTGGCTGGCTCCTGCTTTGAAGGCGAAGCAGTTGTGGTTGGCATCCCGGTGCTCCGCCCTGATCCGCTCGACGAAGCCCATAGCCTCGCCTTCGGACTGGACGGGGACCACGTTCACGATGAACCGGGACTTCTTGATGACAATCTCAGCCTCCCCGTGTCTCTGTACGGTCACGTATGGCATAGAACATTTCCGATGTTGGTAACCTGAAAAGCAGAGGTGACTATATAAAGGACTCCACCTCTTGTCAAAGGTTGAGCGGCACCTTCACCTCCAGGGGTACCCACTCCTGCCAACCCAGCTGACTCGGTGGCGTTTCCGCACCACAGGCCCTGCCAGGCGCACATAAACAGGCGGACGTAGAATAGGGGGCTCCCTGGGGGCTTGATGCTGCGGATTCATTGGAATTAAATAAATCTGTCCCGGATTTGGGTGGGTAGCTGTTGGAGCCGCTGGACGGCCTCCCCGGTTATGAAGACGACCGTGAGCTTTCATCCTCACTCCTACGGAGACCCGGAAACGTAATCACCGGCAACCAAGACAAAGGGGCCCCGGCAAACGACATAAAGCGTCTCAAAAAGAACCTGTGACCATGGCAATACTATTGAAAAATAACATTTTTCCGTCGGCAAACGATTTTAAATTTACTCTTTTGAAGTACCCTTAAAGATGCATGACATAACCGGTCCGCAGCCTTTGAATAGCATCGGCAACGGCCTGACTCTCCAGTTTCGAGCGACCGGGTTAATTGGTCGCGGCATTATTTTTTGCAAACCAAATCTAATGAATCTGCACCTCCGTCTTGCTCTTTGAAAACTGAAACAGGGCCTATGCTCGGCGGCATACTCATAACAAGAGTACATGGAGGGAGCTATGCGAAGAAAAGGACGTCGTTCCTTGATTCACTCGCCGGGAACTTGGATCTGCAGCCTCCTTGTCGTCATCTCGCCTCTGTTCTTCACTTCCGACGCACTCGCCGATCACGCCATCACCCATTGGCCGGACAATAAAGCAGGCGTGGTCTCCCTTACTTTTGATGACGGTTGCCCATCCCAAATCTCCATCGGCGTGCCTGCGTTGAACGGACGAGATTTCAAGGGAAGTTTCTTCCTGATCACCGACTCAATCGGCAATTACTCTCCGGGGTGGGATTCCTGGAGGGACGCGGCAGGCATCGGGCACGAGATAGGAAGCCACACGGAAACCCATCCTCATCTCACCAACCTGTCGTATTCCCGACTCTACGAGGAAGTCATCGGTTCGAAAGCGGCGATAGATGCCCAGCTAAGCAGCCAGAAATGCCTCACCTTTTCTTATCCCTGGGGGGAATTCAACGACGATGTACAAACGGTAGTCAGTAGCAACTATATCTCTGCGAGGGGAACTTACTGCGAACTCAATACATTGCCCTACGATTTCTATAACCTCAGATCATGCGATATGGATTCGACTTCGTATCTTTCCATGACTGATGACGCAGAGAAGCAGGGGCAATGGCTAATCGTCCATGCCCACACGCTCAATGGTGGTGCCGACAACTGTTACGGGCACATGGCCACCACCGATTTCACCAATTATCTCGATTACCTGAAGACAAAGAACTTGGCGGTACGCGGCATCGGTCCGGTGGTAAAGTACGTCAACGAGAGGGCTACGGCAACGCTCTCGGTCTTCTCCGAGACGAACGATCAGACCGTTTTGAGCTTGAGCGACACCTTGGACGATTCACTCTACAATGAACCATTAACGGTGCGCAGCACCGTCCCTTCGGGGTGGCTCTACGTAAGCGTCCAGCAGGAGAACAGCATCACGACGATAAAGGCGACCGTAGAGGGGAGCGCGAACGTAATTTACTACCATGCCGTACCCGACAAAGGCCTGATCACCCTTCAGGACATTACGACACCCAGGATATCGGAGGTCTACCCGCGGCAACTCCAGGCCGGGAGCCCCGCTTTGGAACTCCTGGTGACCGGGCAAAAGTTTGACGTCAATTCGACTTTCCGCTGGAACGGCACCGACCGGGCGACCACGGTCATCTCCCCCACCCAGCTTCTGGCGGCCATCGATGCCACCGACATCGCCTCGCCCGGCAATGCCAGCGTAACGGTCTACAACCGGGTGGCCGGTGGAGGGACGTCCAACGCGCTCCCGGTTGAAATTCAGGCGACAGCCCCCCCCCCGCAGCCCCTGGCGATCGCCACCACCAGCCTCTCAGCAGGCACCGTGGCCCTCTTCTACACCCAGAACCTCACGGCCACCGGAGGCCAGCCCCCCTACCGATGGTCCATTGCTGCCGGCTCTCTGCCACCCGGTCTGAACATCGATCCAGCCACTGGAACCGTTTCTGGAATACCGACCTCTGCCGGCACCGGCTCCTTCACGGTCCAGCTTCAGGATGCCAGCCAAGCCTCGGTCAAGCAGAACCTCGGCATCACCATATATGCACCCCTCCCCCCCATCGGTATCGGCGCGAACGTCTCAACCGATGCGGGCACCACCGGCAGCGACATCACCTCCCCGACGGTAACCACCGGGGCCGGCGAGTTGCTGGTTGCCTTTATTGGGAGCTCAGGCCCCGCCACGGGTACCAATGCCACGGTGACGGGGGTGACCAACACCGGTGACGCGCTCACCTGGACCAAGTGGGTGGTCACCAACGCTCAACGGGGAACGGCCGAGATCTGGTGGGCCTACGCCACCTCGGCGGTGACAGGGACGGTCACCGCCACCCTGAACCAGAGCGTCTCGTCCCGCTCGATCACCGTCATGTCCTTCACCAAAACGGCCTACGGAGCGGACGCCATCGGCGCCACCGGCAGTGGGAGCGCGGCGTCCGGCGCACCCACCGCCTCCCTGGTGACCACCCGGGCCAACTCCCTGGTGCTCGGAACCGGAAACGACTGGAGCCATGCGGTCAGCCGGACCGTCGGCAGCGGACAATCACTCGTGCACTCCTTCCTTTCCACCGCGACCGGCGACACTTATTGGGTCCAGCGATTGTCGTCCGCCACCGCGGCGGCCGGCACCACGGTCACCATCAACGACACCGCACCGACCGCCGACATGTACAACCTGAGCATCGTCGAGATCCGGGGTCAGAGCGCTCCGCTGCCTCTCGAGATCACCACGGCGAGCCTCGCATCGGGCACCGCCGGCGTCGCCTATCCGAGCCAGAACCTGGCGGCCACGGGTGGGGCCCCCCCGTACGCATGGTCGGCAGCCGGACTGCCGCCGGGACTTATTATCAGCGGCGCCGGAGTCATCAGCGGCACGCCGGCATCCGTCGGGAGCTTCACGGTAACAATCTCGGTCACCGATAGCGTTTCGACCTCCACGGCGAACAACCTGACCATTGCTATCGCGCCACCGCCGCCGCTGGCCATCACCACCGCCGCGCTCCCATCGGGCACCGTCGCGGAGCCATATCCAAGCCAGGCCCTCTCGGCTACCGGGGGGATCCCCCCCTATGGGTGGTCGGCAGCCGGTCTGCCGCCGGGGCTCGCCATGAGTGGCACCGGCGTAATAACCGGGACGCCGCTCTCCGCGGGGATCTTCACCGTGGCACTCTCCGCAAGCGATAGCAGTTCGACCACCGTTTCCGAGAATTTCAACATCGGCATCGCGCCCCCGCCGGCATTGTCCATCACCACGACGAGCCTCCCTGCGGGCATCGTCGCCGTCCCCTACCCGAGCCAGAACATGGTGGCCAGCGGGGGAATCCCCCCCTACCTATGGGCTGCGACCGGGCTGCCGCCGGGACTCATTATGAGCTCCGCCGGAGTGCTGAGCGGCACGCCTGCCAGCGCCGGGAGCTTCACCGTGGCGGTCTCGGTCACCGACAGCAGTTCGGGCAACGCCACGAAAAACCTGAACATCGAGGTAGCACCGGTGCCTGCGCTGACCATCACCACCGCAAGCCTCCCCCCCGGCACCACCGGGGCCTCCTATCCGAGCCAGAACCTGGCGGCGACCGGGGGAATCGCCCCCTACACCTGGTCTGCCACCGGACTGCCGTCCGGGCTCACCGTGAGCGGCAGCGGCGTGCTCGGCGGCACGCCGGCCTCCTCCGGGACATTCGCCACGACGATCTCGGTCACCGATAGCAGCCTGACCACCGCCACCAAGAACATCAACATCACCATTGCGGTACCGGCCATCGGCATTAACGCCAACGTCTCTGCCGATTCTTCCGCCGCCGGAAGCAGGATCACCTCCCCAGCCGTCACCGCCGGTGCCTACGAGTTGGTGGTGGCCTTCATCGGTGGATCCGCTCCCACCACGGGTACGAATGCCGCGGTGACGGGGGTGACCAACACCGGTAACGCGCTCACCTGGACCCGGGGGGTGGTCACCAACGGGCAGAGGGGAACCGCCGAGATCTGGTGGGCCTACCCAACCGCGGCCGTGACCGGAACGGTTACGGCCACCCTGAACCAGATCGTGTCATCCCGCTCGATCACCGTCATGACCTTTACCGGAACGGCCTACGGAGCCGACGCCATCGGCGCCACCGGCAGTGCCAGTGCGGCTTCCGGCGCCCCCGCCGTCTCCCTGGTGACGACCAGAGCCGGCTCCGTGGTGCTGGGAACAGGAAACGACTGGAGCCAGGCGGTCGCCCGGACCCCCGGGAGCGGACAAGTCATCGTGCACACCTTCCTTTCCACCGCCACCGGCGATACCTTCTGGGTGCAAAAACAATCCTCCGCCACCCCACTGGCCGGCACCACGGTAACCATCGACGACACCGCTCCCACAGGGGACAGGTACAACCTGAGTGCCATCGAAATCCGCACCCAGTCGGTAGCCGCCTCCCTGGCCGTCACCACGGCGAGCCTCGCACCGGGCAGCGTTGGAGTCTCCTACCCCGGACAGCCTCTGGCAGCGACAGGAGGAGCTCCCCCCTATGCATGGTCGGCGACCGGGCTTCCGCCGGGGCTTACCTTGAGCGGGGCGGGGGTGATCGGTGGCACGCCGGCCGCCACCGGGACCTTCACCGTGGCGGTCACCGTAAGCGATAGCCTATCGGCCACCGATTCGAAGAACCTGGACATCGTCATTGCCCTCGCGCCGGATTTGGCCATCGACGTCGTGACCTACAAAGATGCCACTGCATCGACCAAGACGATTAAAACCCCGAGCTTTTCCACCAAGAATACCAACGAGTTGCTGGTCGCCTTCATTGCGGCGGCCCCGAAGAGCGGAAGTACGGCCACCACCGTTTCCGGCCTCACCAACACAGGGGGTTCCCTCACCTGGACGCTGGCGCAAAGGGCCAACACGCAGCGGGGAACGGCCGAGATCTGGTGGGCGTATGCCCCTTCCGTCATGACCGGCACCGTCACGGCAACCCTGAATCAGTCGGTGTCCTCCGGCACCCTGACCGTCGTTTCCTTCACGGGGACGGCGGGCGGCGCCAGCGCCATCGGTGCCACCGCAGGTGCCAGCGCCGCATCCGGCGTACCAGCGGCCTCGCTGGTGACGACCGGCGCCAATTCCTGGGTCTTTGGAATCGGCAACGACCCCAGTTCTGCGACGAGCCGGACCTTGGGACCGGTACAACGCATGGTGCACCAGCTCATCTCCACCACTAACCACGCAAGCTACTGGGTGCAGAGCCAAACTGGCGCCACCCCGGCTCCCGGAACCACGGTGACCATCAACGATACCGCTCCTGCCGCGGACAGCTACAACCTGAGTATCGTGGAGATTAGAAAGCCGTAGCATCACGAAGGGGTAAAACGGCACGAGGAACGAGGGGGCCCCCTCACTCCCCACCGCACGGGGGCGGCCTCCTCGGCGGCTTTTGGCCGCAGGAAGGGGCATTAAAAAGAAACGGGGCGCAGGAATCATTCCTGCGCCCCGTTTGGGGAGTTACTCCGGTGTGGTCGAGGTCAGGGGGTGCGGATCTCGACGATGCTCAGGTTGTACATGTCGGCGGCCGGGGCGGTGTCGTTGATGGTGGTGCTCGTCCCGGAGGAGGCTACCGGGCTACCCATCTGGACCCAGTAGGTGTCGGAGGTCGGGGAGAGGAACTGGTGAACCATCTTCTGGCCGGAGCCTACCGTCCTGGCGACCGCGCCGCTCCAGTCGTTGCCGGTGCCGAGCACCAGCGAGTTGGCCTTGGTGGTGGTGAGCGAGGCGTTGGGGGCGCCGGAGGCGGAGTTCCCGCCGCTGACTGCGCCGATGGCGGCCGAGCCGGTAGCGGTCCCGGTGAAGGCCATCACGGTGATGGAGCGCGAGGAGACCGACTGGTTGAGGGTGGCCTTCACGGTGCCGGAGAAGCTGGCGGGGGCCCAGGCGTACCAGATCTCCGCATAGCCGCGCTGCACGGCGGTGGCCGCCGCCTTGGTCCAGGAGAGGACGGTGCCGCTGCTGGTGACCGTTTTGACGTAGGTGTTGGCGCCACTGGAGGGGGCGCTGCCGGTGACGAAGGCGACCAGCAGACGGCCGGCGCCGGTGGTGGTCAGGGTCGGGGAGGCGATGGAGGAGCCGGTGCTGGAGGAATCGCGGTACACGGTCTTGTCGACGACGATCGAGGTCGGGGTGCTGGCGGCAGGCAGGGTGATGACCACGGAGTCGACCTTGGAGGCGGAGACGTTACCGGCGGCGTCCTTGGCCCAGGCGTAGGCGTTGCGGGTACCGGCGGCGGAGAAGGTGAAGCTCGTCGGGGCGGCGGAGCTCCAGCCGGAGGCGGAAGCGGACGGCACGGAGGAGCTTTCGGTGATCAGGTAGCCGGTGACGGCCACGTTGTCGGTCGCGGTGAAGGAGGTCACGGCCACGGTCAAGGAGCTGGCGGTGGAGGGCATCACGAAGTTCCCGACCACCGGGGCGGTGGTGTCGGCCACCACGTTGGAGACGTTCACGGTAACACCCGAGGTCGAGCCGACGTTGCCGGCGGCGTCGTAGGCCTTGGCGCTCACCGCGTAGCTGCCGTTGGCGTAGGAAGTGGTGTTCCAGTTGAAGCTGTACGGTGCGGTGTTGACGGCGGCGGCCAGGGCGCCGTTGAGGTAGAACTCGACTTTGGTGACGCCCACGTTGTCGGAGGCGCTGGCGGCGACACTCACGGTCCCGGAGACGGTGGAGCCGTTAGCCGGGGAAGAGAC
>NZ_BLXW01000062.1:0-10856 GCF_054784495.1 Geomonas sp. Red276
TCAAAGAAGAGGCGGTACAGAAGGCAGTCGATCGGCTAAATAACCGCCCCCGCAAGTGTTTAGACTACCGGACGCCCGCTGAGGTCTTTGCTACTGCCCTCGCTGGTGCATTTGCAACTTGAATTGACACACCTTACCGCCGCCCGTCGCAAACTCGCCCTCGCCTGGGGGCGACCACCCCGATGACACCTACGCCGTAGATGGCGGATTTTTTCGGGACGGGGTACCGCCGCTCGCTTCTGACCCAAACGCTGTGGCGTTCCAGAACGGTTACGCTAAGGAATTATCCAGCGTGATCGAAGCGTTTAAAAAGGTGGAAGTGAAGACCGATGCTGCCTCGTCGGCGCTGCAGTTGATCGGGGCGACGCCGGTGCTGGTGATTCCTTCGGGGGGGCTTTACGGCTACGAGAATTCCAGCTTTTTCAAGGCGACCTTGAACGAGTTCGTCAAGCAGGGGGGGACACTGATCGTTTTCGCCCAGCAACATGGCTACGACTTCTCTGTGGTTCCCACCCCGGACGGTAAAACTATCGCGGCGTATGGTTGGACTGAGGACCAAAGCTGCCTTTGGAACGGTACCTACGTCGACACTTACCACCAGATTCTTGCCTCGGTCAGCGATCCTACGGTCTCGGCCGGGGTCGATGGCTACTTCGCCTCCTACCCGGCCAACTCGACCATCCTGCTGAGACGCTCGGTCAACAGCCAGCCCGCTATGCTCATGTACCCGTACGGTCAGGGACAGGTCATCGTCAGCTCGCTCTACACCGATTGGGGGTATGCCCACTCGCAGGCCACCACGAACGAACTGGCCATTGTTCGCGACATGCTCACCTGGGCGAAGAAACCCGCCATGCTGCCGGAGATAAAGCCGGGCAACCAGATCACTGTCCCCGTCACCGTCACCAACAGTGCAGCAGGCGACGCCGCCACCGTCAGGCTCCAACTCTACAATCCCGACCGCAGCGTGCTGTTGAGCTCTCAGGACGTGGCGCTGGCGGTGCCGGCTGGGGGCTCGGCTACCATCACTCAGAGCTTTGTCATGGCTGCGGATTCCGCTTTGGGGATCTACCACGTCGACTACTTGCTGCTGGACGCCGGCGGCAACATCGTGCAGCCCCAGGCGGAAACGGACTCCGGACGCTTCGTCGTCAGCAACCCGCCCACCAATCTGCAAAAGAGCCTGGACTTCAACTTCGCGGTCAACTCCGACAGTGAGCAGTACCCGCGCGGGGCGAGCGCCTCCTTCACCGTGACCATGTACAACAACACGGACAGCGAGAGGACGATCACCGCCAAATACTTCTTCCCCCACCATTCGTGGGAGACAGGGGAGGACCAGTACGGCGGGGACTGGTACCGAAGGAACGTCAATCTCATCCAGACCCTCACCATATCTCCCAGGAGTTCGGCCAACTTCACCCACATCCTCAACAACGCCCGGGCGAGCTATGATCGGCTCTGGGCCTACTTCTACGATGAGAACGGCCAGCAGGTGGGTGACTCTTCGCGCGGCTTCTATGTGTTCACTCCGGCAATCACCGTCACGGCCACACCAGATAAGGCGGACTATACCGCCGGTGACAACGTTAATCTCGCGCTCACCCTCCAGAACAAGCAGAACGCCTCTTCGACGGTAAACGTTCAACTAAGGGTCGCTGACCCGATGAACGTCGCTGTGTTTACCAATTCCCTTTCCGTCAGCCTGTCTGCTAACGGGACGAGCAGCCAAAACCTCGGTTTCGCGCTCCCCCCCCGCACGCAGGCGGGCGCGTACACAATATCGGCTGAAGCCTTTGACAGTTTCGGCAACAAGATTGGCGGGAACTCTGCGGCCTTCGAAGTCCCCATGAGCCGGATAGCGGTAAGCCCCGATCTGTCGGCTGCTTTGATCCCTGGTGCAACGAATATCGCCCTCAACCTCACCAACTCAGGCAAGTTTGCGGTATCAGCCGGGACCCTCAGCGCCAGTCTTACCGATCCGGATGGCGCCGGCATCGCCTCCAACTCTTGGTCTTTCGCTTTGGCCGCCGGACAGATGACCTCACTCGCCCTTCCGGTCAGCCTGCCACCCCTTAAGTTCGGCACCTACAGCCTCTCTTTTACCCAGAGCGACGAGACCAGGGCGGGGAAGCCCGTTACGGTTTCTGTCCCCAATGCCATAACCACGACAGTCACTTTCGATAGAACCTCCTACTGGATCAGGGGCACTGCCAATCCTACCATCGCACTCACTAACACCGGTAAATTCACCATCGACGGGCTCAGCGTCAGCGTCTCGGCGCCTGACGCCGGATTCAGCGACACAAGAACGATGAGCCTCGCCGCCGGGCAGAGCCTTTCCTTTCAGGAGGCCGTCACTCTCCCCACCACCATGGGGCCAGGCCAGCACAATCTTACGGTCACACTCACCCTTCCAAGTGGCTCGTCTCTCAGTAAGAGTTTTGTCTACACGCTTCCCCAGTCATCTCTGGCCCTGTCCCTGAACCAAACCGGGTATACCGCCGGGGACGTACTTGCCCCGTCGCTCATCAACAGAGGGGGCGTCGATACCCAGGCGCAGTACAGGATAAGTCTCTATGACGCGAAATCCGCCCTGATAGCGGACAAGACCATGACTGAAACAGTCGCTGCCAACGGCTCGTTGAATCTTGCTCTGCCTCTGCCGGCTGGCACGACCGATGGCAACTATTCCCTGACAGTCAGCTACAGCGACACAAAGACGGGTAAATCCGACCTGGTGCAAAAAAGCCTGGTTGTAACAGGGGTTAAGGCAAGCCTCGTCTCACAGACGGCAAAAGGCAGCTATCTGTCCACGGAAACCATCTCAGCCACCAGTTCCGTTACCAACAGCGGTACAAGTCTCCAGAATGGAAACCTTCATCTTCAAGTGTCGACTGCCACTGGAATCCAGAAGCAGAAAACATGGACGTCTCAGGCCGATTTCCAACAAGCTGTTCGCAACCAAGTCGACACCTACGGCACCAATGATTCCATGATCGGCAACGACGACTTTGAGGCCGGGCTTGACCCCACGAGATGGAATACATGGGGGACCGTAGTACCCCAAAACGGCAAAATGTATGTCGATAGCACAACCAACGACTCCGGCTTTGGCAGTACGAGTTGGTCGCTGGCAGGAGATTTCGACGTCCAAGTTGATTTTGACAACAACATCGGATGTAGTTCAGAGGGGGCGGAACTGGATGCCTATGGAGGGCCGTTCTGGTTCTATATGAAGAACACCCCCGCGAACATGCAGGAGTCGGGGGCTCTCATAAACGGAGGGTGGTACGCATGGCGCTGGAATGGCAACTATCAGCAATCCGGTAAACTCCGCATCACACGGACAGGAAGCACCCTTACCGGTTATGGTTGGACCGGCACTAGTTGGACCCCCATCCTGTCATCGACCAATTCGGCTTATACTGCGAACGCAGGGTTCGAGCTCAATGTCTGGCGGGGAAAGAACTGCGCCGCACACTCAAATTTCGACAATTTCATCATAAACTCCGGGCGTGTGGTGACTGTCAACGAGACTACCGATGCGGTGCGCTTACTGAGAACCAACGACAACTTTGACGATGGGGTACTCAACACCGACCGCTGGTCCGTGCGCAGCTCAGGTAGTGCAATTAATAACGAGAGTAACGGCACCGCGGTAACCAAGGACCCTGCCGCTGGTACCGTGTCCTACTCCAACTTGGCAGGGAGGTTCCCGCTCAACGGGGACTTCGATATCTCGGTGGACTGGGCGACGGTTGCCCCGTCCTCAGCGGAGTGGGATTCCGTCCTAATGGTTGGTGATACCGACCAGAACACCGCCTCTGACAACAATGTAGTAGGCAACGCGCTGCAGATAAAGCGTGCCTATGTCAATGGTGTTGGCCACATTTATCAGACCGGCCACTATAACGGCTCGAGTTGGGATTCCTTGAGTAGCCCGGTTCCTACTGGCGATACCGCCGGCCGCTTCCGTATCAAGAGAGTCGCCTCGGCAATTACCGTCTGGTATTGGAATAACTCTCTGAACCGGTGGGAATGGAACGGAAGCACAAGCGGATATTCCTGGAACGGTGTCTGGACAACCGCCTCTTACGTCGAAATGGGCGTCTCCAACAGTGCCCCCAACATGCCGGCGGCGGAAACTGACTGGAACAACTTCAAATCCGCCAGTGGTTACAACTATGCCGGTCAGGGAACCCTCCGCCTGGTCCAGGATGCCGGTCAGACCAGCAACTGGCAAACTCTCGCCTGGACGTCGACGGAGCCAATAGGTACTTCCGTTAAGTTCCGCACCCGCACCGCGGCAACGCAGGCCGATCTCGCCAACTCCACCTGGAGTGATTACCTCACGAGCGGTTCCCCCATCACCAGCCCAAAAGCGCGTTGGATAGAGCTCGAAGCGACCCTTGCCACGACCAACTCCTCGGTTACTCCGCTTCTCCAGGACGTGACAGTGACTTACGCAAGCAGCCAGGGTGACGTTCTCTGGCAAACGGACGTTCCACTCAATCTCGCACCGGGGGGCGTATCCAATCTGATGAGCACGATCGGCACCCTGGCGAACGCGGGAAAATACTACCTCCAAGGTACCGTTACTTCAGGGACGGGCCAGACCGTGGCCAGTTATGAATACCCATTCCAGGTTGCCCAGGGCAACACCTCTTTGAGCATCCTGCCGGACAAGAGGGTGTATAAACCCGGCGAGACGGCCACCATTTCAGGAGAGGTAAGAAATATCTCGGCGGTGACAGCCTCGAACCTCGTCTTCTCCCTCCAGGGAGGTGTGGCGGGCGGGCCCCAGCAGACCATCTACTCGGAAACCTTCAGCATCCCGGCGGGCGGGAGCCATCCCTACACCGCGACTATGGCCGCCGGTGCGACCGGGACGGTTGCCCTGAGCGGTACCGTCGCCCAGGGTACCACCACACTCGCCAAGACCACCGACCAATTCGAGGTATCGTCCCCGCTAGTGACGGCCACCGTGACTGCTCCCGCGGTTACCGGCAGCGATCCGTTCACCATTACCCTCCAATTAAGAAATGACGGGAAGACGGATGCGACCGTGTTGTCGACTCCGTCGATTACCGCGAAAACCGAGACGCTAACGGTACCGGCTGGTCAACAACTGGTTCAGCAGTACGCCCAACAGATAGCTGCCGACTCTTCGTACAACTTCACCTTCACCGGGGATCTCAACCAGACAATCACCAAGTCCGTCAGGTATGGGGTCGCGGGAAGCATCACACTCGCTTCCCAGTCCATTTACGCCGAAGGCGCGGTGGGGATCGCCGCAACGGTGAACAACAGCGGCCTGATTGACAGCAACTCAACCGTCTCCTATCAACTGCTACAGGGCGGAACCTTAGTCGGCCAGCAGTCCAGGGGGTATTTCACTCCCCAGGGAACCAGCAGCACCGACACGATTAACTATTCGCTTACCGAGGGAAGCTATCAACTGACCGCATCCTCTTCTCTGCCTGCGGCAACTTCGTCCACGAGCTTCGAGGTGAGAAAAGCGACGAAAGTCAGCTTCTCGATGGCCATTGGCGGTCAGACGGGGAGCCTGCTTCCGGTGACCGTGTCCCTCAACAATCTGGGGTTCAACCCCATCGTCGGTGTAGCGAGGGTCTCCCTGGTGGACGGAAACGGAACGGTAGTGTGGAGCAGCGCGCAGGAGGTCTCTCTGCCGTTCGCTCAGGTGTCGGTCGCCACGCCTCTTTCCTTCGCTATCAACCTGGCTGCGCTCCAACCGGCCCCCTTTATCATCAAGGCCGAGATTCTCGACACCGCCAACCAGCAACTCGCGGTGCAGACTGCTCCTTTCACGCTGCAACCGGCCATCTTCGACATCACCCAACTGCCCCAGTATCAGACGGTGGCGGCAGGGGGCAGCGCAACCATGACCTTCAAAGTCAAAAACAGCGGGACCCAGGAAGGGCCCTTCGACCTCTCCTTCAAGGCTGACGATCTCATCGACTCGACTCGGACGGCTTGGCTGAAGCCGGGCGAGGAAAAGGAAATCTCGTTTACCTTCACCACCGCGGCCGACCTGGAGGAGAAGGACTATAGCGCCAGCTACCGGCTCTCCTCCGGTGGAGCCACCATCAAGCAGGGAGCCATCCTCTATCACCTTTCCGGCATCACCCTCTCCGTGACCGCCAAGCTCGACAGGGACACCTACAATACCGGAGACACGGCCAACCTGACCGTCATCATCGACCAAGTCGGAGGTGGCGCCGTCAGCTTGCTAGCCAGGGCCAACTACAACGGGTACCAGGACCAGCGGAACTTTACCCTGAACGGAACCCAGGCCCTCACATTCTCCGTGCCGTTGACCCAGATCACCGGCGAGAAGCTCTTCTACGGCATCTACTACCCGTCAGGGCGCTCCATCCATCTCAACTCGGTGTACATCTACAAGGCTAACGGAGTTCTGACGGTCACGACCGACAAGCAGGTGTACAATCCCGGGGACACGGTGACGGTGTCCATGTCCGGCACCGCAACCGGCACCATGACCCTTACTGGTCCGACTGATCCCATGGATCCGTTTGCCTTCAATGGCTCCCAGACGGTGAATTTCCCGCTGCCGGCAGCCATGACCGCCGGCACCTACACGGTCTCCTACAGCCTCACCGACCCGGCCGGATCGACCATCAGTGGCTCCACCCCGTTCGACGTAGCGGGGATCCAGGTCAAGGTCAAGGAGGCTCTCCTCGACAGAGCGACCTACGCGGCGAGCGACACCATGGGCCTCTCTTTGAACATCGAGAGCAACCTCGATCTGCCGGCCACCATCAAAACCTGGGTGGTCGATCCCGACAATAACTACACCGATGCCGGAAGCGGCGACGTCACGCTGACCGCGGCGGCTCCGGTGCTCGCGAACCAGCAGGCGGCGCTGGCTACGGCCTCGATGGGAATTCACAAGCTGGTCTACGGCATCTACCAGGGAGACCTGCTGCTCGCCTCCGGCGCAAAGGCCTTCGACATCGGCCAAGCCGCCCTTCTTGGCCTCTCCACCGACAAGACCGATTACCCCTCGATCACCGTCCCGGTGTCCGCCAAAGTCGATCTCTACGGCAACACTCAGGCGGGGATCGAATGCTTCCTTGACGGTGCCAGCGTCAAGACCGACACGGTGACGTTCACCGGCTTCACCAGTTACAGCTTCACGATCCAACCTGAAATGTTGACGCCGGGGATGCACAGTCTCAAGGTCACCCTCACCGCCGGAGGCCTCACTTCGAGCAAGACAGTCACCTTCAGCTTCGGCAGTAATCTTCCGGATCTTGTCGTCCGGCTTGGCAGTGGCGCAGTCAAGGGAAGCTCGCTGATGCTTACCGCCACGGTGTCTAATATTGGGAAGAGCGCGTCTGGTGCCACTACTGTCACTCTTTATGACAGCGACCCGGCATTGGGTGTGGCTCCCTTTGCCACCCTGGCCGTGCCGGCTGTGGAGGCGGGAGCAAGCGTCGACATCGGTTACGCCTGGAATGTCTTGGGCAAGGCTGGGGACTATACCCTGTGGGCGAAGGTTGATCCAGGCAACACCATTTCCGAATACAGCAAGGCCAACAACACTATCGTCACCGCCGGAACGGTGCCGAAGCTGGGCCTCTCGGTCTCCGCAGGCGGCACAAGCTTCAAGGCCAACACCGACGTGGCAATTGCCGCCAGCTATGCCAATCTCAGCTCCTCGCTGTATCAGGACCTCCTCCTCCAAGTGACCGTGGCCGATAGCCTGGGAGGAACGACGGTTTTTAAGGAAAGCGCTATTGCCACACTCAACTCCAGTAGCCAGGCCACCGACACCACCGCTTGGAACACCGCGGTGAGCCAACCAGGGACCTATACCGTAACGGCCACTCTATTGGGCGGAGGATCGGTCCTCTTGACCAGCTCCGCAAGCTTCAACGTCGAGCCTACTTTCGCGGTGACCGGGGCGGCTACCCTTAACGCCTCAGAGGTGAGCCAAGGGGCGCCCATCAATGTCACCTTCGCGGTTTCCAACAGCGGCAATATCGATACTGCCGGGTCGGTCCGGGTGCAGGTGGTCGACGCGCAAAGCGGCGCGGTGAAGTCCTCCGCCGAACAGCCGGTGAACCTGCCGGTGAAGGGAAGCCAGTCGGGACAACTTTCCTTCCCAACGGACGGGCTGGAACTGAAAAACTACCAGGTGACCTTGCAGTACTTGGCTCAAGACCGGCAGGTAGAGTTGGCGGGTGGCTCGTTCGTGGTTAAGGACGGCACGCCGCCGGTGGTGACGGTCCAGTCGCCTGTGGCCGGACAGTTCCTCAACTCTTCGGTCCGTATCGCGGCCCTGGCGACCGACGACGCATCCGGCGTGGACAGGGTGGAATACCAAGTAGACGCAGGGGGATGGAACCCCCTTACCGCCGAGGACGTTGCCAAGGGCAGCTATGCAGTGGTCTGGCAGCCGAGTTCCAGCGACAGCGGGACCCACACCGTGCGGGTGAGGGGCGTGGACCGAGCCGGAAATATTAGCATTCCCATTCCTGTGGCCTTCACCGTCGACCTCACGCCGCCGGTCCTCACCGTCTCAACCTTGGGTGACGGGAGCTACACCAATAACGACACCCTCAACATCGCGGGCAATGCCTTCGATCTGCTGGGGCTGAAGGGGGTCACCATCAACGGCAACGCCGTATCCGTCAGCCCGGACGGCGGCTTCAGCTTCGCACTCACCCTCCTTAAGGGGGAAAACGCGATCAGCACCGTGGCCAGCGACTTGGCGGGTAACTCGGTCACCGACACCCGTACAATTACCCTTGACCAAGATGCGCCGGTGTTGAGCATCACAACTCCGGCCGATAACAGCAAGACGGCAAGCAGGGTCATCGACGTCAACGGTAGCGTGGAGGAAAGCGCCTCGGTTCAAATAATGGCCAACGGCGTAGCGCAAACAGCCTCGATGGCTGGCCTGCAGTTCACCGCAACTGCCGGACTGAATCCCGGCTTGAACACCATCACGATCACGGCGACGGACCTCGCCGGCAACGCCAGCAGCCAGAAAAGAACCGTGATCTTCGACGATCAGGCTCCTTCTCTGTCGGTAACAGAGCCAGGACAGGATGTCCGGACCAACCAGAGCGCCATTAAAATCCGGGGCAATGCCAGCGATCCTCTGACCGCCGTCGGGGTCACCGTTACGATGGACGGCCAGACCTACACACCAGCCCTCGTCAACGGATGGTTCGAGCAGGTAGTGAATATGTCCGTCGAAACAAGCCACGCCATAACGGTAACCGCGACCAACGAGGTCGGCACCCAGACGACGGTGGTTCGCAACGTCATCTACGACATTACTCCCCCGGCTCTCAGCATCGCTCCGGTGGTGACCCCGACCACTCAGTCCAATCAGTCCATCTCAGGGACACGGGAGGAGGGGACCATGGTGACGGTGTCGTCGGCGACTGCCACAACCGGTGCGGTAACCTATCCCACCTCGACCACCTGGGAGAGTACAGTGAGCGGTCTGGCCCTTGGAGACAACACCATCACCGCGGCCGCTACCGATGTCGCCGGGAACGTCACCAGCGCATCGGTGGTGGTCACCTTGGTCAACACGGCGCCGGACGTTTCCATTTCCGCGACACCGAAACTTCTCTGGCCGCCGGACCACAAAATGGTCCCGGTAAAACTGGTGGGGGAGGCAGTCCCGCACGGCTGCGACCTGCAGTCGGTGACTATCTCGGTTACCGATGAGTACGGGAAGTACGCTTACAATAATCTCAAGTTCGGGGATACCGTGATGCTGGAGGCCTGGAGAAACGGAACTGACGCCAATGGCAGGGTTTATACGATCACGGCGGTCGTAAAGGATAAGGCCGGCACTGTCACCACCAGAGCCACCACGGTAACCGTGCCGCACGACCAGTCGAAGTAGCGGGTAGCACCGACAGCCCGAAGGCGTCGGTTGCAATTGGAGCCCTTCGTCGACTAAAAGAAGATAGCTCGGCAATGAATTGTGGTACCTGGAAGGCCCCCGTATTGAGGGGCCTTCTTTTTTTATGATTTGGTCTGAATTGGTATGGGGGGAGGAGCGTCGTTTACCGCCGTTAAGCATGTGAGGCTAGGACCACTGGGGGTAACTACTTGAAGAAATTGCTAACACCTTCTGCGGGGCGTAAAATTATTAAGAGAAGGCAGAGGGGGGTACTCATATGCACAAGTTTCTGGCGGTTTTAATGGCCATGCTCTTCCTGTTGTCAGGTTGTGCCGCCAACCGGGTGGCGCAAAGGCAGGTGATTGATTATCCCGAACACTACAGCCAGTTCGATGCGGCCTTGGGATGGGAGGTCAAGAAAACACCAAACGACCTGATTGTCGACGGTGCTATCAAGAACCTCCGCTTTTACGAGATGACGGATATCGAGGTGTGGGTGGAAACGCTCGATCCTGCAGGGAAGGTGCTTTCCCGGCAGGTGTCGTTCATCATCCCGAGGACGGTGATGCAGGACGAGTCGGCGCCGTTCAGTGTCCGCCTCCCGAGGAGCGCGTACGCTAACAGGCTCAGGTTCACCTATAAGTACACCGGCGAGGAAGGGGGCAACGACGAGGGGGGGGGAGATCTCCGCGGCTTCCAGAGTTTCGAAGCCCCTATCCAGCGGTAGCTGCCACCCGGGAGAGTCAACCCACAGAGCAATAGAACGCGGATGACGCGGATTGAGCGGATCAACGCGGATAAGGCAAAAGGCTTCCTGATTAGCGCCAATCTTCCGCTAGGCGTAACCACCGCTCTGGTCGGCTGCCAGTCCGGGCAGCGGCAGCAGCGAGGCGGGGAAGCATAGCAGCAAGATCGAAACGACGGTTAAAGCGGTACTGAT
>NZ_BLXW01000063.1:0-8441 GCF_054784495.1 Geomonas sp. Red276
GGGGGAGTCATACCGCAGGAGGAGCCGCCCTCAGAAGACCACGACAACTTAACTCAGGAACTCCCGCTGACCGCTTAAACTGGAAAATAACTTTGGCGACGGGGGTGGCAAATAACCTTGGCGGTTGACATTCGGCTCTTGCTCCAGGCCAAGATGCGCGTGAGCAGCGTTGAGATGCACTGCTCCCCATCGCTTCTTAGCAACACTAGCAAAGCATAATTTCATGGGCGTGGGACTCTTCTCACAGTAAAAGCTAAGCCATCGCAGCAGATTCAATATTGTCTAATGCACTCAAAACCTGCTTAGCTAGAGAATGTCCGTCTCCCCACCAAACAAGTTCGTCATAAATTTGTGACATGTTGTATTTGAGGTCAGAAATGCCTTGATTTGAGTCTGCTAGCTGTTGGTACACCGTGCTTTCCAGGCTTTCAATACGTGAAATAATCTCATCTTGCTTACCTATTAAACATTCCAAAAGTTCTTCGATTCTTGTAGTATCCAAAGCTTACCCCTCCTGTTAATTTATATCTGAACTCAGTGGTGTTCCGGAATGTCCAATCCTCCCCGCAAATAAATATGCCCGAGGACGTCTGCTTCGTTACCCTTCCCTTATCTTTATTAACGAACCTTGGGGAGTCTCTTAATCTGTGAATTGAACACACGCTTGCCTCCGCCGAGAGCATGGGATTCAGACGTTTGGACGCCATTCGACTGCTACTTTATGTGAATAACATTCCCGGCTTCTTCCTTCGCCCCCTGCTTCTTCACTAGAACGCCTATGCCTCCTCTTATCGCTTTATCAACCGCTGGGCCGGTTCGCTGATAACCAAGCAGTCGCGCGGTCTCACGCACCAGGTCGGCGACTGGCAGGCTCACATGCTGTTCAAGCACATGCAAAGCGGCATTAGCGACCTCCTGTGGCGGCAGGTATTCCGCGTCCCTTTTCGAACCATCACTCTCTCCTGAAATGCGAAACAGAGTGAAAGATTTGGGGTCCAGGCTGGACTGCCAGAGGAAGGCGCCTTCAGCCCCACGCACAACCTTAACATCTGCCTTCTGGGTCAGGAGCTCTATTCTCTTTATCGTCCGCGAGGTGACTCTCCCAACTCCCCAGTGTTCGGCAACCCTTCGAGCAACAAGTTCATGGCTCACCGGCCCCTCCACTCTGACAACCGCCTCTATGAGCGAACAAATGCTGGCGTCCGATTTCGCATCATAGAAATCATCAGGAGTACCCCTGATTTCTCTTACGACAAACGGTTCATATACGGGTAGCACTGGTTCATGCACTGGGGGCTGCGGTAATGTTTGTTGAGCAGCTTCAGACAGTGAGGTGCTTGCCGATATTGAAGGTGCAGCTGCGATAACTTGCGCCATCGATTCAATAGCCGGCTTCGGTGTCTTGCTCGCATTAATTGCTGCTTCAATAGCTGCTTCCATCCGGGCCAACTCCACGGCCGGCTTTTCCCACCAATCGGTGGACCACACCCGATGAATTCTCCAGCCGAGGCCGATCAGTATGCTTTCACGCAGCTTATCCCGGTCACGAGCAGTTTTGGAACGATGATAATTCGCACCGTCACACTCTACCCCCAACAGGTAGCGCCCCGGCCGTTCCGGATCGACGATTCCGAGATCTATCCTATACCCGGAACAGCCGACCTGCGGATGCACGATATATCCCTTGTCCTGCAATGCATCACAGACCTGAGCCTCAAAGGGAGATTCACATTCCCCCTCACCGTCCGCTGAACGCCGTTCCGTAATGGCCACCGGACCTCGTTCGGCATAATCGAGGAAACATTTGAGGTCGGCCACCCCTTTTGATCTGGATTTCGAGAGGTCTATATGCTCGGCCCGGAGGGTGGAAAACACCACCACTTCTTGGCGGGCCCTGGTGATGGCGACATTGAGCCGACGTTCGCCGCCGTCACGGTTCATAGGGCCGAAGTTCATCGATACCCTGCCAGTGGCATCAGGACCGTAGCAGATGGAGAAGAATATAATGTCCCGCTCGTCGCCCTGGACGTTTTCCAGATTTTTTATGAAGACCGGCTCCGCTGCGCCATCGGCAAAATACGGTTCAATGGACGGATTCTGTCTGCGCGTCTCCTCCAGCAGGTCGTCGATCAACTGTTGCTGAGCTTGGCTGAAAGTGACGATCCCGATACTGAAAGTTGACAGGTGAGGATCGAGCAGTCGGCGTAACACCTCGGCCACGACTGCGTTGGCCTCGGCGCGATTGGTCCGGCTCTTTCCCTTGTCGTATTCGCCCGCGACATTCCGGTACGAAACTCCGAGCTCCTGGTGAGGCGATGGAAAGGTGAGCAACCGATTGCCATAATAGTGGTAATTGCTGAAGGCGATCAGGCTTTCGTGCCTGCTGCGGTAATGCCAGTTGAGGTGCCTCTCCGGAAGCTGGGCAGCTATGCAGTCGTCGAGGATGCTTTCCAGGTCGTCCACCAGATTGTCGTCAGCATCGGCACCATCCCCGCCATCGGCCCGCGAGAAGAAATTGGTGGGAGGCAGTTGCTTCGGATCGCCGACGATGACCGCCTCTTTGCCGCGCGCGATGGCTCCGACCGCGTCCCAGACCGGAATCTGCGAGGCCTCGTCGAAGACCACGATGTCGAAGGAGGGATGGCTCGGGTCGAGATACTGGGCAACCGAAATGGGGCTCATCAGCAGGCAGGGTTTCAGCCGAGGCAACAGGTTGGGAATCTTCTGGATCAGTGCGCGAACCGGCAAGTGGCCAACCTTCCGTTGCATCTGATGACGGAGCAGCCCCATCTCGGAGTTGGGATTGCTCGCCTGCCCCTTGGGGACCTTTGCCGCGATGCGGGCCTGGATTTCCTTCCGTGCGAGCAGGGTGTACTTGTCGTCGATATCCTTGAATTGACGGATCTTGTCCTCGAAGGCGCTGCTGAAGAAGCCGCATAAAGCCGGCTCTGCACTGATGATGGCGTCGCACCACCATTGGTAATAGCCTCTGGTGAAAGCCACCTGAAGGTTGTCGGTGGAAAGACCACGACTCTCGTAGGCATCAATCAACGGTTTCAGCTCAAGGGCAAGCGCTTCTCTACGCGCCGTTCGCCAGTAGCACCAAGCTTTCAGGCCATTCAGCTGCTGTTGCCATTGGTTGCAACGTTCTTTCAGAGATGCAAGAAAGTCATTGGAGGCGGCCGTACCCCACACGGTTTGCTGGTCTAACACCAGCAGCGATGACAGGGCGCTTTCTACCTTGGCAAAATGCTCGAACGTCTTCAGATACACCTGTAGGCGCTGACCTATAGCGCCCTCGCTGCTGAGTTGCTCCCTACCCTCCGAAATGAGCTGCGCCCATTTTGCCCGTAAATGGATGGCGCGTTCAAAATCAACACCTGCTACACGGCCAGCAACCTTGCGCAAGGATTCGGTCCGCTCGATGTAGTCTCCGACAACGCTCCAATCAGCCTCACCGCCCTGCCAATAGACGCCCAGGGCCCCTTCAGCGCGAGCAGCAGCCGTCTTGATGAACTGCTCTTCCTGCCGCAAGGCAAGAGCCTGCTTGATGTCGGCGACAACCTCGGCATTTTGTGGGCTGTACTCCGGGCAAGCGGCGGTCCCAAGAGATAGCCGAACCTTTCGGCTACCCAACCACCGCGGCAAGAACCAGGAATCCTGAGCGGCCGACCATTGCTGGAGCAGTCCATCAAGATCCATGTCGAGGATTGCCGGCTTGAACCGCTTATAGAGCCTTTCCCGGTAGAGATTACGCTGCAGGCCGTGGCTGGTGATTTCCTGGATGGACGCCTTGAGCGGCTCCCAGTCAGAAGACGAGAGGAGTGCCGGCGGCACAGATGGGCAGTTGAGCAGTGCTGCCGCGATCGCAGCCAGGTTATCGAGGTCCAGGTGGGTCCAAGAAGCGTGCGTCATGCCGACAACCGATGCGACCCCGCCTGCGGCCCTTTCCATGGACGCAGCAGCATCTTGAAGTTCATCCACCGCACGCTCGACGCTATTGCGGAATTCAGGGGTCCATGCTTCGCACGCGGCGGGCGCCTAGGGGTTGGTTCCTGGATGGCCGATTTGCGCGCCGGCAAGTTGCAACTGGCGGACCGCTTCGCGCAGGTTGTTCAGCCGCTGGCGACCGACATTGAGCACGGAATTCCATTGTAGCTTGACCAGAGGCACGTCGCGATGGCCGATGAGCTGCGAGATGCCGTGAAAGACTGTTTCCCCCGATTCGCGAACCGCGTGAAGTGCGGTAACATAGGCGTTTAACTCTTTCCGGGCTGCGGCGAGTTTTTGTGCCTCCTCCTGCCATTCTTCCGTCGAACGATTGGAATGGGCGTTAAGCGCCTGCTCCAGTTGGCTCAGCACACCTTTCTTGTGGCTCTTGTTTGAATGAAGCTCCAGACAAAACGGCCCCAGGCCGGATTCCGTCAGGCGACGGTGGACCACCTCAAGCGCCGCCCGTTTTTCAGACACGAACAGGACGGTTTTTCCCAACGCCAGGTTATGGGCGATGATGTTGGTAATGGTTTGGGATTTCCCCGTGCCGGGCGGCCCGTGCAAGACGAAGCTTTTCCCGACTGCGGATGCATGAACGGCTGCAAGCTGCGACGAGTCCGAACTGAGTGGGCAGAAGGTCTCGTGCGGGGTGTGAGTTTCATCCAGTCGGTCTGGATCGGGGAATACCCCGTCATCGGGATACTCGTCGGTGGGGGTGTGGATCAGGTGCCTTACGACGGAGTTTTTCTGCAACTCATCGGCTCGCACCTCAAGGTCACGCCACATGAGGAATTTGGTGAACGAGAAGTGGCCGATATAGGCCGACTCCAGGACCTCCCATCTATCGATGTCGACGACAGCCTCCCTGAACTTCCGGAGTATGAGCGCCACATCGATCCCATGTTCGTCCATAGGAATCGGGTCAAGCCCGGGAATGGTGAGCTCAAAGTCCGCTGCCAGGTGAGCCAACAAGGTGACGTTGACCATCGGCTCGTCATCTCCCAGCTTTATGCTGAACCCCTCTTGAACGGACCTTCGCTCGATAACCAGCGGGATAAGGATGATCGGAGCCAGCCTCTGTTTCGGCGACGTTTTCGTCTCGTACCAAGCGAGAAAACCCAGAGCCAGATAGAGTGTGTTGGCGCCATTCTCCTCGATGCTGAGCTTTGCCTCCCGGTATATCTCCAGCAGACGCCGATCTATCTCCGCCTCGCTCACATCGGCGTGGAGCCGGCGCGCAAGCAGTTCTTCCTTGAGCATCTCGTCCAGGGAGTCGTTTCCGGTCCGGCAGCGATGGACCTCCGCATTGCGGGAATTGCCCTCACCCAGCCCCTGGAGGCGAGGAAAGATCTTAAAGGTCTTCCCGTCAGCCAGAGCATCTTCCAGGGAGGCTAGGTCGGGACAGAGCAGGGGGAGATTCTTTTTGGAGTCCCGGAAATTCAGCTGTCGGTTATTCAGGGTAAGATCGAGGAGCTTGCGTTTCCATCGGTCAAGGCGGGTTGCCGGTGTCTCGGCAACGACCTCCGGTGCAGTTTCAGGCTGGGTGGCGAATTGCAGGAGATTGATCGTTGGAACGCCGGTGGAATCCCCTTCTTGGTCAGTTGCTGCGGGGGCTGGGGCCGAAGCAAGCTCAACACGTAGCGGTAGGGGGCGAATTTTACTCTTCCTCGCCCGGCGAACGTCGATCACGCAGCGAAACCCCGCCTCATTCTCCAGATGCTTCATGCCTTCTTTCACCGCCTGCTCGAAAGCTACAGCTGACTCGTTTGTCAGGAGTGTAGTTTCAAAGAGCGTGATCTGGCCCAGTTCTACCCGCTTACGCAGTCGCAGCAGATCATCGGTGGCGACGTCGGCAAAAGTCTCATCTTCAAGCCAGACCCCGACAAAGGCATGTCCAGCGGTGATAACGACGAGTGGGTGAAGCCCTGCTTGTTCCAGGCATGAGGCCGCCAACACTGTGAGATCGAGACAGGTGGCCAGACGGCTTTCCTGTATCCGATCAGGCAGGCGGATCTTCTGGCCGGACTCCTCAAAGCTTGCCGGTGGGTTGATGTAGCGGATAGTGCGCTGTTGAAGAGCGGAGTAAATGGCGGCCGCGGTAAGGACCACGCGCTGCGGGTCGCGGGACTGGTATCCGGAGATGGCTGAATTTCCACTCCAGGTTCCGAGGATTCCGGCGGCATCGGACAGCACGGCTTCAATAACGGGGTGGTTGGGCGTGACAAATGCCGCGAGGATTTCCGGAATCGATTGCAGGCCGTTCCACTCATCGTAGGCCAGAACATCAATCCGCTCATGGCATGATGCGAGTACGGCATTCTCCTGCAATACATCGACAAAAAGAGAACCGGCCACCTTTTCCGTGAGGCCCGCGAGAAGATCGTGAGACAGTCGCAGATCGACGACACCCAGGTTGAATGTTTCACCGGGATTGATGGCAGTGATGCGGCCCTCCCATAGAGCGGCAAAGGAAGGCTCTGTAGAGATGCGGACATTTAGGTCTCGGAGAGCGCCTTCGGTCCCATTACGGATTCGCAGGGACTTGACAACCGGCACGTCGTTTTGCTGCATCGCATAATTGACAGTCCGGTCATAGTCCAGATCGACAAAGATCGGTCGAAAGTCACCGTTCGGAGTAGTCTCCTGGTTCGCTTCTCCCATCACACGCCCCCTCAATCAACATTTAATTAGGACAAAGTGCCTCATTCAAAGTAGCATCCAGCGGGACAATTCCGGGGATACGATACCTATAATTTTGATTGTTCTCTAAATATCGACAATTACCTGCTGGTTTCCTTCAGCGGTTGTATAGATTTGCAGGACTTTAATCTTGTTTAGGCAACAGGAAATCCATTCACCGGCCATCCCTTCTTGCAGGTGAGGCACCCCAAAAACTCCTGCCCCTCTTTCGGGCCGCTCTGGAACCTCTTTCGCTCTAATTCTTTCCCACAGTAGGGACACGCTCGGCTCGATGGGGCCGCCTTGATCTCTACCCCACTCTTTTCTGGTGCAGTTTCGGCGGTTGCAGGTTCCTCCGACTGCCGGGTACCGTTGCATTTCGGGTAAGTGCTGCAGCCCCAGAACTCGTTTCCGGCATTTTGGCCCGTGCGCCCTGTCCGCTTCCTCATTTCGGCACCGCATTTCGGACAAGCCGGTGTTGATGCCGCAGGGGAGATCGATTGCGGCTTGCGCAGCATCGGTTCCGGCTCCTTGTTAGTACTGGGAGATTTTGGACCGATCATTCTCTTGAGTTTGAGACCATCGATAAGCTCCAGGTTGATCCCCTGCACGAACTTCCTTGCGTCGTCGGAAAACGTTCCGGAGGTGACGAAATACCCGGTAGTTGCGCCGGCTGCGCACATCACACCGTAGAACTCCCGCACCGGCTGCACCCCGACTTGGTAGGCTTTCCACTGTTTGCACTGCACCAGGTGCTTTTCCCCTCCCCTTCGCAGCACAAGGTCTATGCCGCCGTCGGGGCCGTCTCCGCCCATCCGCTCGACGGTAAAACCGTCTCGCCGAAAATGCTCTCCCACCAGACACTCGAACTCTTCCCAACTCATCTCGTTGAGGGCACCAACTTGCGGCTTGGACTGGACCTTTTCATACAGCTTTCGCTGCTTCAGAGTTTTAATGGCAGAGAAAATGGCGCCAATGACGAAAATCGCCGGGACCATCCATTGCCCGAACATCGCAACGGTAGTGACCAGCCCCCGGTAAAAGGCATCTCCCATCTGCCCGGGCGCAGTCGCGCGTATGAGAGGACGAGAGGCGATGGCATGGAGAATCAAATACGTGATCGGAGCAAGTAGGAGGGAGACCTTCCATGGGAGCAAACTGGCCAAGTCTACGAGATCTTCAAAGGGGCTGTTTTGCTGACGTCGTGCCATTCTGTGAGTGAACTCCTTCAGGTTTTATGGCTTAAATATCACACATAAGAAAATTTACAAAGTCGAAGAGATCTGCCATTCCAATCACTTTCGGCCCGCTATCTGATCCCAAACGTGAAACGACTCGGTGATATTGAAGAAAGCGTGGTGGTGAGTATGCTGGCCTCACCAAGATAGGTGAAGTCCATGTGGTGCCGGATCCGATGGAAAACATGTATTTCGTCGCCATTGCGTGCGGCGTGTACCATCCTCCCCTCGGCAAAGTGGTCGGTCGGCCCTTCCCACTCCAGACGATTGCCGGTCAACCTGTCTCGGTATTGCTCCTGAAAGCCTTGCTTCTCCTCAGTCACGAACAGGATGATCTTGTTGTTGTCTTTAGGCGTGACAACCCCTCTGGCCAAAGCCTGATAACCCGCATAGCCCCATATACCCCCCTGTGTCAGGATAGTTGTCGCCTCTGAGGGGCCGTTTGGTTTTGGTTTTGTGACGATGTGAGGCGGTGAGCGAAGCGAGCTCGCCGGCGCCTCACGGAAATCGCGAACTGAAGATCCTGCCGCC
>NZ_BLXW01000064.1:0-8426 GCF_054784495.1 Geomonas sp. Red276
GGGCGGCAGGATCTTCAGTTCGCGATTTCCGTGAGGCGCCGGCGAGCTCGCTTCGCTCACCGCCTCACATCGTCACAAAACCAAAACCAAACGGCCCCTCAGAGGCGACAACTATCCTGACACAGGGGGCCGTCAACAAGGCAGAAGCTAACATAAAGCCCCCCATGAAAACCCTCGTGACTGGATGGAGGGTAAACTTCCCAATTATTCTTGTTCCATCCGAGGTCTGTACAAAGGTGCCACGAAACAACGGGAAAAAAGAATTAAAGCCTTTCTCCCATTTTTGAATCCAAAACGTATCTTTGCCTATGTTGCCGAGAAAGGTTCCAGGAGTATAGAGCCTGGTCATTGTTACGAGTATCGGCTGGATAGTTACGCCACCTCGCAATCGGTTCATACACTCCTCCTGACTCGGTTTCGAGACAAAATCGTTTTTTTCCTGTGTCATCAGCATCTCTTTTACCCCTTCATTTTGAGCTCTTAGTTAGCTTCCGTAGCTCAGCCACCGGAGCCGGACAGCCCCACTGACCCTTTTTAACTCACCGATATCTGGTCATGAGCCCGGATGCTGATACTAGACAAACTTGCAGCCAAACCACTCCCCCCCGTGCCGTCATCCCATTCAAGCCACACCCACATGGCAGTCTGATGGCAAGGAATATTTGCCTTGTTTAAGAAACAAATATTTAATTTAGGTGCAGCGCACTATAGGTAATTGTCTGTATCTTGTAAAGTTAAAATGATTTCAAACCCAATTAGTTCAAAAGACAAGGTGTGGAAGCGGTCGAGGGCTGACGACAGTTGGACTTACATCATGGAATATGTCTGAGCATCCAATTATCGTTCCCACGCCATCAAGCGCCTGGTGTTGTGATGAGTCGAAAAAGTTCGCGACACCCTCCGGTAAATAGGCCGCTGCTCTTTTTTGAAAACACCCACCAACATTTTGGAAGGGTGTGGGGCAACGACCAACCATGTTCGCGCGAAAAGATGGGCTTCGTGCTGACCAAAGATGTTTTGCGTGCTCTACGGAAAGAAAGCAGCGGCAAAGTGGCCGCATTACGGCAACATCTGCGGTTGGAGCATCCAACATTCAGATTTTCCAGTTGATAGGTGGGGAGTTATCCTGAATAATGTCTCGTGGTTGTAAAGCGAGGAGGGAATTGATGAAGAGATTGGTGGCACTGCTGATGCTTTTGGGCGGGAGTTCTTCCGCTTTTGGCGAGACGCTTTATACCTGGCGCGATGGGCGGGGGACTGAACACTTCACCAATAGCCTTAACGAGATCCCGACCCGGTACCTGAAAAAGGCCAGGGTGCTCGACGTCGCCACCGGCAAGAAAGGTGGATTGGCCATCAATCAGCCCGCCCAGCCTCCGGCAGCTGGGGGAGCCAACCCGTCGGCGCCATCATCGGCCCCGCTGGCCGCACCGCCCCCCCCGGTAGCCACCCCGGTCAATCCCCCCCCCGCAGCACCCGTCGTGCAGCAGACGCTACCCTCCACTCCCGCGGTCGCCGCGCCTCCCGCGCGCCAACCGGGACAATACCGGAGATCCCGGCGCCACAGCGCGATCGGCGCCAGCCAGGAAGAGTAAAGAATACCGCCAAGGAGGCGTTTATGAGGAAGGTGACCGTGGGAATGTTACTGGTGCTGGGTGCCGCCTGCTTCGCCCCCGATGGCCGGGCCGATGAGGTGGTCTGCCGGGGAAGCATTACCAGTATCCAGGGAGAGGGTCTGGTGGCGAGGCCCCACCGCTTCGACGTCGACCGGGTGGTCGGCCAGGACGTGCAGCAGATCCTGGAAAACTGCCGGCAGATCGCCCGCGACAAGCAGAACCGGGCCGCCCGCAGGAACCCGGGAGGAAGCTTCAGAAAGAATTCGCAAGTGGACCTTCAGTGCCAGCGGGGAGCGGAGAAGTTCGAGGTCAAGCGCATGATCGACACCGCCCCCTAACGTCTTCACCCTTCCCATCCCCCACATCCCCTCGCGCCCCTCACCCTCCGCCCCTTCAAGGGGCAGGGGAACCGTATTCCCTCGCCCCTTCAGGGGAGAGGGGCAGGGGTGAGGGAGGGTTTAAAATCTACCCTCACCCGGCCTCCGGCCACCCTCTCCCCCAAAGGGGGCGAGGGTAAAGACCCTCCTTTATACCGCGACCTTGAACTGACGCACCTTCCCTTGCAGCTCTTCGGCAATTTTCGCGAGTTCCTTTGCTGCGTCCGCCGACTGCTGCACCCCTACCGTCGACTCTTCCACCGCCCGGGTGATCTCCTGCACGATGCCGCTCACGTCGGAAGTGGTCGCCGACTGGGCCTCCGCCGCTTGAGCGATGGCGTTGATCTCCACCGAGATGGCGCCGATCTTGCTCAGGATCTCCTGGAGGGCCGCCCCGGATTTGGCCGCCTCCTCGGTCCCGTGCGCCGCCTCGGCCACTCCCTGTCCCATCCCGGCCACCACTTCCTGGATCCCGTTCTGGATGGCACCGATCATCTCGCCGATGTCCCTGGTTGCCTTGGTTGTCCGCGCCGCCAGGGCCCGTACCTCGTCGGCCACCACCGCGAAGCCTTTCCCCTGCTCGCCCGCGCGGGCCGCCTCGATCGCCGCATTGAGCGCCAGGAGGTTGGTCTGGTCCGCGATCTCCTCGATGGTCCCGATGATCTCCCCGATCCGTTCCGACTGGCTCCCGAGCTTGGTGACGCTCTCGGCCGACTCCCTCACCCGGTCCGCGATCTGCCGCATGCCGGTCACCGTCCCCTCCAGGGTCCCGGAGCTTCCCCTGGCCGAGTCGTTCGCTTCCGAGGAACTTTCGGCGGCGAGTACACAGTTACGGGCGATGTCACCCGACTTGTCCGCCAGCTCCAGGCTCGCCCGGGCGACCGATACCGACTGTGCCGACACCTCCTCCATGGTGCACCTGATGTCCCCGGAACAGGCCTCGAGTTCGGCCGCCGCCGAGGCGAGCCGCTGCGAGGCGCCGGCCACCGTGGAGAGTACCGTCGCCATGTCGTCCACCATGTGGTTGACCCGTCCCGCGAGGTATCCGATCTCGTCCTGGGCGTCGTCCGCGACCTTGACGGTGAGATCGCCGGCGGCAACCTGGTCGATCACCCGTACCGCGTCGGCCAGGGGGACCGTAATGCTCCTCGAAATGAAGAGAGAGACCAGCACCCCCAGCGCCAGGGTGAAGATCCCCATGATGATGAAGGCCTCTTCGAGCCGATGAGCGCTCTTCACGGTCGTATCCGCCAGTCCGTTCGCCTGGGCTATCTGGGCCAGCCGGAAATCCTTGACCCGCTCCGTGATCCGCTCCGAGCTCTTGTCGAAATCCTCCATGATGACGTTGCCCTGGGCGATCCCCTGGGTCACGTAGGTCTGGGCCATCTTCTTGCCGAGCTCGTAGTAGCGGTTGAAGTCCTCCCGCATGGCGCGAACCGCCTGCACGGTTTTCTCGTCCCTGTCGCGGGTCGCCTTCTCCTCGAAGCGGGCGAGCCCCTCGGTAAACTCCTTGGCGGCCAGGTCGGCATCCTTGTAACCATCCGGATTGTGGGTGGCGCTCACGTCGGTGAGGAACTGCTGCACCTGTACGGTGTCGAAGGCCAGACGGTCGGCGGTGACGGTGTAAGGAAGGGCCTCATCCTTGATCAGTTGGGACCGCTCCACCATCTTGGCCAGCATGAACACCGTTACGGCCACCGCTACACCAACGACCACCAGGATGGAGCCGAAGCCCCACGACAGCCTGGTCTTGATTCTCATATCACGGATTCTCATTTCTCCTCCCGGAGGTCTCTGATTCGATTGCACCCGTCGGCAAAGACCGCGGAAAGCCGTGCTGAACTCTTTACCCTGATCGGACGGTGATCGCGAACCTTTAGGCGCAAACGTGAAGTGTTGGCGGATATTGGGCTCGTGTCCCCTTGTCCGGCTCCCCCCCTCCCCCCGGGAGAACAATTCTCATATTTCTTTTCCCCCTCGCGATATGGTATGGTGGAACCGCACGTCTCCCTCTGCCACCTGTCCAACCCTCGAACGGCAACAGGTTTTCAGTCCCCGATGACCCTCCGCATCCATGGCTACCGTTTCAGCATCCCCCCAGGGCGGCCCCACGTCCCAACCCTCGACCTCCACGCAGCCGCCCGGTGGCTGGCGGGATTTCTCTGGCTGATCGCCCTCTTCGTCGCCGTTCCGTCTTCCTGGGCCTCGGGAAGCGCACCGGCCGCCGCTCCGTCGAGCGGCAAGACCATCGTCGTGGGGGGCAACTGGGCCTATCCCCCCTACGAGTTCCTGGACGCCAAAGGCAAGCCCGCCGGTTACAACGTCGACCTTACCCGGGCCATCGCGGACGTGATGGGGATCAAGGTGGAGTTCCGCTTCGACGACTGGTCCAAGCTGCGGGCCGGACTCCCGGTCGGGCAGATCGACATCCTGCAGGGGGTCTCCTTCTCCGAGGAGCGGAGCCAGGTCATTGACTTCTCCCCTCCCCACACCATCGTCCATCACTCCATCTTCGCCCGCAAAGGGACCCCCGCGGTTTCCAAGCTGGAGGATCTCCGCGGCAAGAAGGTGATCGTCTTCGCGGAAGGGATCATGCACGACACCCTCCGTCAGCTCGGCCTCGGGCCCGACCTGGTGCTGACCCGTTCCCCCGCCGATGCGCTCCGCCTGCTCGCCTCCGGCCAGTGCGACTACGCCGTGGTGGCGACCCTGCCGGGGATGTTCCTTATCAACCAGCACCACCTGACCAACGTGGTGCAGGTGGCCAAAAACGTGGCGGCCGAAAAGTACTGCTACGGGGTGGCCAAGGGGAACACCGAGCTCATCACCCGTTTCAGCGAAGGGCTCGCCATCCTGAAGCAGAACGGACAGTACGAGGCGATCTACGACCGGTGGCTGGGGATCAACGAGCAGCGGCTGACCCGCGACCGGGTGGTGAAATACGGCGCCATGGTGCTTTTCCCCCTGCTCGCCATCCTGATCGCCACCGGGGTCTGGTCGAGAACCCTGCAGAAGCGGGTCGAGGAGCGGACCAACGAGCTCGCCCAGGAGGTCGCCGAGCGTAACCGCGCCCTGGAGGAGCTCCGGCTCCACCAGGACAAGCTGATCCAGGCCGACAAGATGGCGACCCTGGGTGTGCTGGTAGCGGGCGTGGCCCACGAGATCAACAACCCCAACGGGCTCATCCTCCTGAACCTCCCGATCCTGAAGGACGTCTATCACGACGCCACCGAGACCCTCGAGACACGCTACCAGCACGAGGGGGACTTCATGCTGGGGGGACTCAACTACTCGAGGATGCGGGACGAGGTTCCCCAGATGCTGGAGGACATGAGCGAAGGAGCTGCCCGCATCAAGAGGATCGTCGAGGACCTCAAGAACTACGCCCGCCAGGACAGCGCTCCGCGGATGGAGCCGTTCGACCTGAACTCCGTGGTGCAGGCGGCGGTCCGCCTGATGGAAACCTCGATCAGGAAGTCGACCAACCACTTCGACTGCCTCTACGGACGCGAGCTCCCGCGGGTGCTCGGCAGCCCGCAGCGGATCGAGCAGGTGGTGGTGAATCTCCTCATCAACGCCTGCCAGGCGCTCCCCTCCCCCGAACAGGGGATCAGGATCGAGACGAGCGCGGACCGCGAGGCGGGGGTGGTCCGCCTGACCGTCGCCGACCAGGGGGTGGGTATTCCGCAGGAGTTCCTGCACCGCCTCACCGACCCCTTCTTCACCACCAAGAGGGAGAGCGGAGGGACCGGACTCGGCCTCTCCATTTCCGCCGGCATCGTCCAGGAGCACGGCGGGACCCTCAGTTTCGACTCCGAGCCGGGGCACGGCACCACCGCCACCCTGACCCTCAACGCCCAACAAGGAGCAGAAGCAGCATGACCGCACCGGTACCCCATTTCTCGATCCTGCTGGTGGACGACGAGCCCGCCTGGATGCGTTCGGTAAGCCTGACCCTGGCCCGCGCCGGGATCAACAACATACAGACCTGCTCGGACAGCCGCGAGGTCCCCGCCATTTTGGCCAAGGGCGACGTCCGGCTGGTACTGCTCGACCTCACCATGCCTCACCTGAGCGGCGAGGCCCTCCTCAACCTGATCGCCGAGCACCACCCGGACATCCTCACCATCGTGGTGAGCGGCATGAACCAGCTGGAGACCGCCGTCCGCTGCATGAGGCTCGGCGCCTTCGACTACTTCGTGAAGACGGTGGAGGAGGACCGGCTGGTGACCGGCGTGCTGCGGGCCATCCGGATGCTGGAATTGGAGGGAGAGAACCAGGCGATCTCCGACCGCTTCCTCTCCGGCCAGCTTCGCCACCCCGAGGCCTTCGTCAACATCGTGACCGCCGACCGGGCCATGCTGGGGATCTTCAACTACATCGAGGCGGTGGCCAAGAGCCGCCAGCCCCTGCTCATCACCGGCGAGAGCGGGGTCGGCAAGGAACTGGTGGCCCGGGCCGTCCACACCTTGAGCGGCAACAGCGGTCCGCTGGTGGCGGTCAACGTGGCCGGACTCGACGACACCGTGTTCGCCGACACCCTCTTCGGACATATCCGGGGTGCCTACACCGGCGCCGACCAGGCCCGCCGCGGCATGATCGAGGAGGCTACCGACGGCACCCTCTTCCTGGACGAGATCGGCGACCTGAGCATCCCTTCCCAGGTGAAGCTGCTTAGGCTTCTCCAGGAGGGGGAGTACTTTCCCTTGGGGAGCGACCGCCCCAAGCGCCTCAAGGCCCGGATCATCGTGGCGACCCACCGCGACCTGCAGGGAAAGGAACAGGCGGGTCTCTTCCGCCGTGACCTGTACTACCGCCTGCGGACCCACCAGATCATGCTCCCCCCGCTGAGGGAGCGCCGGGGTGACATTCCGATACTCATCGATTACTTCCTGGCCGAGGCGGCCGAGTCACTGGGGAAGAAGAAGCCGACCCCTCCCAAGGAGCTCGCCCAGTTGCTCGCCACCTATTCCTTCCCCGGGAACGTCAGGGAGCTTAGGTCCATGGTCTACGACGCGGTGAGCGTGCACCGTGAGCGGATCCTTTCCCTCGAGACCTTCAAGAAGGCTATCGGTCCGGGAGCCCCCCGCGAGGCAGTCCCCGTGGCCCCCGGACGGAACATCTTCGCGGGCCTCGAGCGGCTCCCCACCTTCGGCGAGGCCGCCGATCTCCTGGTCGAGGAAGCCATGGCACGGGCCGGCAACAATCAGACTATCGCCGCCCGTCTCCTGAGCATCTCCCAACCCGCCCTGAGCAAGCGCCTGAAAGGAAAGTAAGCCTCTCCTTCTCTCTCGACTACCGACCGACCTCTCCCTTGGCATGTCATCCCTCCCCTCTGCCAAGGATGTCCCGAACTCTCCTTTACCGGAAACGCCAGCGGTTCCCCCCTTCTCGAAGGGGGGACGGGGGGGATTTTCCTCGCCAGCCACCCATCCCTCCCCGTGATAAAACTCTCCTTCCCGTCCAAGGGGGAGGGCCGGGGTGAGGTTGGGGTCACTTCTTCGCTACTCCCGCCAACTCCTTCCTGACTCACGCCTACTCCGTCGTGCCCTACGACAACTCCGCCGTGGGTCGCGCCAACTCCGCCATGTTCATTAAAAGAAAAAGTCTAACAAAACCGCAGAATTGCCGTTCAGAAAAACTACTCTGCCGTGAGCCTCGACCAACCGGTCGTAAACCTCATCCTAACGGTCAGACGGTCACGCCACCTCCGGCTCTCAGGAAGCCCGACTCTTGGCCCTCCCCTGGCGAAGTCCAGGCACCGGGAATTTAAAAAAACTTTTGGAGGCGCTTGCAATTTGAATTAACAATGGTTAATTTTTTGAAACACTACCCGGTGGCAGAGAGGAGGAGACCTTATGGCGAGGCTAAAGACGAGTTTTCCGAAATCCATACCGGCGCTCATTGCCCTGGCGCGGCATGTGAAGACCTGCATGTCGAGCAACGCCAACTTCATGCTGATAACGGAGGCTTTCGCCGCCGCCCTGGCGAAGCTCGCGGAGGACATCGAGAAGCTTCAGAAAGCGCAGGACGATGCCGCTTTCGGAGGGACTCAGAAGACCTCCTATCGTGACCAAGCTGCGGCGGAACTGGTCGCCACCCTCAGAAACGTCATCAGGCACGTCGAATTATTCGCCAACGGAAACGTCTCCATCCTCAGGAGTAGCGGTTACGAACTGGTAGATCCGCTGGAAAAGAAATGGAAGATCCCTGTCGACCTACCCCAACTCCTGGTTTCCGTGGCACCCGGCCAGGAGTCCGGGACGCTGGTGGCCAAGGCTCAGTCCATTCCTTACGCTTTAAGTTACCTGATTAGCGCCAATCTTCCGCTAGGCGTAACCACCGCTCTGGTCGGCTGCCAGTCCGGGCAGCGGCAGCAGCGAGGCGGGGAAGCATAGCAGCAAGATCGAAACGACGGTTAAAGCGGTACTGA
>NZ_BLXW01000065.1:0-8047 GCF_054784495.1 Geomonas sp. Red276
CTGATCGCTAAGTGGAAAATGAGGTTGGCGACGGTTGCAGCCAAACTGGAAAATTAGGCTGGCGACGGGGGTGGAAAATTTCGTTGGCGACAGCCCCCTTCAAACTGGCAAATTACCATGGCGGCCGACATACTAATAATGACTTCATATTATTTGTCCTCCGCCGATAAATTCTGAATGAATGCATCAACCTCCGATTGTTTGAACCGTACCAGCCTCCCGATGCGAACCGGCATCGGTGCTTTGTGCTTCTGTATCCAAAGATCGAGAGTCTTGACTGATATCGTGAGCAGCTCAGCCACCTGTTTTTTGTCGAGTAGGGTTTCCATGAGGAACCTCCGTCAATTAGATCGCGCAACTCGGTGCGCATATATGTTAATAACGGGGTTGTTCAGAATTGGAGAGAAGGCAGGGGAAAGGAATGCTATCGGGTGGAATTGAGATATGCGGGCAGCTGTCTACAACTCGCTACTATTCGCAAAACGTTCTGATATTATGAGGATTATCCTGGGGAGAGTGGGCTGGAGAGTCGGAGAGATGGTTATCTATCTGCCAGACTCGCTACCAGCGTAAACCCTGATTCCATGCGGCTTCTGGAGAGCGGTAGAGAGTAGTAGGGTTTCTCGGTGGGCACTGTCAAGTGGAAACCTCAGGCATCAACGTCGCGGTCGCCGGGCGACTTTCAGCACACGCGAGCAAACTACAGATCGTTTTGTTCGGGCTTGCGCTTTAATTGTAAACCATCACCGCGCCATTTTTCTGGAAGAGCCTTTTCTATTTCGAGCAATTGAGCAAATAGATCGGCAAGGTCGTAGCTTTCACCGTAGAATTTGAATACATCTCCGTCCATTGCTCGGAGGAAAACCTTTTCTGGAAAACCGCGTGTACCGGCTACAAGATTCATATCGAAGAATGGTTGCCCTTCATAATTTGAAAGCCAAGCATCCAATCGCTCATCAAAATGCTCCAAGTGATTTCTTAAACGACGAAGCGCCTTTAGGTCAACACCTGTCAAGTTAATACATTCTCGCAGGATTTGAAAGCGGGGATTTGAGGGCTTTGGTTCCAGAACTTTATCTACATTAGCGGCATGGACAACAAAATGGTGGACATGAAAGAATACTAGCGGGATGTCATTATCCTGTCTCGCTTGCTTGTACGCTGCAAAACACATTTTTGCGTAGTGAATTTGATGTACAGCTTCACTGACGTATATTCCGACCTTATCCATATAAACCGCAATACCTTTATTGTGTGGAATGATCAGCAGCCAAACTGTTCGCCAATTACCGGAATGTCCAATCTTAGTGACAGTTGCTAGGTCTTGTCAGGAAATGATTCTTCATGGCAGCCAAGCACATCCTCCTGTGTGATAGCCGAAAATGCGCGATCAAATTCTTTCAGAAGGAACCGAGCGGAAACGTTAGCCGATTCCGGATCATTCACGAATAGATCTCGATTGGCGATATCCCATCCTGCTGGACTGCGATTAGAGGTTACAGGGGCATTCTTCCCTGCTTTTTCCATTTTGGCAGCAGGCATACGGACCGAAGACAAAGTTTTCTTTAGCTGGATCAGCTCATATAGCATTTTTTCAGAAAAGCAGCTCTTTGCCTGACAGATTGTTCGCACTACTTCATAAGCGCCAAGTATCCATAACCACATCAAGGATTCCGCACGCATGACCCGGCCACTGTCGATGACCTGCTCTGAAAACCCCTCGTCAAGGTTCTCGGTTATTTCATCAGAGATAGCAAGCAGCACGTGTACTCGACCGGACAAGTAGTGGGAAAAGGCAATAAGCGGATCGCGATCAACGATCTGATCCCAAGTCGGATTGATCAGCGCACTCCTGAAACGATCACGCATTACCATTCACAAGCCTCATATCGCGGGCACCGATCTGACAGGTGTATCTGTCAGGTTGATCAACCTTTTTGGACAGCTTCTTCGCCATTTTTATATGTTACAGGTTGTTCTTCATTTCCGTCCAGAGACCAAAACTTCCAATGGCCGTCTTCCTTTCCATTAACATAAGATCCCGCAGATGCAAGTTGACCATTCTCATGGAAATCTCGCCAAACTCCAGGCTCTAAGCCATTTTCGTAATTGCCTTCTGACGCAACTATTCCGTTTTTGTGATAAGAAACGAATAATCCGTGGCGTATCCACCTCTGCCTATCTAGGCTCATACGTCTGCTATAACGAATCTTGATATTCCCATTTTCGTATGGAATCTCGGCTATGTGGAGTGTGGTTTGATTATCTATTTGGTCTTTTAACACTTTTCTGCCTTTTACTGATTTTTTTACTTATGGCCAGTGACTGGCTTTGCCAGATCAAATGGCAGGTTCGGTCTTCTGGCTCTTGCTGTGCTCCATGAGATTAATGATCTCTTGAACACGTTCCATAGTGATTCCGTTTCTTTGCTCAATGGATAAAGGGTGATCGGTTTTATCTGGCACAATGAGAGGTCTGATACCGTTGTCCCTGAGATGCACCATTGTCTTCATATAGAGCGTCTCTGGGTAACCTGGGAGCCGAGAACACAACCAACCGAAGAATGGACCAATATTACTCCGTTGTACTGATTCATAGCAATCTTGCCAGATAAAGAAATTTTCTTCTTTTAGTGACACCCACACCCCCCATTCAAAGAACTCGCCTGTGCCAACTACAGGCAGTTCGATACACCCACGGACGAAGAAGAAGCGATCAGCGATCACACAACTGTCCTGTGTGAGGAATACATCTTTATCAAGCTTATCATCCGGCACATCCCAGTATGGCGTTGGCCTGTCTGATCCATAGGATGGGATGCCATCGTGCTCTCTGCCGCAGGTTGTACAAGTGAATCGCATGGCTACCTCGCTGACCGATCACTTTAAGGCTGAATACAGGTTTTGTCGTGACGGCACAACACGTTGGGTTTGGCTGCATGCTAGTGAACGTCTTCGAGGACTCGGTATTCGAGGGAGAATCCTGCGGCCGCAACGACATCTTGTGCCTTCCTAAGGAACAGGTCGCCCCGTGGTGATGGCGAGTGCTTAAGGACGATGTCGAGACGAACACGCCGGTCCTTCGAGTTCGGATACTGCTCCAAGAGTTCTCCCTCTTCAACAAACGCAAGGTATGAGTTCAATTTTTCCTGCAAGGCCAGGAGATGGCTGTCTTCGTCCACCCACTCAAGATGGTCGGCGATAGTCAAGACGACCTGCCCACTAGCCTTGTCGATGCCGATGACATCAACGACTTTTGTTTCCTCTACCGTCACGGGTTACCATCCTCTTTAGCCTTCGTTTCGGCGAACAGCTTCGTGCTTTACCTGTCATTCGGCAGTTAGTACTGTACTGTCTGAGGTCTGGACGTCACCCCCCATGCTTCCATGGTAGCCCAGTTTTGGCCTCCTCAAGCGTGAACTCAGGAGGTGGCTTAGGCCACCGAGTGAGATTCTCCAACATAACAGCTGGGCATAACTTTGAGACATCGTAGAAGTCGTCTGAGAGCGGTGAGATACCGAACTGCTCCAAATACTCGATAAGAAGATCGCGCGTGAATCGGTCACGCTTGCGCGGGAGTTTGTACCGGTCGAACTTCTCAAAGGGGAAGCGAGGTCCTGCTTCCTCAAAGACCCAGCGACCGCCATCGTTAACTGCTGCAATAGTGCGCCGATAGCTGAGAGGCTGTCCCCCTCCCGACACCGGGGACGCATACACTTCCCAAATATTGCCTGGCCATTTCGCATCCGTAGGAGTGCAACAGATTCGCATCGCCAGCACGCCTAGCCGTTTGGAGAGAACAGACATTGCTGGACTGGGGTCAGAGCCAGCGATACCACTTTGGAAACAAGCTGTCCAGCCAGATTTGGTGGCAACAAACAGCCGACGACGCTTCTCCATGGACAGTGGCGATAGCGCGTCCAGTGCATCAGCGAAGCAAGTAACGATATTTTTTTGAGTATACTTCATCCCAAGCGATGCATGCCATGCTACCAGCTCAGAAACTACTTCCTTGACGGGAGCGTTAATGATGCCCATGTCCTTAGTTACAGGATGCCAGTGTTCGATTAGCACTCGCCTCTCCGATTGTCGTCTTACGTCGTAGGTGCTGACCTTGCATCTTTATCGGTCAGGTCCGGCGACAGCCTGTGAAGTGATCTACTCTATTGGACTCCAATCAGTAACCCTGGCCCATGGTTTGCCTTTTTCCTCCCTCTCGAACACTGCACCCTCACCTTCTTTGAGTGGTTCCAGAAGTGAAGGATCTCGATCCAACATGAAACCTACGTCCTGAAGACTTATGTTTCTCGCATCATCATTGTATTCTTCGGTCTCATGGCCAGTGAACATTCTCCATCCACTGTCTTCCTTTCGATCCGGTTTCTCTCGGTACAAAAAACGGACTGCTTCGCCTTTCATTAAGCACATTCTAGATACAAGTGCTTTGAGTTCAGACGAGTCAATCCAGCTAGGATCACCTTTCTTGATTATTGTTTGAGCAATGTGGCATGATTTGAACATTACTTCGTCACCAACCGTCAGGTCATCTATGTAAACAGGGACGTTCTCTAGGGTGCCTTTGTAAGGCTTAAACAACCCTTGTTCTTGGGTGATAGTCACCCACATCCGCTCAGCCCTTGGTTCATTCTCGCCTGGACTGTCAAGTAAGAAGTGAAGTCTTACAGAGCTGCCAATTTTCTGATTTTTGCGCTCTTCCGCCGAAGGAATAAAGAATTCATCTGGATGCTGCGAGGCTGTTTTCTCAGCATCCTCAAGCTTTAGGAATTTCGCCATTTCTATTCCTTCACATCTGACTTCGGCGTGACCTGCGCAGCACATTTTTGTCGCGTCAGGTCTGCGCCGTGGTTAGACATTCATTCGGTGATTTTTAGGCGTACTTGCGTGCCGTCAGGGAGATCAGCAATTTCACGTGCGATGTATCCCGAAGCAGTCACCAATTCGCAGAGGGCAATAGTTGCAAGGTTGGAGCCGCCGTACTCACCACCCAGGACCCCTGGGATCTTCAAGCAGTACTTGTAACCTGGCCGGAGGAGCCCCAGCTGTTTATTTGCCTCTTCCACGAGTGACGTCATGTACCAATCGTGCAGGAACTCCTGTTTTTGCGAAAGTTCATCTAGCTCGGGTCTGTTTTCTGCGACAACTTTGCAGTACAGGTCTTCAGGGCACAAACGCCAATATCTGCCCTTGGTGTCACGAATTATCAGATTACCGAAGTCATTTTCTCCAACAACTTCTTCTGGATCGATCCTGCCCCAGCCCCATGAATCTTTGATGGTTTGAATAATGCTCATAGTCTATTCCGCATAACTACTGACAGAGTTAGTTCATGGTTGTTTTGAACTTTGGTGCAATTGTTACGACTCTTGCCCCTTTACAGAGGGGATACGAATCTAAGACGTCCTGTATAAGTGTCTTCATTCTCTCAGCATTATCCCCATAGAGATACAGTGCAGTTTCGCGGGGACCTTGCCAATGGCTTTGCATGGAGCCGTGGCTCCCGAGTCTACTGTTGAATTTCTCAATAACGCGGTTCACATCCGATTTTTGGTAAACCTCCTCCGGCAGACTCACTCCGTCCAGGTAAACAGCAATACCTTCAGCCTTGCCGAAGGGAATTTCCTTCTGGGGTTCGGCCCCATGAATTCGCAGAATTGAGCCCTTCGGCGCACCAAGCTCTTCGAGTTTGCGTATAACAAAAGGCACGCCGACGTCAAGATCCGTCAGATCCACCTCAATGTCGATGAATTCGATCTCACCTGACTTCTCCTGCATTGTGCCGCCACCCGTAACTTCTCCCAACCTCCTTTGAGAAAGTGCCTCATTGAGTGGGTCCTCATATCGGTCACCTCGGTCGAGGGGCATCAGGAGATGGTTGAGTCGTGCGGTAATATGATGGGCTTCGCTGTCTTGGCCGACTTGTGCGGAAGGAACTTTATTGCACCCGAAGAGAGTTAAAAGTGAAGATATTATTGCCATGTAGATTAGGACTCCTTTCATAAGACCTTTCCCTTCTTTGGACTAACGGTTTTACGGATCTAATGCGAAGCGGAGTCATTTTGCATCCACTTGTTCGCTGTATAGCTCAGACCACGCGTCACGATCCTCTACGAGTTCATCGATTTCGGATTCGTCAGAATTCGCAATAAAAATTCCCAGCTTGATCTGTTGCTTCCCTAAGGCTAAAGCCCCCAGGATTGAACGTATAGCGAGGGGATCGTCCGTCTTCTTCAGATCACGCATAGCAACATCGATGATCTCACCCCACGCCAGATGGTACTCTTCTGCGAGCCAACCTGGCAGGGGGGGATTACCTTTCCTGTGCCTCTCGATCTCTATGGTTGAAAGGAGAGCATACACATTCCAATCGACATGTGATTTAGTCTTCTGAATCCGGACGAGGTAAGGAACGGCTGCATAGGAAGCTTCTCCGACGTCACCCTGATGGTGTAGCTCATCCCATAGCTCTTCCCATGCATCATCTACTGAGGTATCCTCCTCAATTTGTCGTAAGGCATGGCTTGCATCGTATTGGGTGCCGTATCCACCTTTAACCTGTTTTCCATTTGGGATCGTCGAGTGATATCATTCCCCCCCCCCCTCCGCGAACATCTCAAGGCTTAGCTGTGGTTAAGCTGAGTTGGACCCGCTTATTGACGATTACTCCACTGTCAACTGACGATACTTCTCATTCCACCAGATGACGAGTTCCTGATGCATTTTCAGGTCTATCCACGTCATGTTTTCTTTCGCGGCCGGATCTCCTCCAAAAACAATGGGTTGGACATACCATTTGATTTTTCCAGCATAGCGATTATCAGTTTCAAGCTGGCCCGATGAATATGCCTTTTTGTACTTTTCGAGATACTTCTGCCCAAGTGGTACAGCCGGAACGCGGTATTGATCGCCTGCCGAGTTCGTTACGATGAAATCGTCCCATCCGAGGATTGTCGTTATCATGTACCCTGGCAGGTACTTTTCGAGCTTGTACCCTTTGGTTATTTCGGCCTGTTCAAAATCTTCAAACAGAATCAGGTAGTCGTCGTCAATCCAGCCTTCTTTCATTTCATCTTTCCTACACCAACGGTTTTGAAAATCACCGGCCCACGGAACGCCGGTCCTGTGGATTGCCTGTTCGGCCTTTGGTTATGTTGGTCGTCTATTTCCCGGCGGTATGTTTTCTCCCGTATACTTTCCAGGGCGTGTAGCTCTATTGGCCTTCCAACCCTCCGTGTTCTGAAAACTCTCGTAGCTTATAGGGGAAACGTGCTCAAAAGATTCTCCAGTCTTCCGCTCAAAGGCTGTCGCTGCGAGAGATAAGATTGCTTCAAACTCCATGTTCTTGGGCATCTTGGTCGGATTCACCCTCACCTCAGAGAAAAAATCTCGACCATTAGCAACGACAACACAGCGACTGTAAAGGAAATCATCAGCGGAGATGTAATCGTCTCCATTATCTGGGTCAAGTTCACCTTTATAACAGGTTTTGCAATGCTCCCTTGTATCAAGAGCATGCAACTTCTCGGCAAGTATATCCTCAAACTTGAAAATATCGTTTGCTTCCATGGATGCGAGTGACTCGATGGCTGGTTCAAGAACTGCATCATCGTTGCCTGTCTCATCCCAATCAAATAGAGATACAGTTTCCCAGAAGGTTTTTTCGTCCATTGTTTTAGACTCCTTTTTTAGCCGAACGGTTCAAGGGGTCTTCGGCTTTCCGCGGTACCCCGTGTTTGGCAACTTCTTTTAATCTTCATCCTCAACCCAAATACATGCTGCAAATTCTTTTCCTAAAAAAAGCACACCTGCGTCAAAAGTTGAAACTGTTAAAGGGAAAGAGCTACAGCTACGCCTTGAATGATAATTTTCCCAATCACCATTTGTGTATAACGAGTCAGAGTTTATGCGGCGCGAAGCCGCCGCATAAACTTTGGTTGAGCTAAGCCGCTTTCGGCTCTCACGGCTACCTGGATTTTTATACGTGGTTTCTTTTAGCTGAGGGGCGATAATACGGGGTTTATGAATGGATT
>NZ_BLXW01000066.1:0-7976 GCF_054784495.1 Geomonas sp. Red276
ACGCCAGCTGCAAGCCTTCAGACGCCAGCTGCAAGCCTTCAGACGCCAGCTGCAAGCCTTCAGACGTCAGCTGCAAGCCTTCAGACGCCAGCTGCAAGCCTTCGGACGCCAGCTGCAAGCCTTCAGACGCCAGCTGCAAGCCTTCAGACGACCAGCTGCAAGCCTTCAGACGACCAGCTGCAAGCCTTCAGACGACCAGCTGCAAGCCTTCAGACGCCAGCTGCAAACCTTCAGACGACCAGCCGACTCTCTGTCCACGCCAACCGGCATTGCTCGCACCGCATCCCCTCTTTCTCTGGTGAAGGCATTCACAAACCCCATCCTGACGGTGCGGGATGAGGCTGGCAGGTAATCGATGGCGTTTGAAAGATTGGTGGTTGACAATTTGAAATGACAAATTAAAGTATTTTAAACTCTAGCTTGGAGGCCCACATGGTCGCGAAACCACTTCTGTTGATCAGCTATACACGGTATTCGGCGGCGGCCGTTGTCGCCGAGGCGAGGATGGTCAAAAATGGCCTCACCAATCATCCGCACTTTCCCCCGCCCTGGCCGGGATGCGTCATGTCGCTCGAGGAGGTGGGGCAAAAGGCCGACGTGCTGGAGGGGCTCGACCGCGAAGTGAGAAACCGCAATTTTTCCAAGCTCTCCGAGCGGGACAGCTGCTGCCAAGTTCTCAAAGACGGGCTGCAGGGAATCGGGCAGTACATCAGCATGGCGTGCGAAGGAGATGTGACCAAGCTGCAGGGAACGGGGTACCGGATTAGGCAGGAGCCGAAGAAGCCGGCAGCGAAAGTGGCAATAGCGGTACCCGTCGTCACGCTCACCCATTCCAAGGGGACGGGGTGTTTGGACTGCAAGATCCTTCTCCCCCCCGGAGCGAAGAGCTTCGAGTGGCAGATAACCAACGGCAATCCCGACCTGGAGGCGGACTGGCCTGAGCCTGAGCGCTCAGTCGTGACCACCTTCCAGATTCCCGGACGAACACCCGGTGTCCGCTACCATGTCCGGGCCCGGAGCCTCTCCGCCTCCGGTTTCACCCCCTGGTCCCTCCCCGTAGGCCTCATGGCCCTTTAACGTGGGGGGCATTACCCCCGACGAAGTCGTCGTCTCGGCCGTCGACAGGGGAATGACCAACGTCGACTGGAGGGCCGCCACCCCGAAAGGAAATTATCGCTGCAGCGCCGACGACATGTCGCGCCGGATGAATTGTGTAAAGAGGTAAAGCCGCAGATCCAGGATAACCGGAAATGAAAAAGAAAAAGGGTGGGGTGCCTTTGACCCCGCCCTTTTTCTGTCCGAACATCAATCCTTGCCAAGGACAATCAGGTCGCTTTCCCTTGTCTTACGACGATGTTGACTACACCCTTCCTTACTCCCTTCCCGGTGGTGCTCCGGTAGACCATGGCCAGGAAACGGACGGTGACGATCTTGTGGATGTAGGCCTGGGTAAAGCGATACAGCCATTTCCGCCAGAGAGAGGGTTTGTTGCTGCCGAGCAGCAGCGGACAGTAGTCGGAAAGTTTCAAGGTCAGCCTGCTGCCGGCCGATGTTTCCTCAACTATGAATTCCAGTTGACCTCTATCACACTGCTTCTGTTGTACCAGCATCCCTCCGGCAATGTGCAGTATCGTTCTCTCCCCGCCATCAATTTGAATATGCTGAGGCTGACTGAACTTCATCAGCGCACGGGAACTTGTCATCAGGCGAAACTCGACTCCCTCGACGGTCCGCACAGAGCGGACAATTTTCAAGGTACATTTCTCAATGTAGCCAAGGTACAAGTCAAGGAGGTCGGCAGAGGTGAAGGCATAATGAAATTCGCGGGGGATCACAACCCATTGAATAGAAAATACGGAGTGATCGTCCTCCAGAATCTGCTGGCAGGCGATTAATTCGGCTTCTACGTCAGGCAGCTTGTCGGGACTCATGCCGGCCATTGTACCAGCAATTCCGTGCAAAGTATCGAAGTATTCCTGTGATACACTTCTTGCGAGCCCGCAATTAGGGAGGTTTTCATGGCTGGGAATATCCTGGTTACAGGAGCTTCAGGTTTTATCGGTCAACGTTTGGTGAAAGCCCTGTGCGCCGAAGGAGTGTCCCCCCGCTGCCTGCTGCGACGTTCCCTCTCCCTGCCTGTTGGAGCAGAGGCCGTCATCGGAGACCTTCTCATCCCCGAAACGCTTTCGTCGGCAATGGACGGAGTTGACACCGCTTATTATCTCGTTCATTCCATGGCCGGCGGGCGTGCCGAATTTGAGAGCAGGGACCGGGCCGCCGCGAACAATTTCATTACTGCCGCTACTGCTGCGGGAGTAAGACGCGTCATTTATCTCGGCGGATTGGGCGAAACCGGCTCAAGGCTTTCCGGGCACCTGCAAAGCCGCATGGAGATCGGCAGCCTTCTCAGCTCAGCACCATTCAAGACCACCTTCCTCCGGGCCGCCGTCATTATTGGAAGCGGCGGGGCGTCCTTCGAGATGATCCGCTACCTGGTGGAGCGGCTTCCCGTGATGGTCACCCCCCGCTGGGTCAGCACAAGATGCCAGCCCATTGCAGTTGACGATGTTATCCGCTACCTGACCGGATGTCTGCACGATGAGCGCACGGCAGGAGAGACCTTCGATATCGGCGGGCCTGATATCCTGACCTACAGGGAGATGATGGAGCACTTTGCCGCCATAGAAAAAAGAAAGCTGTTCATCCTTCCTGTCCCGGTTTTAACCCCCAAACTTTCCTCTTACTGGGTCTGGCTGGTCACACCGGTTAAGCCGTCAATATCCATGCCGCTTATCGAAGGGCTGGCAAATGAGGTTGTTTGCAAGGACAACCGTATCCGGGAACTGATCCCGTTCCGGTTGACACCCTACGACGAAGCGGTTCGGATTGCATTGGCGAAGGATTCACCGTAAGAAGTGGAGATGTGATGGTCTCGGCTTGGCGTATCGTTGATAGCGATAGGCGCGAACGTTAAAATCGATAATTTCCATTTGCAAAGATTCTCTTGATTTGCTAAAAGAAGTGAACCTTTAGAGTTACAAAGTGGCTACTAATTCCCAGGATCTCATCGTCTAGCAGGACGCTGGCCTCTCATGCCGGACAAAGGGGTTGCCCCCCCCTTAGGATCGCCACTTTCACATCCAGCATCAAGAATGGGCCGCTAGCTCAGTTGGTAGAGCAGTAGACTCTTAATCTTCAGGTCGTTGGTTCGATCCCAACGCGGCCCACCATTCACGGAAAAGCCCCATATATCCTCTGGGGCTTTTCAATTTGGAGACTGGATTCGGAATTGAACCGAGGACCGCGGAGGTTGCGGTGGTAAACCGGAAACAGAAAAGGGTGGGGTGCCGATAGGCACTCCACCCTTTCTATTTTGCATCGGAATCGCTTTGTAAATGGTGGGCGAGATGGGAACGCCCACCAATTCTATAACATGCTGATACTGTTAAGAAAGCTCGCAGTTGTATGGTTGAAATTGTTGGCAAATTGTTGACACTCTACCATAGGCACCCACCCTGCGCAAGGGTGCTATCATCAGCACCTTACTTCCCACCTCCAACCCGCACCATTCTTGCCCTCAGCCCTAACCCTCCTATTCGAGAGTCAGCAAACAAGGGGGATAAATAGGACTAGTTTAGTCCTGTTTGTTTCGCCGTATGGTTCTCACCATTCCCACCTCATCCGCGACAACACCATCAAGCAGGACAAGGAAGGCCGCTACTGCCTCAATGACCTGCACAGAGCGGCTGGAGGCGAGGAACGCCACAGGCCGAAAGAGTGGCTTGCTAACAAGCAAACCCAGGAGTTGGTTGAAGAAATCCAATTGGGGGAAATTCCCCCAATTAAAGCCGCCCCCGGTCGCTACGGCGGCACCTTCGTCGTCAAGGAACTCGTCTACGCCTACGCCATGTGGATCAGCCCCAAGTTCCACCTCCAGGTGATCCGGCCTACACCCAAGTTCCCGCCCTCCCGCCTTCCTTTATGAAAAAGTATGTGCCCCCTGTCAAAATGTCCTGCCTGACATGTGTATAGATAGGTAGAGGCCAAATTCACCTCTGGCTAATTCCCACCGTTACAGGACTGTGCCTATGCCCGATTGTCAGATCCACCACCTCAGCTTTACCTTGCCGGTCGCCATGACAGCAGCCGACCTCCCGCAACTTGCAAAAGAGCTATTCCACATCGAAGGACTCGACCCCGCCGCCGTCAAGCTGCCGCGTGGCCGGAACGGCTACCGGGAGTCCTACACCCTCACTGGAGAGCATGGTGCAGAGCTTATCAGCATCCAGCTATCCGGTGTTGCCGGTAACCTCGCGGGAACCTCACACCTCGACGTGCACGGCGACGCCCTGGAGGCTGGAGGGTTCGACGTTCTACACCTTTGCCGCGAGATCGTCGCCCGGCGAGGCTGGGTTACTCGCGTAGACCTCGCCGCCGACGATACGGGAGGCGTTCTGCCGTGGGCGGAGATCGTTGAGTGCAGCCGCTCCGACCAATACGAGAACCGCATCACCACCACGACCTGCCGCCCCAGGAAGAACAGGAAGACTGGGACGATGGAGCCAAACCCGCCCACGTACATGAGGGAAACGGGAGAGAGCCTGTACTTCGGGGAGCTTGACTCGGACCTGTCAATCTGTGCCTACACGCGGCGAGGTCCAGTACGGGTTGAAGCCAGGATCAGGAACCGAGCCGCCGCCACCGACGTTGTACGCCGGATAGCCGAGGGGGAGGCGATCCACGATCTAACGTTGGGGGTGCTCCGCCGAAACCTCACGTTCCACGTCGCAGGTTGGAAGCGGAAGGACCGCCGACCCGCTGCTCCGTGGTGGTCTTCGTTCCTGGACTCAGCACCTGCGGTGAAGCTCCTACGCCAGCGACCGGACAGTAACCGTTCGCCCTGGTTCGTTCCACCGACCCGCACCGACCGGGCTTTAAAAGCGATAAAGCGTCACCTCGCCGGGGCGCCCCCGGAGGAAATACAGGGGATTGCCGAAATGCTTTACAGCCTTACCGGAGCATCGCCAGTACCTGCGTTTTAGACCTCAGCTTGGAAATGGACCCTTATGATTATCTGTCACCCATTTCCACCACCTCAATAATTAAAGCAACTTACACCGCACCCCAAAGGGCACTCAGGAGACCACCATGCACACCGAAATCATCGAAACCCTCAACTCTGAAATCGACCGTATTCACGATCAGCACCCTAAAGGCTCTAAGGAGTACCGAGCCATCAGCGACCTCAACAAGAGCCTCTTTCACCTCCTCAAGGCCGACACCCGGCCCGATGGTCGCCAGAACATCAGCCGATTGCTGGAGGCCCACCGGGACCAGCCCGCCCTGCTTCAGGACATGATTAACGTCATCCAGCATTTCACGAAGATGCTGGAAACCATGGGGTGCTGCAATGGATAACGTACAGAGGCCATTCTACATGGTCGATTTTATCGTCATATTCCACGACAACACTCGTACCACAGGCTCTTTCCCCTGCCCAGGTGCGACACCGGCAGAGGCGGGCAAGGTAGCCTACGGCATGGTCCGTAGGAAATACCCCTCAGCCGAGGACATCAGCGTTTTCCCCTCGGACAACCAGTGCCAGCCGACCGCACCGCCCCCGCCCAACAGCGCGTTAAAGACGTGGTACTCGGCTGGTTACTAAGCCTTTCAAAAGTTTGTATTGCGGCGGCTCCTTCCCGCCCCGGCTGGTTACCGGACCCCACCCCCGAGGGTGCAAACATCGGGGGTACCTCAAACGTCACTCTTAGGAGATCATCCATGAACATCGAAGAACTCGACCACATCCATTCTGAACTCGCCGCCCTGACCTCCAAGAGGATCAGCGACATTGCCCAATACGGCGCTCCCCTTCGCCTCGCCAACAGTGAGAAATCCTATCAGGCCATCGTCACCGATGACCTTAAATCGGCCATGTTCGAACACGCCACGCCCTTGTTACACGGGCAGGAATTCGAGGGAAAGGGTTACACCCTGGTCGTGCTGGCGTTCGAAGTGAAAGCAGGGTGTAAGGTAGCCCTCACAGCCCCGGTCATCGGCACTGCCGCCGTGATGGAGAAGCAAGAGGCGCAAGGCCAACAGGGGGCTTCCGTGAGGCTGGCTCAGACCTCCACGCGCCTCCCGATCCTGAAGCATGAGGGTAACTATTTGACCGTTCCCCGGAGATTCGCGGGACTGACCGGGCGGGTGCTCAAGACCGGCTCCGGGGAACTCCTGGAGGTCGTTTCGGGTGTCATCCGAGGGGCAACGGCAGAACTCCGGGTGCAGCCCTACCAGGCCCCCCAGGCCAAGAGCTTCAGCCCGAAGCAAGGACCTCCCCAATGGGTCACGAACCCGCCCCAGGCTGATACCTGGCACTCCGGTTACGTCCGATGAGGTAGGCCGTGAAGATCCCCGCATACATCCGCAGGTGCCCGGCTTGCGGGCACCTCTTCAAAGCGGACTGGCCGCAGGAGCAACTGCACTGTACCACCTGTCAGCCCCTGACCATTAATCCCCTCGTCGCGGCGATCCTGGCGCGGATGCCGACTGGCTTTTAAAGAGAGCTATGCCAGTCACCATCCACCCGGCCCAGCCACCCGCTGGCGATTGCCAGCACGGCACAATTTCCATTTTGAGGCCCACTTCTCGCCCTGGTCCTGGTCAGGGTATGGGCCGATAGGAGAACAACATGATAACGGATAATCACCCACACCTGGAGAGGGTAGCCCTAGAGGCGAGAGACGCCCTGCTGCCTTCCCGCACCCTGGCCTTAGACTTCCTGGCCCGGTCGGCAGGTGATAAGACCGCTGCCGTCCGGTTGGCCCTTCACCACGTCAAAAGCATCTTCCCCGGATTCAGCCCGAGGAGCCAAATAGGAAGCCCAGCGGAAAAGCTCTATAACCGTCTGGTTGTCTCGATTGCACATCACGCGGTCACCTGGAGCCAGTAGGGGATGTCTCAGAAACGAAATTTATAGCACGTTAAAAGGTTCGGATCGGGCCACCTCCTAAAGGACTCCAAATAGCAAGTTTTACCGGATACCTCTAAGACTTGAGATTCAAAAATCGCCCTTATGTTCTCCTTAGGACGCAAAACGCCGTAACTCCTTGTCGTAGTAAGGGTTACGGCGTTTCTGCCAATGCCAATTTTTTGGTAAAAGTTGACATCCGCCAATTCTCAAACATTTCTTCTGAAGACCCTTATTGTTGTATGTCTTTGATTTCTGTTAGCGTGAGGTCCGCCCACATTACTGATGAACTTTTATCACTACAGGCATAAATAATGCCCTTTAAATGGTCGCCAACTGACCAACTTTGGACATCAGTGAGTAATTGTGATTCTTTTAACACAGTGAAACTAGAATTACCGGTACCCCCTATCAATACACTTGTGTTGCCTGCAGGTCCGCTTTCATTGTAACCGATATGGTATTCCTTTATATCATTTGCGCCATTATTCAAACCACCATTCATCACAGAAAGCATAGTCCCAGATGTCAAATTTGCATAAAAGTAGGAATGTACATCATTTGTCATCGCAGGCTCTTTTGCAATCTCGGTGTTGCCATTATTTAAGACATAATAACCAGAACCTTGGAAGTTGACACCAAACTGGGCAAATATAGGGTCACCGACCATGTATCCGGCCTTCGCTATGATGCCAGCACTATCGTCATATATAGTTGAAATAGATCCATTAAATGAGTAGATCTTTTTGCTAACAGTGTTTATCAGTGTGTCATTTACTGCAATAATTCCTGGGGTGAGGTCATCTCTGGAAATGTAAGCTCCTATGGTAGTAGTGTTGATTTCCACTACCCATAGGTGAAGAGGCGCAGCCCCTTGGTGTCGAGCGCCATGGTAATTTGCCAGTTTGAAGGGGGTTGTCGCCAACCGAATTTTCCACCCCCGTCGCCAGCCTAATTTTCCAGTTTGGCTGCAACCGTCGCCAACCTCATTTTCCACTTAGCGATC
>NZ_BLXW01000067.1:0-7242 GCF_054784495.1 Geomonas sp. Red276
CCTGACTGGAACTGGAAACGATTCTTCACGGCAGCCTCCTCGGATGGAATGTGCCGTGATTATATGAACCACCTACGACGTAATATGTCGCGCTTGTCTTCCAGCGGAAGATTGGCGCTAATCAGGTTTTCTTTTGTGCTGTTTTATTGGCGGCGGGCTTTGACCGGAGACGAGGGGCGTATTGGGGCCATTTTAAAACGGAAAAAGAGAACGTCGTTCCAAATGTGAGAACGGGAGGGCCGCAATAGAACATAAAAAAGGGGCGTCCCGGTTTCCCGTGACGCCCCTTTCAGCGAATCACCGCGGTAAGGATCAGTACTCTTCCTGCGGCTCCAGCCCGACGACCGTTTCGACAACCTCCATGGGGACTTTGCCGTTCAGGCAGGCCTTCATGCGGTCCATGTCGAGCTCTTTCTCCCAGCGGGAGACCACCACGGTGGCGACACCGTTGCCGACCAGGTTGGTCAGGGCGCGGGCCTCGGACATGAAGCGGTCGATGCCGAGGATGAGGGCAAGGCCGGCGACCGGGATGCTCGGGATGGCGGTGAAGGTGGCGGCCAGGGTGACGAAGCCGCTGCCGGTCACGCCGGCGGCCCCTTTGGAGGTCAGCATCAGGACGGCCAGGATGGTGATGGTCTGGGTAATGGTGAGGTGGGTGTTGGTGGCCTGGGCCACGAAGACGGCTGCCATGGTGAGGTAGATGGAGGTGCCGTCCAGGTTGAAGGAGTAGCCGGTCGGGATGACGAGGCCGACCACCGACTTGGTGCAGCCGAGGTTCTCGAGCTTGGCCATCATGCGGGGAAGGGCCGACTCGGAGGACGAGGTGCCGAGCACGATGAGGAGCTCTTCCTTGATGTAGGCGATGAACTTGAAGATGTTGAAGCCGCAGATCCTGGCGATGATCCCCAGCACCACGAAGATGAAGAGGAGGCAGGTGAGGTAGAAGCACCCCATGAAGGCCCCGAGTTTGGAGAGGGAGCCGACGCCGAATTTCCCGATGGTGAAGGCCATGGCGCCGAAGGCCCCGATCGGGGCGGCTTTCATGATGTAGTTGACCACTCCGAAGAAGGCGTGGGCGGTGCGGTCGATGAACTGGTAGACCGGCTTGCCTTTCTCGCCCATGGCGGAGAGGGCGAAGCCGAAGAGCAGCGCGAAGAGGAGCACCTGGAGGATGTCACCCTTGGCGAAGGCGTCCACCACCGAGGAGGGGATGATGTTCATCAGGAATTCCACGGTGTTGGTCGATTTGGCCTGGGTGGTGATGGTGGCCAGCGCCTTGGTGTCGATCTTGCTCACGTCGGCGTTGAAGCCGACACCCGGCGCCAGGAAGGTCACCACTGCGAGGCCGATGGAGAGGGCCAGGGTGGAGACGATCTCGAAGTAGAGGAGGGCCTTGGCGCCGACGCGCCCGACCTTCTTCATGTCGTCCATCCCGGCGATGCCGGTGACCACGGTGCAGAAGATGACCGGGGTGATGATCATCTTGATCAGCTTGATGAAGGCCTCGCCGAACGGCTTCATGGCGACGCCGGCCTCGGGGTAAAAATTCCCCAAGGCCACGCCGATTGCAATAGCGGTCAGTACCTGTACGTACAGATGCTGGTAAAACTTCTTCCCTCTCATGGTGATCTCCTTTTCAGCGTATGGTTAGCGACAGCAATAACGTCACCGGATCAACATCGATGGATCAGGCCGGAGCCTTCCCGGCCGTTTTAATATTTAGAACAACGTTAGCAACTAACATACCAAGGGAGGGCGCAGGCAGGGGATGCAGGGAGGGCAGGGCGTTGTCGTATACGGTAGCCAGGTCCGGCGGGGTCGAATGGGTATAACCTGCGTTAAGTGGCAGGCGGGTGAAGACGGGCTTAGGGCGGAAGAGTACGGTATAAAATGCCTCTATAACCATGGTTATGGTTATAACCATGGTTATAGGCATTGGGTGGAGACGGGTGGTTGTGGGTCCGGAAAGCACAAGACATCGGTTTATTTTTCAGCTCGTTAGGCGCGGGTTCTTACCCTTCGCCCCTTTAGGGCAGGCTTTTCGTTACCCCCTCGCCCCTTTAGGGTAGAGGGGCAGGGGTGAGGGAGGTTTGAAGAGGCGAGGGGATGCCTGAAGGTTCCCTCCCCTTCAAGGGGAGGGACAGGGTGAGGATGGGGTTGATACGTAGAGGATAAAAAGAAAGGGCGCCGTTTCCGGCGCCCTCGATGATGGTATTACATGGCAGCGAATAGATCAGGCCGGGGTAGGGGAAGCCACTCCCTCGGCATCGTCGTCGTCCGCCTCCATGGAGGTATCCGGAGTGCCCGGCGCAGTAGCTGTGTACTTCCCGGAGAGGACAGCCTGCAATCGCTCGTTGTCCACCGATTTCTCCCACTTGGCCACCACCACGCAGGCCACCGCGTTGCCGACCATGTTGGTGAGCGCCCGGCAGGTCGCCATGAACCAGTCCACGCCGAGGAGAAGGACCAGGCCGGAGACCGGCAGCGTGTGCAGCGACGAAAGGGTGGCGGCGAGGCAGATGAAGCCGCCGCCGGCAACCGCCGCGGCCCCCTTGGAAGTCAGCAGGAGCACCAGCAGGATGGTCAGCTGCTCCCCGATGGTGAGCTTGATGTTGAAAGCCTGGGCGATGAAGACGGCGGCCATGGTGAGGTAAATGGAGGTGCCGTCCAGGTTGAAGGAGTAGCCGGTCGGGATCACGAGGCCGACGACCCCCGACTCGATGCCGAGGTTCTCAAGCTTGGACATCAGGCGCGGGAGCACGGTCTCCGAAGAGGAGGTCCCCATGACGATGAAGAACTCCTCGCTCACGTACTTGAAGAGCTTCCAGAGGCTGAAGCCGGCCAGCTTGCAGACGATGCCGAGGATGATCACCACGAAGAGAAGGGCGGTTCCCCAGACGCCGAGCAGGAGCTCACCGAGCCCGGAGAGGGTGCTGGTGCCGAACTTGGCCACCGCGAAGGCGATGGCGGCGCCGGCGCCGATCGGGGCGAGCTGCATGATGTAGTGGATGCATTTGAAGAAGCCCTGGGTGACATCGTCGATCAGCTCGACCACCCGCTTCCCTTTCTCGCCGAGGGCGGCCATGCCGGCGCCGAAGAGGACGGCGAAGAAGAGGACCTGCAGGATATCTCCCTTGGTGAAGGCGTCGAAGACCGTCTCCGGGATGATGTTCATCAGGAAGTCGGAGGTGCTCAGGTGCTTGGCCCCCTCGGTGAACTTGGCGATCTGTCCGACGTCGAGGGTCTTGGGGTCGGCGTTGATGCCGGTCCCGGGCTGAAGCCAGTTGACCATGGCCAGACCGATGATCATGGCGAAGGTGGTGAGGAACTCGAAATACAGGAGGGCCTTTACCCCGACCCGGCCGACCTTCTTCATGTCACCCATCTTGGCGATACCGACCACCACGGTGCCGAAGACGATGGGGGCGATGACGAAGCGGATCATCTTGATGAAACCGGTGCCGAGCGGCCTGAGCGCCTTGGCGCTCTCCGGAGCCAGGTAGCCGATCAGGACGCCGATGATCATGCCGACGCTCACCCTGAACAGCAGGGAGCCAAAGAACGCGCGTTTCTTGCTGATTGAACCTGCCTGCACCACACCGATGCTGCTCGACATCACTTCCTCCTTCACGATCCATGTAATTCCCTTGCCGCGGCCGGCGTTTATCGCATGACCGACAGGTTGTTCAAGGGCCGAGAGAAGATAGCAAGCCATGTACCAAGGATGGCGGGGGAGGTAACGTCCTGAAAACCGTATACAAATAGGGATGGCAGAGGAGGGGCGGGCGATGAAAGGTTATAACCTGAGGAGGGCAGTGGAGCGGTTCGAGGGGTAAAATGCCAAGGATTTCAGGCCGGTGTGCCGGGTATGCCGCAGGTTATAGGTATAACGAAAGTTATGCCGTGCCGTGGGTGTGAGATAGAATTGCTGGCCGGGAGAATGTCCCTGATCCTTTTCACTCCCGCCCCTCTGCAACCCTTCCCCGCCTCAACCTCTCAAAACCGGGTCCACTCGTTGAGAGATGTGACGACCGGCATGATGGCGCGTGCCCCCTCCACCACAGAGGCCAGTGGGGTGTGCGCGGTTTTCACGCTGATGCCGGTGCGTTGCTCCAGGTAGGCGCGCATTCCGGGGACGAGCGCTCCTCCACCCGTAAGACAGATCCCGCTGTCAATGATCTCGCATCCGATCTCATCAGGCAGGTTACGCAGGAAGGAGTCGACGGTGTCGGCTATCTCTTCCACCACCGGTAGCAATACGCTGGCTGTCATTACGCTTCCGGCGAGGTTGGGTGAAGGGAGCAGGCCGCAGCTCTCCAGTAATGCGTCTCCGTCCGCTTCGGTGAAACCTGCGCATCCGGAGTTTAAAGCGGCGACCACGATGGCGTTGCGCATCCGGCCACACCCTTTTCTGATGGCGCAGGTCGCCGCAATTTTGCTAGCGCGCAGGACGGCGCAGTCGGTGACCCCCTCTCCGATATCAATTACCATCTGCGCGTAGGGAGAGGAAACGTCCAATCCGGAGCCGATAGCGGCGGCGAGCGGTTCAGGGATTACTGAAAGGGACGCGGCTCCTGCCCTCAGCAGTGAGTCGATCAGCATCTGTCTCTCGTCCTTTTTCGCATCGCTCGGGGCACACGCCAGGACGCGGGGCTTCACCACGCCGAACATCCGGGTGCGCTCCAGGAGGGGCTTCACTATCTCGACGATCGTTTCGCAATCGACAACGACGCCGTCGCGCAGTCCCCTTTTGCAGTCGATTCGAGAGGGACGCTCCATGAAGGGAGCGGTTCCCGACGCGATGCGTATCGTGGCCGTCCCAATATCCAGCGCAACGTGCTGCCGCCACTGACCACGGAGATCTTTAAGCATGGCTATGGTCCTTGTATCGTCTGACTCGCTTCGAAGGTGAACTCCCTGTGGCAACTGTTACAGCGGAAGTTGCGGTGGCCGGTTCGCTTGTGATGGTCATATGAGCCGCAGTGGCTGCAGGTGATACGCTGCTGCAGCGCTGCGTAGACAATGGCGCTGAAGAACGGATTCATGGCTCCTCCCGGGAAACCGAGGTCTCCCCGTGTTGTTTCCCCTTCATCAGGTTACTCCTTTTTTCATGTTACCGAAATTCGGGGAGGCGCGCTGACGCCTCCCCGGAGCATACGGAGTGGAAGCCGTTTCCGCATCAAGGCGCAGCGGCGACCTTTCCCGTGCCTTTTTCCAATTCGAAGACGATGGGGCTGGCGACAAAGATCGAGGAGTAGGTACCGACGGCAATACCTACCACCAGGGCCAAGGCAAAATCATGAATGACCTCGCCGCCGAACAGCAGCAGGGAGGTCGCGGCAAGGAAGGTCGTCAGCGAGGTGATTACGGTCCGCGACAAGACCTCGTTGATGCCCCTGTTAAATACCTTGGCTATCGGATCGTTCAGGTTCTTGGACAGCTGTTCCCTGATCCTGTCGAACACCACCACGGTGTCGGTCAAGGAGTACCCGGCTACCGTCAACAGTGCCGTGATGAAAAGAAGGTTGATCTCCTTGTTAAGCATGTAGAAGACGGCGACCATGGCGAGAACGTCATGCAGGGTGGCGATGGTGGCCGCAACCCCGAATCTGAAATCGAAGCGCCAGGCTATATAGATGACAATCCCGAGCATGGAGATCCCCACCGCGACCAAGGTGTCTTTCTTAAGTTTCTCCCCGATCGAGGGGCCGACTTCCGAGGAGCTTGCCACCACGAAGGTGTTCTCCGGGAACTCCCTCATAAAAACCTCCGCGATGGTGTCGGCGACTTTTCCTGTGCTCAACGTGGTTTTGCCGACCTTGACCAGGAGTTTGTTCCCCTCCTGAACCTCCTGGAGGTTCGCTTCCTTGAGATGGTTGCGGGCCAGGACATCCCGCGCCTTCTCGATGGAGATCGGCTGGCGGAATTCGAGTTGGACGGAGGTGCCACCCGAGAAGTCGATCCCCATGTTGGCCTCATTCCTCGCTATCTGGACCAGGCCGATAATCCCCACCAAGGAAATCACGGCCGAAACTAAGAAGAAAATCCTTCTTTTCGCAATGAAGTTTATGTCTGTTTTCTTGATCAACTGCACGTATTGCCTCCTGTAAGCTGGCTTTCCGTGTCGTGATGGCAGGAAGAGGATCAGAGGACGTTCTCGCCAAACGCACGGAATTCTGCTGAAAGACCCAATGGTGGCCAACTCCGGGCAGCCCCTTTTCCGTGCAGTTGGCAAGGAACGGCAAGAGACACTCGTCCGCGAGAAGACAGGAGGCATCGCATGATGCGAGCAGGCTGTCGTTGTCCGGTGGGGGGCCTCGTCCCGTCAATGACGTGGTGCACGAATGAGCACGAGCGAGCGTTCTTCCCCCTCGTTCGCGGGCGAGGGCAAGGGGGCAGGGGTGCCGTGGAGCTAGGAGTTCGGTGGGTTAGGCAGAAGCAGGTGGCGCCCTGGAGTGGACGGCAGAATAAAGGGGTGAGAGGGCGGAATGGGATTGGAGAGTAGCGGCTGGCAGTGAGAAAGCCTCACGCCGGACAAGGCCGATCTCACGGCTCAGGCCGAAATGGGGAGCAGCTTTCAGACCCCTCGACGGAGGGGATTTTATCTGGTCCTTGACGAGGACCACCGAATGAGGTTTCGGTTTACATACTTTGGACAGCGTCGCCTGGTTAAGGCCGGAAAGGGTGGGAACGTGGATCCCTTGGCAGACGAAGAATATCGAGACCGTCAGCAGTAACGGCAGCAGATATGTCCGGTATTTAAGAGAGATCCCGAAAGCCATGTTCCATGCTTATAGGAATTTTCCCGAAGTTTCAAGTGATAAACTCCACCTTAGGGGGACATGACGGAAAAGGGAAACGTACCACGTGCCCTTGATCGAACAGCTTATGCCGGTCAAGGGCACGCGGGGAGGAGAGGTCAGGTGGAGGTGAAGGTGTGGGTGGGGGACCAGGGGCCTTCGCCTTTGGAACAGATGAGGCGGAACCTCAGGTGGTAGTTCTGGCCCGACGCGAAGCCGCTCATATGCATGGTCGGTTTCTTGTAAAACCCGAAATGATTCCAGCTCTCCTGGAGGGCGGGATCGCCCTGGGTGATGTGGGCCTCATAACTTAACCTGATTAGCGCCAATCTTCCGCTGGAAGACAAGCGCGACATATTACGTCGTAGGTGGTTCATATAATCACGGCACATTCCATCCGAGGAGGCTGCCGTGAAGAATCGTTTCCAGTTCCAGTCAGGCC
>NZ_BLXW01000068.1:0-5641 GCF_054784495.1 Geomonas sp. Red276
GGGGAGTCATACCGCAGGAGGAGCCGCCCTCAGAAGACCACGACAACTTAACTCAGGAACTCCCGCTGACCGCTTAAACTGGAAAATAACTTTGGCGACGGGGGTGGCAAATAACCTTGGCGGTTGACAACACTCGTTGGGTAGTGTGCCGGTAGATGGTTGGCAAGAGGAAGGTGGGGTGGGGTGTACAGTTTTTTTTGAGCATCTACAAAAAATGATTGCGCTAGGTGGGTAGTGTGTGTATAGTCATCTCATCGCCACACGGGAAGGGAGGCCAAGGTGCCAAGAAAGAATTTTTATATCGCGGATGCAGATGTCCCGGTCTACGAGAAGGCTAAGGAATACATAGGGGAATCAATATCTGGATTCATAGTAGATGCTTTAAAGAAACTCGTACATGAGAAGGAAGATAGAGGCAAGGAGCTAGTTGAGATTCGGCTTTGGGTAGGTAGCAAGGATGACGCTTGGGATATCAGTAGTGGGGAGTATGTCAAGTTCACTGGACGCTTACTGGGAACAGGGCGCCATGATATCTTTGATGATAAGGTTGTAGATTACGAGCTGTTTGAAACAAGGAAAGGTAGCTATCTGCTGTATAGAATTGAGGAGCAGCATGGAAGCGGAACTTCCATTTATAGTTACAATATCTATAAAGAGTATCTTGAGGTGACCAAGCTGAACCTTCCATCAAAATTGTTGGCCGAAGCAGAGGCTAAGTTGAAGGACTTCAAATGTGTTGAACTTGATATCTAGAGTGCAGCTAACAGAGTATAGAATGAAGCGAGGAGGTGATACAGTTTGCTTGTAAGTAGGTACAAAAGAGGAAACCCCTAGAGGACTCTGCGAAAGTCCTAAAGGGGTAGTGGTCAAATGATGCCGGTGAGCAACACTAACCGTGGTGATTATGGGGCATATGGTCCTGTAATGCAACACAAAATGGAGAAAACGATGAACGCAGAAATGGTACAGGTGGACGCAGCAAGGTTGGCAAAGTTGGAAGATATGGAGCGCAAACAGAAGCTTTCCGCGCGTAGGGCCTCCATCAAGAACCTGATCTTTGTGGAGAAGGCGAAGGCAGCAGGCATCAAGGTGTCCAAGGAAGAGGTTGATGCCAGGATGGAAAGCGACAGCGTAGTTGTGGCTACGGCATAGGGGGCAAGTATGATAGCCAAAGGACCGTTCGCAATAATCACAGGCTTGCCCAAAGGGGAAGGAGGTACGTTGGTCATTTCCTCTGCCCAAGTAACTGAAACGTTCGAAGGCGCAGTTACCGTAGTAGGTGAGCTCAGCTTTCGTGCCCCTGACATGGAGACCGCAGCCACCTGGGTTAAGTTGACCCAAAACGCTAATATCACCTAGAAGCTATAAAAAGAAGAAGAGGAAGGGAGTCATAAGTTGTGGCTCCCTTTTTTTATCGATGCGATGCGAGGCTACTATGGATGCGGAAGAATACCAACTAATACAGGAAAGCTTAGAAGACTTCGATTGGACCTTGTTCGGTGATCTTGAGGAACCTAAGCCCGACTACAATAACTCCTGTCCGTTCAATATTCACTTGTGCAGTACTGATGACCGTGTTGCAGCGGCAGTAAGCCACCTATGCGAAGAGATCGGTTATAACCTTGACCGGGCCGTGGAGCACATGGGCATGGTGGTCTTAAATCTCTATAAGACCTACTTGCTTGATCCTGACAAGTGGATCGGGTACTCAAGGGGGACGGGCAATTACAAGCTAATCTTCAGATACAACAGACAGCGTATAAGCTACCGCCCGTTGATGAAGGTGATCGATGGTCTTATAAAAGAGGGGTATGCCAAACCCCTTTCATTTTCATTCGATAAGGTGGCCAAGCAGGGTAGGTGCTCCCGCATTCGTGCCACCGCCAAATTGATAGACCTGCTAGTCGGCCAGTACCATTTTACTGAGGATATGGTCCATGAGGTTGAAGAGGTAGAGGTTGTTCTGCTTAGGGACTCAGATAAAGAGCCAATGGACTATGTTGATACTGAGGAAACCAATGGCATGAGGTTGCAGATTGAGCGTTACAACGACTTTCTGCAAAAGACATACATTGACCTGCATCATGATGGGCTCGTGCCAGAGAAGACCCTATATGTTGACCTAACAGCTAAGAAAGTCAGGCGGATATTCAATAATGAATCATTTAGGCAGGGTGGACGGTATTACGGTGGCTTCTGGATGGGGCTGCCGAGTGAGCTTAGGCAGAGGCTAATCCTAAACAATCAGAAAGTAGTGGAGTGTGACTATAGTGGAATCAGTGTGCATATACTGTACGCCATGGAAGGAATCAACTATGGCCTTAAAGGAAAGGATGCTTACACGCTGCCAGACTATAATGATGACAATAAGACACGGAACATGTTTAAGAAGCTCCTGTTGTCAGTAATGAATGCATCAACGGAGAAAAAAGCTCTTAAGTCGCTTCAATGGGATATCAATTATAACAAATCAGATTACCCTTCTAATATACCTAACCTGAAACAAGTATTATCTGACTTCAGGGACTACCACGAGCCAATAGCTAAATACCTTAACGCTGATGGTGCATGTATTGGCCTGGAGACGATGTACCATGATTCGCAAATTGCCGAACGTGTCATTTCCACGCTAATGGACAAGGATATCCCTGTGCTGTCGGTGCACGACAGTTTTATATGTCCAACAATACACTACGAAGAACTGTATACAGCAATGGTGTCAGCGTACCAGTATTACTATGCTAATGAACTGAACTGTATGACTGACATCAAGGGCATTATAAAAATAAAATACTCCGAATTAACATACAAAAGTGATTACCTTAACGAACCCGAGTATTCACAGTTCTATTATGATCCAACTACCATAAACGATTGGGCACTGGTGGAGCGGTTAATGGACTATGATGCTACTGGTAATATACCGGCACTGTCACAGGTAAAGTTGACTGGTGCCACGGGATAGTCCCGTAATGTACACTGGAAGTGTCAGCGTCTACATTGTTAGGTGGTTGCTTCGATGGTCTCTTAGCGTACACCGGTTACATATGGCACTTGGGGTGCCTGTGGTTTTGTTTCTGGTAGATTAACCGTTCTCCAGTGGTTGTTCAATACTTGCAACACTTTTGCCTAAATAGCTGAAATCACGTAAATGAGCATCCTGGTGATCTGAGCGACATGGCAAAGGCAGCTCATTTTTTTACAGCAGGTAGGTTGATGGGGAAACTGTGGGACCCCAACCATTTTTTATATATACAGGAGTCCAGACTGGGTAATATCTGAAGTATGGGACCCAGAAGTAAAATTCGGAACCCCGGGGTCGTTTCTGGCTGCTGAGGTTGCGTCGTTTAATGTTTGTTTGTGGAAATGCTTTTATGCCAGCATTCTTTTATGGTATACCTGCTTATCGTCCATATCTTGGGCAGATTGGTCTCGAACTATCCTTTGAATTCAATACGGAGGGTTTATGTCTGATGGCAATGGGATTAAGTTTATGGCTTCACCTTTGTGGGCTTGTATGTATGGGGTTACAGGTGTAATGTCCTTATTTAATTCAATTCTTAATTTCATGATGGGGCGTCAGGTTAACTCTGCCATGCAGCTTATTATATCTTTGCTAATGTGTTATGTTGCATATAGGTATTCAACCACACCAGCGCTCGAAATAACCGATGATTACCTTGAGTTCATTTATAGGCCTATTTCGCCTAAGAAAAAAATACTTCTAACAGATGTTATTGATTTAGAGCGTTCTGGAAAGAAACGTAAAATTGTATTAGCAAATAGGGATACATATGCCATACCTTATAGATTTCTAAAAAAATCCGAGCGTGAAAATGCTTTAGATATTATCAAAAGTAAGATTGCTTACTGATTAATTTTGTTTGTAAGTTGAAAATAAAGTCAACCTAGTCTGTGGGTTGACTTTTTTATTATACAATGTTGGTCTAACAGAAAAAGAGGTGATGACGATACTGTTACCGATGAAACCACAGCATAACCAACCTCGCAGTAATCCCTACCAGCAATACCCTGCCTGCATTAAATCACAATATTCCCAACGTCACAAATAGTAGTTTAGTTTAATGTTTTGGTTAGAATCCATGCTGTCCCATGTCCTGTAAGCTAAAGTGCTTTTGTAGGGCAAATATGCGCGCTGAATCGCGTAATAAAACTATCTAATCTGCTGGCTCAATACAACAACATAAACAAGTCAGGTAACAGGGGCCAATGGCTCCTTTTTTTGTGCCTGCAATGCAAGGAGGTAGTACCATGTCCGTCTATAAGAGAGGCGACAAAGGTGTGTTCTACATGAATTTCACCGTTAACGGAACCCGTGTGTTCAAGAGTACAGGGAAGTTTACCAAGAAGGAAGCTAAGCACGCTGAGGCAATGGAACGACAGAAGTTGATGGAGCAGGCCAGCATGACACCGCAGGAGGTAGCAGCACGTACCCTGTTGTCCGATGCTATCGAGCAGGTATATCAGACACGGTGGAAAAACAACAAGGACGGTAAGCAGTCCCGTACCCGAGCACTGAGGTTGATTACCCTTATTGGCGATGTGCCGGTGAACACGATCAACGAGGATGTAGTTAGAACGCTAATGTTCAAGCTGGAGCTTACCAAGGTCAAGCCTGCTACTGTCAACCGTTACCTTGAGGTGTTGAAGACCATACTCCGGTACAAGAGGCAGGAATGGGACTTCATTCACCTTAAGAAGCAAGCCAAGGGACGTATCCGTGTATTGGCGAAGAACGAGGAGGATCGGTCTATCAAGCTGTTACGTGAGACAAATCATGGCAGTAGGAGGGGGTTCTATTATGAGATCGCTGACTTGGTTGAAGTGCTCTTGGATACCGGGTGCCGGTTAAGTGAAATGCTCAACCTGCGGTATGATGATGTGAACTATGAGACGAACCTTATATCCATCTGGGTCAACAAGGGTGACAGGCCACGCAGCATACCTATGACCAATAGGGTACGGTCCATCCTCAAGACACGACAGGCAACCCACAAGGTCAAGCCCTTCACCGTCACCATATATCAGGCTGGCAAGGCTTGGGCCTGGGTAAGGAAGGAGATGCATCTTGACAAAGACACTGAATTCGTCTTACATGCCTTACGGCATACCTGTGCTACCAGACTCGTGAACAAGGGCGTTGACCTGTACGTGGTCAAGGAATGGTTGGGGCATAGCAGCATACAGGTAACGGAACGGTACGCACACTTGGCACCTGACAAGCTTGCACATGCAGCCGCCATATTGGACAGTTACCATAGTTTGAATTGACGCAGAATTGACGCAGATAGCTAAAGCCTTTGTTAGAAAACTATGGTGTGGGGAGGGTGTAAGTATCAGATATGAGCAGGTTTTAGCTTGTGTCAGGCTCTCATAACCCGAAGGTCACAGGTTCAAATCCTGTCCCCGCAACCAATATAGAAAAGGCACCCGGTTCCGACCCAAGCCGTTTACCTAACGTGTTGAAAAAATCTTGACAATTACCCGTAACCCCCTAGTCTAAGCGGCTAGGGGGGTTTTGTTATGTCTGTTTCTACAAACGGAGAGGGGCCACCGCGTATCCCGTTGGAAGCCGCTGGCATCCAAGTCAACTTCTGCAAGAATCCGAACTGCTTAAACT
>NZ_BLXW01000069.1:0-5185 GCF_054784495.1 Geomonas sp. Red276
TTCGCCAAGACACTCTCCGAGAAAGGAGGTGACTCAACGGCAACATCCCTGGACCAAGCAATTCTCTAACAGGGGGTGGTACACTTTTCGATTACCGTAACTGGTACACTTTTACGCTGCCATTGACATTTCAGGAGCCCTTCGGTCAACCGACTTATCAATGGCATCGACAATCTTCCCTTCGAGAGTATCCCGTTTGTTCTCGACCTTCAGTCCCGCCATCCCAAGGACTGCCTTCTTTATCTGGTCGAACGTCTCAGGAGCAACCATCAGCGCCAACTGGAAAAGCGGTAGGCTGATGTCCCAGATCCTGCCACCTATACCGGGTATAGCTTCAACACGGGGAAGATGCTTGTCCATCATTCTCGCCCTCCAGGCAGTCAACCTGTCTTTGAAGGGTAGTCCCATGTCCGGGCTCAGGTTCTCGTATTCCCCGGGCATGTTCGGCATGGTGATTGACAGGCAGCGACTCTCGAAGGTCGCGTTAGCCGGCTCGTTGGTCGCAAAAATGGTGCTGCCGTAAACGCTGAAGAACGTCTGGTCGTCGAATGGGCCTCTGTCGGGATTGAGAACCCTGGCAACTCTTGTACCCTTCTCGAACCTACCGAGCAAAATATCGCAGCCATCGCCCTTTTCAGCTGATTTCCAGAGGTCGGTCACGTCGAAAAAAATGGTGGCGTTCAGTCGCTCAGAAAACCTGACGATGTTTGCGGGCCTGATATCCAGAAGGTGAATACCTCTGTACGAAGTTGCCAGCATCGTCTTCGCCGTGCGGCTCTTTCCGCGCTCTGCCACAGCGTAGAAGTAGATTCCGGGGATGTAGCGAACATCGTGGTGGTCCTGAATGTAAGAGAGAAAGACCGACAGGATAATGATCGGCCACACCTCGTCGTCGAGATACGAAAACCGCTTAAAGAAAGCCTTCAGGTCCTCGTATAGTCGATGATCGTCAGTGTCCTCGTAAAGACTCATGACGCGTGAGGCATTTGCAAGCTGAAATTCGAGATTCCTCTGACCCGGCGGGATGCAGGTATAGCCATCGGGATCAGTCCACGTATCAGCCAAGTGCAACCCATCGTCCTGCTTGATGAGATAGCGGATTTTCCCCGCTTCGTCTTTGACCAGGTCAACCAGACCGGGAAACAGTGCCGTCTTGGTGCCGCTAGACTCTCCCTCTTCGGATACAGCGTTAGCCTCCATTTTCTTTTTAAACTCTTTGGCGAGAAGAGCTTTGGTTATTCCCAGGACTTTAGCAAGTTTGAACAGGTGCGCGTCCTGAACAACGGCGTCATCAAGTCCCGCGATGTCACCGAGGACTTCCTGATAATTGCTTACGGTGGCACTACTGATTCGCTCGTCCAAGCTAGGGGTAGAGGGTGCTTGATCGATTGTTTCCGGGGTATCCGTATCCCCTGTTGTTAAACCGGAGGCTGCCGAAACGGCCTCATTTACTTCTGTACTCATGATTTACCTTTTTTTATATGGAGTAGCCCGCCTTAAGTCAGGCCCCTCCTGTTCTGCGAGCGCTCTCTTTTGACTGTCAAACCGGTATACCTCAGAGAACCCGTCGATCCTCATCAGTAAACCGGTGCTTCTTGCCTCAGGTTATGGACACAACCCCGTTCACAGGGAGTCCATGCCCCTAATCGGTCTCTCGACTGGTTACGGCGTACCAGTGCCCCCCGTAGTTTTTCACGCCGATTGAGGCTTTCGGCGCTGCTTTCTCAACGGTCTCGTTGGTCCTGTTGGCCTTTTTAAGTCTGCCCACCAAGCTATCCAAGTAGAGATCGTTGCCATAGACAAGCTCGTCCAAATAACGGATGTTGTCTTCAATGAAACCCGTAGGCGCCTCATCTATGAGGAAATCGTCAACGAGGTACACGTAAAGCGCTTTTACCACCCCTCTTATTGCCTCATTGGTCAAGAACGCACGTTTCGCGTCATCTAATATTCCATCATCCATCTAAATTTCTCCTGATATTTAACTGCCACTGTCACGGCACTAAGTCGTCCGCGACAGCCCACGGCTCCTCAACAGTAGTTGGGGAGAGCTTCATTGCCTGTAGTTAGTTGTCAAAGAGCGAAGTTTTACTGCCTCTTATCCGGGGCCTCCTAAATCCCGGTGCCTACCGTGTTGTCCTCAATCCACTTCTGCACGGCGGAGGTCCTGTATCTCACGGCCCTCCCCATGAGAATCCAAGGGATTCCTTTCTTCTTGAACCGGTTCATTTCGAACCACGCGGGGCTCATTCCGGTCCACTCCACGACTTCCTTCTGCGTCAAAAGTTTGTCTTGCTCTGCCATACTTCTTCTCCTTTCCTAAGATGCCGCGGAAGCGGTGCGTATGGCGTACCATTGCGAGAAGGCGGCCAACGAACCTAGCTTAATGCATATAATAATGCATAGTTATGGGTATGATTCCTATTTGTGGGGGTAGGTATTTTGCAATGTACGGGGTAGGACAATCGCATTCAGATGGGTGGGGGTGAGGTGATGGTGTGCACTACCAGGGGGCGGTGGAAGACGCAAAAAGAGGGGTCGGTTGTATTCGGGGGGGTGATGGTCAGCGGTTAAGCGGAAGGAGTCTGTCTATTGGCGGTGTCTGGACATCTTGAACTTCTGGTGGTCAGCGATTTTGCATAGGCAGGCATCAGGGGTGTACTTGTCATTGCCAAACTGGCGCTCCTCGGGAACCAGTGATTTTGCCATCTTCTTGATTGCGCCTCTTAGGCCAGACCTTTTTTGGTCGCAGTCTTTCAAAACAACTCCGTCATCGTTTGTACCAAGCTCATATGCGATTGTGGCAAGTTTTTCATGATTGCATAAGCAGCCGATTTTAAGCATTTCCTTCATTAAAGTTTCAGCACACTTTACAAGACTGTCTCTCTTTGCCCAGCGCGATTCAGCTCCTGCTACGCCACGCTTCGGCTCATCTGTATCGGGTTTTGATCGCGTCGGTTCAGCGGTGACTGGCTCAGCGGTAGCTGGCTCAGAGGGGCTTAACAACAAAATAAGTCTGGGGTGGATGGGCCAGCCTTGGGAATCGGCGAATGCGATAGCGTCTGTCGGAGAGATATGTTTAGCAAGCAAGCGACTGTCTTTGTTGAGCTTTCTCAACGGTTCTCCCACAGCGGAGGACAGGAAGGTTTTTACATTGTAAATCAAGCCAAACTGCCAAGGTAGGTATGATGGCGGCTCTTCCTGAACCCGCCTTTCGACTAATGGTGGTTGAGCAGGCCCCGCAGTTTTGAAGGTCTCCAAATACTCCCTGTAAGTGGCTTCGATGATCCTTTCGACATCATTGTCATCTTCATCTGAAGCATCATCGTTGAAGAGGTCGTCCAAGCGAGTCGTCACCATAACTTGCAAAAAATCTCGCACACTCCAAAGCGGCTCTTTCGCAAACCTTTCCATCTCTTTATCGAAATCAAGCAACTCACTCAAGTCAAGCCCTGTGATATCCGCCACCTATCCCCCCAAAAAAAAGTTTATGCTCCCATCAGCTCCAACATCTTCGTGCTGATCCGCTCCATCGGTTCACGTAAGCGGTCGGTGGTAATCTGCAAGTAGCCGCCGGTCACGTCATTGCCGTCGCTGTGGTTGAGCAGCCGTTTCAGCGCAGCATAAGGGATATCGAGGCTTTCGGCAATAGTGATAAAGGTCCGTCGGAGGTCGTGGAGGCAAAATTTGATACCTGGCATTACGTCGTCCGGCGTCTCCTCCAACTTCTTCGCCAAGGCTTTCTTGTCCGGGATGCTGTTGAAGGCGAGTTTGGTCTGAAGCTCGATGAAGTCGAGCTGTTTTTTGGGTTCAACGAGATGCCCTGCCACACCTGGGCCAGGGAAGACGTATTCATTGGTCCGGCGTACGTGCAGTTGCTGGAACAACTGGTGCAAAAAGGTGCTCATGGGGAGGGTGTGCGGTCTTCCGTTCTTGGTATCCGGGATAGTAAAGGACCGGTCCCTCATATCCACGTTGGACCACTTCAACTGGAGCCCTTCCTGCTTACGGAGCCCGGTAAAGATGGTCAGCAGCAGGTAGTCTCGGATTACCTCGTTCTCGATCTTCAAAACAGCATCGTGCCACGGTTTCAATTCGTGGGGCTTCAAGATGGTTCTCCGCCGTTCGACCTTGTACCACTGTCGAGCCTGACTGAGCCGTAGGACCGGGTTAGCCGGAATCTGTTCGTTGGTCATGATATATGCAAAGTTGTAAAGGGACCGGACGGTTCTCATGAGGTTGTTTGCCGCGTTCTCACCGTGATTTGTCCCGATTTCCCGGTGTTTCAGGGCAATAAGCTCTTTCGTGATGTTGCTAACTGGCTGGTCAAGCCAGTCCGAAACGTAGCTTTTGAGGAGGTCGTCATAGCATTTGATGGTGCGCGGTTTGAGCTGACGGCCTTCCTTGTACTGTTCAAATGTTTGTCTGAGCGTTAACCCGAGCGTTGCAGCCTGCCTTTTCTCGACTTCTGGGTCTACGCCTTTTGCCATTTGGGCGAGGATTGCTTTTGCCTCGGTGCGGGCTGCATCGAGCTTCATCAGGGCTGCTTTCCCTATGGTGCGCTTTACCTCCTTGCCGTTGACACGGGCCTGGATAAAGTAAGTCTTGGCGCTCTTGGTGGTGTAGATGCCGAACCCCTTAAGGTTCTGGTCAAAATACAGGACTGTTCTTTCCGTCGAGGGGAGTGCATCGACTAACCTTTGGGTCAATTTCTCGGATGGCATTGCTGGCCTCCTTGTCCACATTTTTGTAGCAGTATTGTAGCAGATTGTGGTAAAAGAGGGTAGGGTAAAGTAATGGCAGGTAAAGTTTTTAGTGGTGTAACATACTGTATATATTGAGCTTGACAGGGGAGGGTAGAGCGTGGTAAAAGATGCAACTTCAAATTCCCAAGCTGAAGGTCGCGGGTTCGAATCCCGTTTCCCGCTCCAGAGAAATTCAAGGGGTTAGCCAATCAGGCTAACCCCTTTTTCGTGTTTGTTCCGTTTTGGGGAATGGGGCGCAAGAGTCCCTCACGTGCTGCTTCCTGATCTACTGTTGTCAGGTCGTCGGAAGGGGTAGTGTAAAGAGTTTTTCGCTTTTTTGTTTTCTCGGCAGTGCCCCGTCGGTGTCAGATTGCCTCGGCCAGTGAATGCCTCTGTTCCAGTTCCTGTTCCTTGAGCAGGTCGATGTTCAGGTAGCGTTT
>NZ_BLXW01000070.1:0-4801 GCF_054784495.1 Geomonas sp. Red276
GGCCTGACTGGAACTGGAAACGATTCTTCACGGCAGCCTCCTCGGATGGAATGTGCCGTGATTATATGAACCACCTACGACGTAATATGTCGCGCTTGTCTTCCAGCGGAAGATTGGCGCTAATCAGGAACCTTTTTACACCCTCGCCGACCTGTTATTGCGGCTTGAGACGGATTGGTTGTGCCAGTTGGATTTTCCCCGTGACTGGCAACGACGAAAATGCGACGGCGCGACTTTTCCTGCGACGACGGGACGAGTGGCTGCGGCTGCCGGAATTTCATTGCGACTTGAGACGAGGAGATGGCGACTGCTTGATTGGTACCGCGACATGGGAGCAGGCGCTTGCGACTGCGGTAATGCTATCGCGACTCGGGACGATGTGGTCGTAAAAGCCGGCGCAATATTGCGACCCGAGGGAAGGTGCTTGCGACCGTGAGAACGTTTTCGCGACGGGTGACGTAGCTTTCGCGGCTGGTTATCCTTTTTTACCGAACGAGACAATGAAGTTGCAGGAGTTTTCTTTTTCATCGCGAACTTTTGTTTTTTTCTTCAAAATTACTTTTTTCCCTTCCACGACCTGAATTCGGCAGGGCGGAGGCGGAATCTGGCAATGTTGCCTTCGTGCAGGCCCCGCACTTCTGCCATCACCAGGGAAATGAAGGGGACCCGATCTTCGGCCGGTATTTGTTCGGCAGCCCAAAGCGAAACGAAGACCTCTGCCACCACTTCGGAACGCAGGATGACTTCCTGGATAGCCTCGGTCAACTCGTTGCGGTACCTGGTTCGAAAGAGGTCTGGCTCCCCCAGTCCTCGCGGAGTGGGGAGGTAACGCTTTACCGACTCTTCGTACGCTGCGACGAAGATCTGGCGCAGCCGGTCCACGCGATTGGTCTCCCGTATCGCCTCGAGCCCGTCGTGGAAATCCGCTGCCGAGACCCCGATGAAGGAGAGCGGACAGAGGTTGTGTTTGAGCAGGGGAATGTTGGCGGCGAGGCGGGAGACCGGATTGCTCAAGTGCTCGAAGGGCTGCAGGTAGCTCAGATGTGCCAGCGCGAAGAAGGCTTGCTCAAACGGATCGGTGATCGACGCCGCGGCACCGAGGAGTCGCCTGAAGTGTTCGTCGAGCAGTTGCGGGGTCGTCAACGGCAAGTAGACCGAGCCGCAGGCGTTGACGGTGTTTTGGCGCAGCCGGCCGTGCGACTTTGGGTCGGCAAGCAGGTTGTCGGACAGGATGGCGTGCAAATTGAGGATGAAAAAGGGAGTGAAGTTGATTTCCGTGCTGTTGGCCACCAGGAACTCGATCGCCTCGTTGTGGTTGAAGATCATCTGGGTATCGATCCAGTTCTTCCCGCCGGCGACCTCTCCGTAGGTGAGCAACTTCTCGGCCTCCAGCAGCGAGTAGGAATTTCCTTCCAGGTGGCTTGAGGCCCAGGAGAGATCGACGAGCAGTCTGGCCAGGATGTGATCGACCAAGGTGGCCGTCGGGGCGGGTGGGGTGGCGTGGTGGGCGGCGCCGAGGCGGTGCAGATGGCTGCGCGTGGCGTTGTCCAGGTAGGCTCCGGTTTCCCGGTAGGACTGAAGCAACTCCCGGCCGAAGCCAACCGCTGCATGCCGGGGAAGCAACAGGCTGGCGCTGCTCCGATTTCCGCTGTCGGCATCAGGGGGCGGGAGCCGGTTCCTTGCCGCCTGTTCTTTTACGGAAGCCCGGAGGGGGAAGTAGCGGCGTGCCCTTTGCGAGTACCCGGTGACTCTGATCCGGTTATTGTCCCTCAACTCCCTGAGGCAGCGCTGCAGGGTGCGCCGGGTCAGCGTCCATTTCCCTGCACGGAGGGCCTCCTCCAACTCGTTGATATCCGCCCCGTCCGGAAAGGCCTGCAAGGTTTGCTCGATCTCGACGAAATCATGCTCGGTCATTGGCTCCTCCCTGCGGTGCTCGCGATGTCCGGACGAGGAAACGATGTCGGCTCTCACAAGGAAACCCGAGCCGAGTGACAAGTCAAGGGTCCCCCGCCGGTGACGGTACAAAAAAGCCCGATGATCCATCCGGTCATCGGGCTCTTCAGCGTGCGCGTGAGGGGCTAAGGGGCGGCAAGGGCCGTTGTTGAGTTCGTTGAGTTACTGCTGTACAAAGTTAACCGGCTCAACAACGTCCCCCTCCGGCCAAAGTTAACCGGCTCAACAACGTCCCCCTCCGGCTCCCCTTGTTAACCCAAGACCCGTGTCCGTGGACAATTGAATGCCTCCGGCCGAGTCGGCAAGGGGTCACTTTTTAGGAGGCCTGACTAAAGTTCGAAGTTGGCGTCTGAGCCGAAAGTTATCAGCGGTGGTCAGCGCTGCCACGATCATCAAAAGTATCGTCATCCCATGAGTGCCGGCAAAAGACCAGAATAGCCAAGCCACACACGAACATGCCAATCCCGTAAGAAGCAGATATGTTTGATCTTTCATCGTTACCTTCCCGAGAGGTAACTAGGAATAAGCCACGAACGGTGCAAATTGAACAGATCCGCGGTTGATAAAACGTCGGCGATTGTCACTCCTCCTGCCATCGTCCTCCCTGTGGCCACGGCGATACTGCCGATAACTGCACCAACGTAGTAGGCCGCGCTGCAGGCCCCAATAGTCGCCAGGCCTTCCAATCCTGTGCCTGCACCGATAAGTTCACCAACAGTCACTCTTGTCCCAAACCTGTCGACAAATGCCATAAAAATGGTTGCATTCGAAACTGCGGCTTGCAAGGTCTGAAACAGGGATTCCGGGGCAGGCAGATTTAAGGCATCCATGTTTTGCTTGAAGTAGCGATAGAAGGTGGATGACATTTGATCCTCCGTTGTCCGTAAGGGGAAAGACTGACACCGTTGATCATAACCATTCCCGGGATTCAGGCGCCCCCGGGAAGAATGGTCATCTCGGCACATCCCATGAATCCTCGGCCTCGATGCCGCTTGGCTCCCAAGTCCATTTGATCTTCTTGTAGGTAAAGGAAACCTGTTCCATGTGGCGGTAAGGATCGTTTTCGGAAAGCAGGGTGGTCGGCATAAATGGACAAATACTGACAATGATGGCATCTTCAAGCTCGTGCGTGAAATAATGCTCCTCGGTCCCCATCTTCGTTATCCGGTACCACTTGACGGTGACCCGTTTCATGTGCTCGCCGGTACACAGCGCCTGATATAGTTTTGGCGAACTCCGATCCTGTTCCTTTATGACGGAGAGAGGGCCATGCACCCTTTTGCCTGTGGCGAGGCCATCCGTAGGGCTGCGGGGTATGCTGATACCATGGTTGACTCCATAAATAAGGATCGATCCTTCTCTTCCCTGCATGTCGCAAGATCCCTCGATGTTTCCTTGCTTCTCGCCTTGGAGCGCGAGATGGGCTGGCATGGCCATGAGCGAATCCTCCCTGGTAGCTGGTATCCGAGTACCTGCTCGGATGGATTCGGAAAGCCTAAATTATAATGCTTTCATGTCAAGGGGGCGAACGAGGGGGCTTCTTATATTGGAATCTAGGTTGCCGCTGATGGCACACGTGATCGTTGCGCATGTGGTTAAGTCGTAGGAGCTCGAGAAGAAGGGCAAGGTTGAGGAGGGGAGGATGAAGAGAATAGGATTGACGTTGTTGCTGTTGATATCCACCCAGGCCCACGCCGCAATTTTCGACGTGAACCACTTTAACGGCGTGAGATGGGGCTCGGCCATGCCAGCCAAAGGATTCAGATTGATCCTGGATGCCAAAGACGGATGGAAGTTTTACAGCCGCCCCCAGGACCACTCCCGGGTCGAGGGAATCCCGGTGAGCGAGCTCACCTACAAGGCCACCCGCGGGAAGTTCGACGCTGCACATTTTATATTTAATGGCGACAGTAATTACACCAGGGTGAAGGCCCTAATGGTCAAGACCTTCGGCCCAGTCAAAGAGACCAGGGCGGGGCGGGAGATTTACCGGAAAGAACAAGCCGGCAAGATCATCACCGGCATGTTGCAATACAGCCACGGCCAAGGCCTAGCCAACTTTTACAGAGCCCACCAATAGCCCCCCACAAGGTGATGATGAAGGCAAAAAATGAGGGGCAAACCTCGCCCCTCATCAAGCTTTTCCCGTACAAAGTTAACCAGCTCAACAACGTCCCCCTCCGGCTCCCTCCATTACAGCAATTCCCTCCCCATCGGCTTGCTAACCAGCCAGGCTTGTTCATCGGGGCTTATCTCGGCCGACGCATCAAATTCAGCCAATAGCTCGTCCAGTGTGTAACGCGGGCGCGGGGCCGGTTCAATCACCAGCCTCCCTTGTTCGGCGGTCAGGCCAACAGTGGCACCGGCCTTGAGATTCAGCAGATCAAGAATGGCAGGTGGTATTGCAAGCATGATCGCGCCGCCCATCTTACGCAGCTTAGTCGCGTGCATCATGTACCTCCGTCCAATATAAAGATGTAATCCCAAGTGGCTGTAGATTCACATGAAACATGCGGAGCTGGTGGCAAGCCAGTAGTATCCTTCTTAACAGAAAAGCCCGTCACACCTCAAGAGGTGTGGCGGGCTTTGCTTGTTCATATCGTCAAAGCTTTAGGACAGGTTCCAGAGGAACATTTCCCACATGTCTTTCCAGCTCTTGCCGATCTTCGAGACGACGGTGGACCCGAAGCCGCAGTGTCGGCCGCCATGGTAATTTGCCAGTTTGAAGGGGGCTGTCGCCAACGAAATTTTCCACCCCCGTCGCCAGCCTAATTTTCCAGTTTGGCTGCAACCGTCGCCAACCTCATTTTCCACTTAGCGATCAGCGGAGTTCCTTCTACCCTGTGCG
>NZ_BLXW01000071.1:0-4461 GCF_054784495.1 Geomonas sp. Red276
GTGGCGCTACGAATAAATCAGGCCCTTCTCCGCCACCTTTCGTTACATCAAAGAACTGCTGTGCTTCCGACCAAAGCCCTCTCGTTCTTTTTACTTAACTTGCTTAACAACGTCCCCCTGCGCCCTCCCTGAAGGCCGCGACCGGCACGTGTCCGGTTTAAAGGAGGAGGTGAAAGTGGTACGGCATCAACGTCCATGCAAAGCAACACGTTGAGGATCTGAGGAGGTTACAGGCGAGGCGGTCGACAAAGCAATCGCGATCGGCATCGTCGAGGAAGATCTTACACCGCTCAATCCCCCGGCAAAAGACGTGGTGAACCGCTGAAGGTGCATCTATTCGGGCTTGGCGTGGCATGACATAACCATGCCACCACTCCTAACATTAGCAACGAGAGGAAACGCATGAAACGCATGGGCGTCCCCCTCGCCTGTGTCAGGATTCAGGTGGATGTACTTGCTCAATTCCAGCAAATAGCTGTCCTTGTCAACTATGATGGCATTATATCTTCCCTGGAACAGATGACCGCTTCGGTCTCTCTTGGTGTTCGTGTACGTAGAATACGAGCTGTTAATGTAATGCATCACCCTTTGCAGATTCTTCTCGGGGGTCTCAATAAGCAAGTGGTAATGGTTAGTCATCAGCACATATCCGTGCAGAATGAAATGAAACTTCTGTTGTGCCTGGAATACGTACTCTTTGAACTTGTCGTAGTCACGAGCCGTAAAGAAGATCTTTTTCCGCTCGTTCCCCCGTGTCGTCACATGATAGAAAGCTCCTTCGTACTCGATCCGTAACGCCCTCGCCATTCCGCACCCCCTTCAAGGTTTTGGAACAGCTTAGATTAGAAATGTCACATGTCAAGGCGCGACCCCATGGTGAGCCCATGGTGAGCCTCTGCGGCTAGGCCTCGTCCGCCAGTCGGGCGAATACGGCATGCATCTGATCGAAGGCGGGATAAAGGCGGTTCAATATTTTTTTAGCAATCGCGTCGGCGGTCTCGGGGTTATAGGTGTGCGAGCTTAGGTTGCGGGCCTTTATCATGTCCATCCAGGCCTCGCCGTCTTCGATGAGGCGTTGCTTGGAGGCTACTTTGGCCGCATCCTTGGGCCGATAATACCGGACACCCCTTTCTCCTCTAAATAGTCCTTCAAGACCTTCCAGCCTAACTCGTGGGTAAACTTGAGTGGACGAGGCCCTGCTGCTCCTACTCGGTCAACTCTCGCTGGCGGGCTAGCTCCCCGTACCTCCCCTTTACGCCATCTTATGGCTGCAACATCTTCGTCTCAGTTTGGCTAGAACTGGGAGATGACGAAGATTCCATTGGCGTAGGTGATGCCGGTCAGAATGTTGTTGGTGCCTGAGATGCGCTTGGTCCAGGTGACGCCGTCGGGGGAGGTCTGGATGGTGCCTTCGCTTCCCACCGCTACGAAGAGACCACCGCCGTAGGTTACGCCTCGGAACCAGTTGATGTCTGTGCCTACCCTCGTCCAGGTGATTCCGTCCTGCGAGGTCAGCAGCCCAATGTCGCCAACGGTTCCACCTATGGCGACAAACACTCCGTTGCCATAGGCGACGCTATACAGTTTGGTTGCTGTAGTTGACGATTGGCTGATCCAGTTGACACCATCGGTGGAGGTCAGGATGCTGTTATCTGCTCCCACCACTACAAATTGACCATTGCCGTAAGTCACCCCGTACAACCCCAGAGTCGTGCCTGAATTCTGGGTGGTCCAGGTGGTACCATCGGGGGAGGTTATGATCGTTCCTGAGGTGCCTACCGCAACGAAGAGGCCGTTGCCATAGGTGATGCCGAACAGGTAGGTCGAGGCTGATGCCCCTGATTGGCGACTGGTCCAGGTGACGCCGTCGGGAGAGGTCTGGATAGTGCCACCATACCCTGCTCCGACAAAAAGACCATTGCCGTAGGTAACACCATATAGCACTGGCCGTGTCGACCCGGCGGTGCTCACTGTCCAGGTCACACCGTCGGCGGATGCCAGGATGGCTCCACCGTTGACGGCTACAAATTTCCCGTTACCGTAGGTGATGCCATGCAAGTAGCTGCCAGGCAGGCCCGAAGCCTGATTTTGCCAATCCAGCCCGTTAGGGGAGGTCAGTATGCTACCTTCATTGCCCAAGGCCACGAACATGCCGTTGCCAAAGGCGATGCTGTTCAGGTTTATGCTGTACGAGAGCGGACCATCGGTGAAGGTGGTCGCGTTCGATACGACATTGGCCCAGGTAATGCCATCGGATGAGCGCAGGATGGTACCATTGGAGCCGACCGCCACAAAACGGCCGTTACCGAAGCTGACATCAGACAAGGGACCGGTGGAAACGGTCGTGCGAGTGGTCCAGGTTACGCCGTCTGGGGAAGTCCAGATGTAGCCGCCTCCTAGCGCGACAAAGAAGTCGTTACCGAAGGTAATGCCCTGCACGTCGTAGTAGCCATAGAAAGGCGCTGAAGAATTGGTTTTTTGGGTTGACCAAGTGACGCCATCCGGGGATAGCACGACGGTTCCCGATTTTCCCACCGCGGCAAAAATGCCGTTGCCATAGCTCACGCCATTCAGCCCGTTGACGGTACCTGATGCACAGCTGGTCCAGGTGACTCCGTCGGATGAGGTAAGAATGGTTCCCAAATCCCCCACCGCCACAAACAGGCCGTTGCCACTGGTTATGCCATGCAGGTTGTTGTTAGTCCCAGAGGTTTGGTTGGTCCAAGTGTTGCCATCGGGCGAGGTCAGGATCGAGCCATATATCCCCACCGCGACGAACATGTTGTTGGCATACGTGACGGCCGATGGTTGGGCCTGCAGATTCGACCACGAGATGGCATCCGAAGAGGTGAGAATAGGCGCGTTCGATCCTGGCACTTGAACGGAGGGAGAGGATGCCCGACAACTCGCCTCAGAAGAGGGAGCCGATTCACCGGCGGCATTGACCGCGGTAACGACATAGTAATAGGTGGTTCCATTCGTTAAACCGGTGAGAGTGTAAGGGTTCGAAACTCCTGCAACCCTATTGCCATTCAGCTGGGTCACGCACGGTGTCGTGGACCAGTAAATATTGTAGGAGGTTGCACCATTGACTCCCTTCCAGGCAATAGTTGCTTGACCGCTTCCTACCGTCGCCCTCACCCCTGTCGGAGCAGTTTCCACTTGACCGTTGTTGCTGCAGCCTGCGAAGCAGGGTATTAACAAGCATAATGACAAAAACCAAAAGCTGATTATTCTCATGTTCGTCTCCATTCTATAGCTGCTAAAAATTTGGAAATATCCGCGTTTTCCTACTTCCTCACATAGCGGCGCTCGCCGGAAACCGGGTCGTACTCTACTTCCATAATTTGGCCGGTTTCGGGGTCCTCGAACTTCTCTCCGGTCGGCTGCCACTGACCATCGTCTCTGTGCTGGCGGCGGTAGCGCCAGCGCTCGAAGGGGATGGCGATCACCAGGATGCCTCCCCAGATGAGAAAGGGGAAGTAGCCACACTTTCCCATAGCTAGCATCACCAGCCCCCCGACAAGGAGTCCTACTCCAAAGATGAGTACGGCCGCCCGCAGCACGGGTCAGCCCTGCTTTTCCAGGATGACGGCGGTGCCGTAGGCGACGATCTCGCTCATGGTCTGGCCGATCTCGGAGGAGTCGAAGCGCATCATCACGATGGCGTTGGCCCCCATTACGGTGGCGTTCTTTACCATCCGGTCGATGGCATGACGGCGGGTCTCTTCGAGGAGTTGGGTGTATTCGGTGATTTCGCCGCCGAAGATCGAGCGCAGGCCGGCCATGATGTTGCCTGCCAGGCCTCGGCTCCTTACGACTACTCCAAATACTTGCCCCTTTGCTTCGACTACGCGGTACCCGGATACGTTTTCTGTCGTTGTGACGATCACTATTTCCTCCGCGGCAATTGCTTTAGATCCCCTGCTTATTCACAAAAATCGTGCCAGAATGAGCCTGTGGGAAATATTGTGAGAATCTGGGCGCTTAGACTATACAGCTCATCTCGAAGCTAGGAATATTGGAAATACTTTACTGTTCGTTTTTTTACAGCAATCGGACAACATACTGAGTTATCGTGGAAATTTAAGTATTGTAAAGAATTTCACAGTGAGTATTTTTACAGCCTCAATAAGAGTGCAACGATGTGAGGGCTCAACTCGGCGGGGAGATGAATCGCGAAGAGGCTTGCATTAGGTTTTGTTCATGTTAGGCTTTCCGCAACTGCCGAAGGTGACGAGAAACGAACGACTGACGGAGGTCGCCCATGATAAAGGGAATGTATGACTTATCAGGGAAAGAATCCGTCTTCCTCAGCAACATTCTGCGGTACTGCGTATTCCGCGGCAAGCCGGCCACCGATTCCGATCGAAGTCGGCCACCCATTCCGATTCAAGCCGGCCATCTATTCCGTTTGATTCCGGCCACCCCCTGAGCTCCTTCCTCCATCCCCGCCTTTAG
>NZ_BLXW01000072.1:0-3923 GCF_054784495.1 Geomonas sp. Red276
GGTGGTCTAAAGGCATCCGAAATTGGGACCCCGTGGGGGCCGTTTTCCTTAATCCTGAGCCTGCGCCGGAAATCATACTCGCCGCAGCTTAAAACTCAGCAGAGGCGACAACTACCTTGACACCCGCCGATACCGGCAAGCACCGGACGCGAGTAACTTTCACCTCTTCTGACACTTGTGAACATGGTCCCTCCAGCAATTCCTACAAATTGATGCAGCTGAAAGCATGATGAGGCTTCCTAATCCGAAACTCCTCCTTTGAATCAAGAATCACGCCAATTTTTTGATTCAGTAGTCTTTGTGAAATCTAGCTTTGCTGCTAGCGTAGTTACACGATCCATTATTATTATCTGACACACATTATATTATTTTTACTGTTCATTTTTTTACAACTCCACCTATTCTCCGTAGCTAACAGGTCGAATTTGCGTCGATTTACAAAGCTTGCAAAAAAATTCACAGTGAATTTTTTTACACTCGGGACCCGGCCGGCAGGTGCATATTCCGGGTGCATATTCCGGGGACACAATACTCATTTCTTGGCGACTTTGAGACTGACCGTGCTCGGGTGAGACAACGCTCGCGAGTTCTGCGACTCAGTAAACATTCGGTCTGCGGATGGGCGAGGTGAGACACAAAGGGGAACAAAGGGACTGGCACCTGCGGGGAGGAATTTCCGGGCATATTCCGGGGACACAATACTCATTTCTTGGCATATTCCGGGGACACAATACTCATTTCTTAGGGGAATTTCCGGGGACGGGAATTTCCGGGGACATAATCCCTATAATTTTCTAACACATTAATGATTCATCGAAGACCAACCCAGATGCTGGCGATGCAGGGCGGAGGAGTTGGGACTGGGGCTTATGGAGAAGAAGGCAGATGAGCTGAAGTGGAACGGGAGACGGGAGGGATTTTGCCGGTTGCCTATCCCCCGCACCGATCCATAGGTGAGAAATTACCTGGTTAGTCCCCTGTCTCAGGTGGTGACGCGTACGCAGCCTGAGGGTAAGGGGGCGGATGTGCGGCAAGGGGGCTTGTCACTCCCCGTCGCTTTCATCATTGGTCACTTTGCGATGCACTTCCAGGGTCAGCCCCTCGATCCGCTCGGCCAGATTTTTCACGAGCTCGGTCAGCTCGGTGTTCTGCCGCAGCAGCTCCAGCATCCTGTCCGATTGCTGCTCGGCCAGCAGCTGGCGCTCCTCGGCCGCCATGGCCAGGGCCTCGCGATGCTGCGCGTCCGATTCGGCATGCGCCTTGTCCCGGTCCGCCTGCCGCGTCTGGGCCAGCAGGATGAGCGGCGCCGCATAGGCTGCCTGGAGACTGAAGGCGAGATTGAGCAGTATGAACGGATACACGTCGAATTTGGTGAACCCGGCGACATTGAGCCCTATCCAGAACGCGACGATCACGGTCTGCCCCACCAGAAACAGTGGCGTACCGAAAAACCGGGCGAAGGACTCTGCCTTCAGCGCGAACCAGTCGTCCCCGAACACGGAATGAAGATGCATGTGGGGGAGGTGAAAGCGGAAGTAATTCTCCGGCAGTTTTCTTTCCCGGGGCGGCGTCGATGTTTCATGATTGGTCATGGTCGGATCTCCCTCCAGGTAACAGGTGGCTCGCACTGCGGCGCCCCGGGTTCCAGCCGGCCCTTGCAGGTGGCGGGGTGGCGATTTTTCATCGCTTCCCGGTCTCGACCGGGGCTACCGTCCCACGACCAGTATCTCGAAGCTTCCCGGTATCATGGCCGGGCGGTTTCGGGACCCTGCCGGCGGTGGGTTGAACCGGGCGGCAGGAAGATACAGGGTGTGGGTTTTGGGATCGATCGCCATGGTGCGGCAACCGCGCCGGGTCGGGACCGTTTCCGCGACCTCGAATTTCCCAGGCGACGCTTCCCGGACCACGGTAAGGGTCCCGTCTCCGTTCGAGCTGAAAATGAGTCCGGTCTCCGGGTCGAAGCCGTTGGCATCCACATGGGCACCGATGGGGACCGTGGCGACGACCTTTTGCCGCCCCACGTCCAGCACGGTCATCATCCTGTTGTGGCACCCCGAGAACACCCTCCCCTGGCGGGGGTCGATCGCCATCCCGGCCGGCTCGTCGCACGGCTTGATGGAGATCCTTCTCACGATGCGCCTGCTCGCCGCATCGATCTCGACGACCTCATCGGTGTCTTCGATGTTGACGAAGACCGCTCCCATCCCGTCGACCGCGGCAAATTCGGGCTTCCCCCCCAGGGGAATCGTCCCGGCCACCTCGCCCGATTCCGCCCCGAACACGGTGGCATCGTGGCTGCGGCCGTTGAAGGTGAAGACCTGCCCGGTCACCGGCTCATAGACGATGGCGTCGGGGCCGGCGCCCGTCTTGATCTCTCCGATCTTCTTCAAGCTCTTCAGGTCGAAAACCGTGGAACTGTTCGCCCTGCCGTTGCTGGTGAAGCCCCGGTTCAACCCGGGCGCCACGGCGATGCCATGGACCCCGGGGGTATCAGGCAGATCTCCCGCAATCCGGCCGGTGTCGAGGTCGAGCACCGTGACATGGGTGCCGCGGGAGACGTACAAGCGGCGGGCGGCGGCATCGACGGCCGAGTAGTCCCAACCGCCATCCCCGCCGATCCTCAGGGTCTTCACGACGTGGTACCCGCCATCCGCCGCCTGGGCGGCGGTCGCCAAAAGGATGCAGCACAAAAAGAGCAACGACTTCATAGACAACTCTCCGAATCTGGAAGAACCATTTGAATGGGGGGAGCCCGGGTGACCGGAGGGGAAAAGAGGCTACTTTTTTCTGGTTAATGTTAAGCCAGCGCATTGACATAGAAACCGGCACAACATAGCAGAGTCCCACACCTTTTGCCAGAAGCGAGTAAGCCTGTGAGGCCCTGAAAGAGTGTGCGCACGGGAGGGACAACGCTGGAGAGTTCTGTGACTTGTTAATCTTCGGCCCGCGGATGGGCGAGGCGCACACGAAGGGGACAAAGGGACTGGCACCTGCGGAGCCAGTCCCTTTGAATATTCGGTTGCCGCCGGGCAGCAGGCATGGGCGCTAGACTTGCGGGGGCGTGGAATTGACGAGGACCATCTGGGCCGGCATGGGTGCGGGGAAGCCGGCCTCGTTGAGGCTTTCGCGAATGGTGCGATTGCCGTCGAAGTAGACTTGCCAGTAGTGGTCATTATGACAATACGGCCTTACCGCCAACACGGGCCCCACCAGGTTGAACTCGAGGATCTCCACATCCACCTCGGGTGTGGCCAAAACATTGGGAACGGCTGCCAGCTTCTCCCGCAAAAGGCGCATGGCCGCGACATGGTCGGCACTGCCGGCCAGCTGGCACTTCAGATCGACCCTGCGGAACGGGTTGGCGGTGTAGTTCTGGATCGTGTCTCCGAAGATCTTGCCGTTGCCGACCAGGGTGAGGATATTGTCCGGGGTGTTGATCGAGGTGACGAAGAGTCCGATTTCCCTGACGTTGCCGGTGACACCGCCGATCGTCACAAAATCGCCCACCTTGAAGGGATGGAGTACCACGATGAAGATCCCGGCGGCCAGGTTCGAGAGAAGTCCCCCCCACGCGGCACCGATGGCGATGCCAATGCCGGCCACCAATGCGGCGAACGTTGTCGTCTGGATTCCGCAGTAGCCCAGAATGGCAACTACCAGGATGATGTTCAACGTCACCGCTACGAAATTCCCGATGTAGCGCATGAGGGTCGGGTCGACTTTCTGCCGCTCCAGGACACTCTGAAGCATGCGCCCCACAAGCCCGATCAGCCAGCGGCCAACCAGCCAAAAGAGAACCTGATTAGCGCCAATCTTCCGCTAGGCGTAACCACCGCTCTGGTCGGCTGCCAGTCCGGGCAGCGGCAGCAGCGAGGCGGGGAAGCATAGCAGCAAGATCGAAACGACGGTTAAAGCGGTACTGA
>NZ_BLXW01000073.1:0-3741 GCF_054784495.1 Geomonas sp. Red276
GCCTGACTGGAACTGGAAACGATTCTTCACGGCAGCCTCCTCGGATGGAATGTGCCGTGATTATATGAACCACCTACGACGTAATATGTCGCGCTTGTCTTCCAGCGGAAGATTGGCGCTAATCAGGTTTCTTTAAAACCCATGAGCACCTCTGCCGCCTGCCCTACATGTGTCAACCATTTGTAGGTATTGTGTCCCCGGAATTCGCCCCAATGCTCGACCCGGCTGAAGAAAAGGCCCTGGCCGAGGAGGGGATGGCCGAGGAGCTCGAAAAATGGCCGGAATATTAAGAGGAGAGGTGCGCTGGGCCGACCTTAACCGGGTGCGAGGCAGTGAGCAAGGCGGTATGAGGCCGGTACTCATCCTGAGTCACGACATTTTCAATGCCCGCTCCGGGACCGTGATAGCTGTGGCAGTCACGAGCCGACCTCCGCGAGCTGGCTTTCCCCTCACCCTCAAACTCAACGCTTCAGCGCTTCCGAAAGCGTCCTGGCTGAAAATCAGCCAAATTCGCACTCTCGCTATTGAGCGTATTGGTGACAAGCTAGCCGATGCGACTCCTGAGGAAATTGCCCAGGCAGTTGAGGGGCTGAATGAAATAATCGGATAAGTGGCTTGATCGGACCCTGCGCGGAGGTGAACTGACCCTCCCAGCCATCAACAACATCAGTAATATGAAAAGGAGGCAGGTTACATAAAGTAGCCGTCCCCTTTTGCGGTCTGACGGCAAAATTGTTGTCGATATCAACCGGAATCCGCACTATTGAAGCCGCGTTAGTACCTGGTTTCGAGAGTTGGCTCCGGTCTTAACTATTATTTTTCTCATATGATTTTTGACTGTGAATTCGGAGATGAACAGTTTTTTCGATATTTCCCTGTTTGAACACCCTTTGCAAACGAGTCCTGCAACCTCGGCCTCTCTCCTAGTCAGCCCGTAATCTCTTCGGGACCTCTCAAGATGAACCTCATGCCGCTTGATGATTTTTTCGATTAGGAACAGGATATGAGCCTCAAGTCCGCCTCTGTCGTCGTCACCGATCAGGAATGGGCGCACCGAGTAGGAACCCCCACGTGGACTCTCCACGACCAAATTTTCCAGTTCCCCCCCCTCAAGACCCAACCGCGTTTCAGAAGTCCCCGTCAGATAGGAAAGGTAGTTTTGAATCTTATCGCAGACAACCACCTCTCCAAACTCTGGCACCAGATGCGCGACCTCCGCATCGAGTGCTGATTCATTTGAAAATAACAATCTACCTGCTAGATCGAAGATCAATATCCCTGGAGTTTCGCGCTCCTGGATTATTTCTAAAAGCGTGTTCATATGGTCAGAGAGTTTACAAGACTAACAAAAGAAATCAAATCCGGGCCACGAAATTGGCACCTTTGAGCTATTTATTTGTCTAACGATACCATTACAGTTTTGGGGTAGTGAGAGAGTTCCACGGACCGTTTGACAGAAAGGATCCGTTCTTTGTGCTGACAGTCTCAAGGGGGGCGGGCGGAACAAGCTCTCTCGGCACCAAAAGAGGAGGAAATGATGACAAAGCGAACGAAATGGCAATTGGTAGTGGGTATTTTTTGCGGATTAATGGCAGTGACAATTCTCACACCTTCCGGATTTGCTACCGCGGCGGACGCGGCCCCTGCGGCAGCCCCAGCGGCCCATGCCAAAGAGATGGAGAGGGACCACCAAAGGGGATGGCATGTCTCCTTTGACAGAGTCCTGAGATGGATGACGGGGGAGGATGCGGACGATGAATTCGGCGTAGGCTGCCCCGGGAAGGACAAGGTGAAGAAAGCTGAGAAAAAGGAAGAAGCCCTCGCGGCCCCTGCGGCACCCGCCGCTAAATAGGAACTGATCTGAGTAACACAAAGGGCCTTCAGCCCCATGGTCTTGGCGGACTCGCCCCCTTTGAGTTCCCCTTTGCGCACTAGCTGTTTTAGCCTGCCAGTGGTTTCCGAATGTAGGCTTAGCCTCCCAGGAAAACCCGGAATTAACGATATCCACCGAAGGAGGAAGTGATGGCAAACTTATTCACTATCTTGCTCGGAGTGATCTTCTTGGCAGCGACGATGTCGGGATGCGGCGGCAGTGGTGGCGGCAGTAGCATCGGAACCGGAGGGACGCAGCAGACAGTTGCCGCGGTCGCCGGGAGCGATAGCGCTATAGTCACCGGTGGCACCGTGATGCTTGACGGCAGCGGCAGTTCCTGTACAAGCGGCCAGCCTCTGACATACGTTTGGAAATTTGCCTCTAAACCGTCCGGAAGTAACGCCACCATCTCTACCCCCAACGCTCCCACAGCCAGCTTTGTTGCCGACGTCGAGGGCAGCTACACCGTCAAACTGACGGTGACCGACAGTTCGGGAAACACAGACACGGACATCATCATTGTCACCGCCGGAAGCAGCAACCTGCCGCCGACAGCGCGCGCAGGAACCGACCGGACTGTGGCAACCGGTAGCACGGTAATCCTGGATGGTGGCGGGAGTTCCGATCCGAACGGAGATTCTCTTACCTTCGGTTGGACCTTGATGACCAAGCCGACCGGAAGTGCGGCCATTCTTTCCAATCCAACTTCGAGCATCTCGACCTTCGTTGCGGATGTCGCTGGCGACTACACAGTACAACTCGTCGTCAACGACGGCATAATCAACAGCGAGCCCACCCTGGTGACCGTGCACGCCACTGCCCAAGCCGTGAACCACTACGTTATCACTGCAGAAAGCCCAAACGATGCCAATGAAAATACGTCCAGTGGGGGGGCGACGTACTACGACGGGACATCGGCTAGCATAGTGGGCGGCGCCAGTGAGACCTGGTACATATACTATGGAACGACATCCTACTTGGTATCGTACACCTATGGTCTCCTAGAGATGGCGCTTGGCCAGATCCCCACCAATCAGACTGTAAAAAAGGCGGTGCTCCACCTGTACGTGAATAAGGTCACGCAGGTCAACAATTCCGACCCGTACCTCGCTCTCCTGCTCCACCTCCACGGCACAGGATTCTCCGGTAATGCCACTTACGACTGGACGCATGCGTATGCGCCGTTATCGTCATCCGAATCCGTTTACAAGTTCCCATCCGGCTCCCTTGCTGGTTGGCAGGCCTGCGATGTCACGCCCCTAATCCAGGCGGATGTCGCTGCTGGATCGGCGTGGGCGCTGTTCGCACTTTGGCCGACACAATGGATGGACGTCATGGACAAGCAGAAGGCAAAAGGTATCTCCGTTTCCAGTGCAGATGCCGGAACCGATTACGCTCCGTACCTGGAAATTGACACTACTTCCAAGTGATAGACTTTCCACGTGCGGCCAGGGAGATCAGGAGTCGGTCAGTGGAATGGAGCCCGAAAGCCGAGGTCACTCCTAGAGTGCTCACGTACTTGATATTTGACATTTGAACCGGCATCAGAGTGAACCAGGGCGCAAATATCAACTACGCTCCCCACGGTGGCCCAGTAGTATGTGCGGGTAATTAGATGCTGGCATAAGCCACAGGCACCCCGCTATAAGAAAGACTGCTTGTGCCAAGCCTCAGATGCCTATCAAGAGCATCCGGCGGTAGACGCGTGACGACCAACTAACCGTCTTCTTTAGTTAGGTTGCGTATTCCGCGGCAAGCCGGCCACCGATTCCGATCGAAGTCGGCCACCCATTCCGATTCAAGCCGGCCATCTATTCCGTTTGATTCCGGCCACCCCCTGAGCTCCTTCCTCCATCCCCGCCTTTAGC
>NZ_BLXW01000074.1:0-3131 GCF_054784495.1 Geomonas sp. Red276
CCGTGCGTTTTGAGTACCCGGCAAGTTGTAAATCCTCCATCATTCTTTTGCGAAGCTCGGTCATGACTGTTCTCCTTTCGTTGAATTGCGGCCAGATCTGGCCGTTCTTTGAAAGGATAGTCACATTCGCCAATAAAAAAGGCAGCCTCCTGAGAGACCGCCTTTTGATGGTTCACTGTTGCCGCGCCAGCGGCTTAGTTCAACAATGTATTTTCCTCATAAAATTGAGAAACCAAAAAATCGGCTCTTTCGTATGCAGTTTCTTCTTTTATCATTTCACAGCTGTATGCTAAATCCTTCCAAAGGATCGAAGCTATAACATTAACTGCCTGTTGATAATTAATTTTCTTCAACTCCTTTGGGAATGGGAAAAGACCGAATGATTCCATTATTTTTTCAATAGGCGCACTAAAGGTTGCAGATGAATTTATACGTAAATATCCGCAGTTTCTATCCTTGATAATTTCAGATATCTTCATTTTAAGCCCTTTGCCAACGAGTTGAGGGTCTGCTGTGTAGCTAAGCGAAAACAGCAGCACCTGAGTGTTATACCTACCTCCTAATCATTTTTAGGCTCATGAAGGTTGTTGAAAAATGTGAAAAAGGACGGTGCTAAATAATGGGTTCCATCATCGGTAGGTTCTTCATCGTCATAGGTGAAGTAATCGTGGTGCGAGTAAAATATCTGGCCGTAATCTTCTTTCCTTATTGAAATACAGATCAAATTTCCACCGTAATCATTGCCTATCGGTATTAGTCCGGATGGAATTCTGCCGGTGTATTCTTCATAATTGGTGGGCAATGAATACAAAGAATGTGATCCAGTTTGGAGTCCATAGAAGAAGACGTTACTTTCCCACTCATCCTCTCCATCGTTGACTGCATAAGTGTCTGGGGAAGGGGTTCCCCCATTTGTGGATAAAACGAAAGCCTGAAAATCCTCTGGTAATTTTGCTCCTATTGTTTTTTCGAATGCCGCCAATAGCTCAGGGCTAGCCGTTCCCCCGTTGTTCGGATCAATTATTACTGTCATCTCTTTTCCTTCTCAATGGTATAACCTATGAGTAGACTGCGCATTAGCCGTAATAAATTACGGGGCATTTTTGCTGAAATGGATATTATCTTTTGAAGGTCAGTTACATAGCACCATTTTGAATGTTTTTTCCAGTAGGTATTCTGGGTTTATTAATATTTCTCAATTTGATGGGTGGCCAGAACTATGCCCCGATCATTAACACGGAGGTCAGTAAATCAGGTCCACATATACCACAACAACCAAACTTGTTGCAGGTTAATTTTATTCATCTAGCGGACACCGCACCCTCGCCAACTACTAAACCCAGATACCTGTTTTGGCCATGTTCAGGCTCCACTCTGTGGTCTGGCGTTAACAGATTTTCTCGGACACGTTAGCTTAACGCACTGAAACTCCATGGTTTTATTGAGCTACTGGGACCAAGTGGGCTGCCGATATAAGGAAATATGGAAATAGGTGAGGCCCCGTTGACTATAGTGATCTCAGGGGCCTCATTTCTCAGATACCTACCACTTCCCGTACCGAATCCTTCCACCTGACCTTGGGCCGATCTTTGAGGCTGTCGTAAAGCCGTCTGATGTTTGCATCACTTTGGAAGTCCCGGATGAAATTTGCGGCGCTCTTGTTCACGGGGTCTGACAGATCCACTCGGTCATCGATCTCCTGCATTTTCCCAAACCACACGGTGTCGGTAACTATGGGTTCAAGGGCTTCATAAAGAGCAACCGCTTCCCGCCACCCCTCAAGCATCGGTTCTGCACTTACACTGGTCTGATAACCTGCCTCAAAAGCATGCCGAAGAGCGTTGATCCGCTCCTGAGGTTTCGGGGCGTTGGGTTCCCAGAATTTGCAGACTCGTTCGTTCTGACTGCCGATAGTGAACCGGAAAAGTATGCTGTCTTTGAAACTGGTGAAGGTGTCGCATATCGACTGGACGGTAGTCATGCGCGGTTTCGATACGATTAGCACCTGATTCCCGGCCGCCAGGATATTTCGCAGCGTCTTCATGTAGGTCGTCAGGTTGTTGTCGGTGATGTCATGCATACTGGGGAACATGACCATGCCGTCTGCTTTCTCGTTGATATCCGCCTTGCCCTGGTTCACCCGTTCCTGAGTCCACTGACCCTTCTCAGAAATCCCACCAAATTTCAGTGCTATGTCCCTCGCATAGCAGTACTTGCATCCGTTGGAGCATCCGGTGCCGATGTTGTAGCTGTAGGGTGCCCACTCCCCGACACCGAATCCTGGCTTTGCCTTGTTGAAACTGTTCATTTTACCCTCACGTTGTTAATCTCAGGGAGGGAGAACGAACTCTCCCTCCCCAAGTTAATGTTAGGCTTTGCGCCATGGAAGCGTTGACTGCCTGTACTCCGCCGGTTCCGCTTGGTCTTGCGTTGCAGATTTTGCGGCAAATTTGGACCAGTCGATAAGTCTCGATTTCTCCGGCTTATCGGGTTCAGCCGGTTCAGCCGGTTCAGGCTCCGTTACCTTACGGTCCTCAGAGCCGCTAATCAGGTTGAGATACGCTTGGTGCTGTTCCTCATCGGTAGTGACCGACAGGGTTGGCAGCTCGCTACTACTCTCCACCACTTTCCTATCTGCAAGTAAATGCAAAGGTTTCTGCCGAAGCGAGTTGGCGGAGAGTTCTTGACTCTCCCCTGACTCGCAACCTGTGTCAGGGGCCGTAGTTGCCGCACCCTGGCGATTGGTAGAGAGATGTCGAGTTTCTCGCGATTCAGACGGGTCCAGCAATCCGTACTGTTCCTTAAGGACATCCAACTCCCGCGCCGTGATGTAAACTCGTGCCAGTCCGTTGACCTTCTTCGATTCGATACTCAAGGACTGAATACGTCGGCCCATCTTCTGAGAACTATGGTGATACTGCTCGTTGACTATCGTTCCGTTTACCCGGCTACGAATCACCTCAACCGGAACTTCCCAAGGTTCAGTGTCACTGGTAATGCAAAAATGACCCAAAAGCGGTAACGAAAAGTGTACCACCCGGGAACCCGTGGTATCCCTTCCAGAGAAAGGGGGGGATGCCGATGATTTCCACGGAGGCGTACATGGACATTCTCGCATTTAAGCGCCAAGG
>NZ_BLXW01000075.1:0-2941 GCF_054784495.1 Geomonas sp. Red276
GGCCTGACTGGAACTGGAAACGATTCTTCACGGCAGCCTCCTCGGATGGAATGTGCCGTGATTATATGAACCACCTACGACGTAATATGTCGCGCTTGTCTTCCAGCGGAAGATTGGCGCTAATCAGGTACGGTAAAGGGGGCGAGCTCGTCCTGGCGAAGCTCGTGGGGCGTGATGTAGCAGGCGGCGCGGGCCCGGACACTGCCGCCGGGGCCGGTGGCGGCGACCCAGAGTTCGATCCCTTCCATGAAGGCGTAGCGGAGGTTCTTCAGGATACCGTCGACCACGGTTTCCTTTTCCGACCGCCGGATCTCCCAGGCCAGGGCCATGTCGAACTGCTGGTAGCGGTAGGGAAGGGCGTTGAAACGTTCGCGGCTCACTTCGGTGCCGGAGTTCACCCCTTGTCTGAGCTTGTCCCGTAATGACGACCAGATAGTCATGGCGATTATCTAGTCGCTGCCGTTTGGCCGTTGGCCGAAGGGAGCGGGAGAAAACGCAGGCTTTTGAAGAAGGCGGCTTGGTTGTCCTTATTCTCTCTCATCCATCCTCCCTGGCGATGATCGATCCGGCTGTGGCTATAACACAATCCGCCCTTGGGGTTCAAACCTTATTATCTAGTGCGGAAAGATCTTTTCCTTCTTTTCGGGGTGTGAACAGCATCTCTCAAAGAGAGAAACCTTGGGGCGGAGAGGAGCAGGGAGCGGCAGAAGCCATTGAGGGAGAGATTTGTGCTTGCCTTTAAAGCACAAGGTCACTATTTTGGCGGGATGATCATGACGGGAACGACGGTAAATGCGGCCGCGATTGTCTGCGGGAGTCTGGTAGGCGTGAAGGGTGGGCACCTCCTTTCGGAAAAGGTGCGCGGCACCATCATGGCGGGCTTAGGCCTCGCGGTGCTGTTGATCGGGGCGCAACTCGCCTTGAAGAGCAACCAGGTGATGATCGTGATCGGAAGCCTGATAGGCGGCGGCGTCATCGGCGAGCTTTTGGGGATCGAGGCGCGCCTGGAGGCAATCGGCGAGCTGCTCGGGAGCCGCTTCAAGGGGAGCGGCAAGGTCGCCGAGGGCTTCGTCACCGCCACCCTTCTGTACTGCGTCGGCGCCATGGCCATCATGGGGTCGCTACAGGATGGCCTCGGCGGCCGCCCCGAGATCCTCTATGCCAAGGCCGCCCTCGACGGGATCGCCTCGGTTGCCCTCGCCTCCACCCTCGGCATCGGCGTCCTTTTCTCCGCCCTGCCGCTCTTCGCCTACCAGGGGGGCATCACCCTCTGCGCCACCGCCGCCCAGCAGATCCTGACCCCGCCGGTGGTGCAGGAGATGAACGCGGTGGGAGGCCTCCTCATCGTGGCCATCGCTTTCGACATGCTGGGGGTGAAAAGGCTCCCGGTCGGCAACCTCCTCCCCGCCGTCTTCCTCGCCCCCCCCTTGCTGATGATCTTCGCCTCCCCCTAAACCACTCTTTTCAACAAGGCATCTCGGCATTGTTCCTGGAATAGCAGAACCAGGTCAGGACGATGCAGCTCAGGTAGACGACCAGGGCGGTGATGGAAGCGACGGCGGGAGGCATGGTGTCGTGGCGGGGGCTTGCGTTAAAGGAGTCGCCCTGTTGACAGAGGGCGGTGCGTGGCGGCGGTTAGCAGTTCACTTTTACGAGGACTCCGTTGATCCGGATACCGGAAGCATCGAGATCGATGGTGTTGGCGCCGCACTGGAGGGTAATCCCGGAGGTGGCTGTCAGGGTGATATGGTCGGCGGTCTGTGATGAGGACCCTTTGACCGTGGTTGTACGGTCGCCGCCGATGGTCGTGCTGCTGTTTGCTCGGATGGCTTCAGTTTTGTCGTTCTTGACCAGGATGTTCCAGTCCCTCTCGCTCTGCAGGTATACCTCTTCGGCACCCTTTCTATCCTCAAACCGCAATTCGTTGAAGTTGTCGGTACCGCCGCCGGGGGTACTCCTCGTTTTGATGCCGCTTCGGGTCTTGTGGTCCGGCAGGTCGTAGAGGGCCGGTGACGCGGCGTTATTGACGCTGCCCACCACAATCGGCCAGTCCGGGTCGCCGTTTATGAAGCCGACCAGCACTTCATCGCCGACCCTTGGCAATGAGGCCAAGCCCCACCCGTTGCCGCTCCAGGGCTGGCAGGTGCGGAGCCAGCAAGAGCTCCTATCGTCGTTTTTCCCCTCCCTGTCCCAGTGAAACTGGACCTTGATCCTCCCGTACTCGTCCGTATGGATCTCCTCCCCCGGGGGGCCTGTGACGATGGCCGTCTGCAGGCCACGGACGAAGGGCTTTTCGAAAGTCTTCCGCGTGCGGTAGACCTTTGACGCCGGAATGGCAATGAAGTGGTTTGAGTAGGTGTAATCCCCGCCGATCCCGGAGTATTCACCGTAGGCACAGGACTGCGACCCCTCATGTTCCACCGCCACGAGGCAATATTCATCGTTCAACTCAGCAAAACTGTGCTTGTTGATTGAGAAGGTATAGCCAGGTATCAGTCTGGCGCAGTTGCTGGTCCCTTGTACTGAGGTTTTGAGGCATTGCGATTCTTCCAAATGAATCCTCGTCTTGCTGGTTCCCTCTTCCGGCAATCCATAATCACCGGGGAATTCACACAATTCAAGGTCCTGCCAAGTGTCACCTTCCCCTGAAATGGCCATACAAAGGGAAGGTCTTTTAAAGTTGTAATTTGAATGAGTGACTTTTCCCGAGCAGATAGTGTGGTTACAGGCAACCGTCAGGATGGCCTCGTCATCCACAACCATGCCTGATTCACCTCTTAAAATAAGTTTATTCTCGCTGCCAGCGATCGGAGGATGAATTCTAGTTCAAAATGCACCACCCTGAAGGAGGGGTAAAAAAGAAGGGACACAGTGAGTTTTTCTGGTAGTTTGGAAGCGCCAACGACCAAACCTCAGAAGGAGAACCCACCGTGCCCCACAA
>NZ_BLXW01000076.1:0-2908 GCF_054784495.1 Geomonas sp. Red276
CCTCCCCCTCAAGGGGGAGTCATACCGCAGGAGGAGCCGCCCTCAGAAGACCACGACAACTTAACTCAGGAACTCCCGCTGACCGCTTAAACTGGAAAATAACTTTGGCGACGGGGGTGGCAAATAACCTTGGCGGTTGACACCGCAGAAAGGTCCTTCCCACCAGGGTGTCGAATTTCCGGTCGCTGGGCAGAGTGTCTTGACACTCTAGCGACCAAGATTAGACTATTCAAATTCTAGTTGCCCATGTTGTCTTTCGGTAGTTGAGGCTTGATCTCGACCTGGCACGTAAAGAGGAGGGCGCGGACATGCGGTTCTTCTTAAATTGTGACGAAGCGAGTGGGAGACCTGCGGCCCGCGTCGGCGACAGCGTTTCCTGCCCAATCCATGGCACGGCATATATAGTTACTGGCTCTGCTGACACTTTTCACGATGACCGGGCGGCAGCGCGAGTCGGCGATAGGATTGGTTGCGGGGATACTATCATTGAAGGCAGCAATACCGTTCTTATCAACGGCAAGCCTGCCTCCTTTGTTGGTTGCGCAACTGCACATGGCGGAACTATAACCAGCGGTTCGCCAAATTTCTTTATTGGCAGGATGGGAGGCACTCAACCTGTCGTATCTCCTGCAGATAGCCTCGCCCTGAATTACAGTCTTGCCTTCGATTTTACCGAAATGCACGCTGCAGGGAATCACAATGGTATCAACTATGCGGGTATCTCAATCGAAATCACCACTCCAGATGGCGCGTACATCACGACGGTAACAACGGACGAGACTGGCATGAGTGGCAGGTTTTTCACCTGTGACAAGCAGGATATCATTGCCTGGGTCGTTGGGGCCGGTGAGTGGGAAATAACTGAGGAGTATGAAAATGAACCCTCTGCTGATGGAGGTGAAGAGTGACGGAGTCGAAGAACTTTTATCTTTTAAAAAACGGTGACACCTTGAGTGAAATCGCTAAGGCTCATGGTACAACAGTCGAAACTCTCTGTAAAATCCACGGAATAAGGGACCCTGATAAAGTCTCAGCTGGTCGGCGGATAGCGTTGGCAGAAACCGCAGTCATGGGAGTTACCTTCCAACTGATCGATTTTGACGGAAATCCCATTCGTAATGCCAAAGCTCGTATAGAGTACGGTGGAAGGTCGGAAGAAGTTTCCAGCGGAGACACGGGCGTCCTACCCACTGTCATGACCACAACTCCTGATGATTTGGTGAGATTGTTTCTTCAACGACCTGATGGGTCGTGGAAATTAGTGGCCGAGGTTGTTTCGGGGGGCGGTAACAAACTGGTCACAGCCAAAAGCCCAAAGCTGAAGCTGAGCGGACAGACAGGCTTACATCCGAAGGACGCGGCTGGCGTACCCGTCCCGGAAGTTAACCGGCCGGAAGTAAAACCAGTAGTGCCTCCACAGAATCCCCACACTACGGAGGCGAAAGGAATCCCCCAGGCGGATTTCGGTGATGGCAAGGGACCCAAAACGACAGCTACTGTCACAGCTAACGGCTCGCCTGTCTGCAAGGTGACCAATGACCAAACTTGCTTGGATTTCCTGAAAGGATACACTGGAGAAACCATAACGGAAGATGATTATATACAAGCTGCAAAGAGTATAGGGTGCGAAGTTGCTGTTATAAAAGCGGTGGCCAAAATCGAGGGCAAACGAGGTTTTGATAAGAAGAACAGGCCGGTGATCCTTTATGAACGTCATATCTTTTGCAACCACACCTCCCCAAAAGGAAAATACAACAAAACGAATCCTGATATTTCATCTTTTGCCTGCTACAAACTTAAGCCCAAAAGAAAAGTGAAGGCAAATAACAACAATAATAAATCAAAAGAGAAAGTTAACATATTTGGCGGTGCTAAAATTAATCAAAACAATAATGATTTTTATGGTGACAGTTATTCACGATTAGCAAAAGCTTATTCGCTGGATAAGTCTGCTGCACTTAAGGCTTGTTCGTGGGGAAAGTTCCAGATCTTAGGTCAAGGATTTGATAGAGCAGGCTTTATTTCAGTGGAGGAGTTCGTTGCGGCTATGTGCAAGTCTGAGAGGGAGCATTTGAGGGCCTTTGTCAATTTTGTAAACCATGACCGCGCTCTCAAAACTGCGGCAGTAACCAAAAATTGGCAAAGATTCGCAGTAAGCTACAATGGAAAAGGATATAAAAGGTTTAAATATGACACACAATTGAAGGAGGCTTATAATGCGTATGCTGCTAAAAATACTGTTAATAATGGCAGCTGTTCTACTTTCAAGAAATGATGCTGTGTCTTCAGGCCAAACAGTGCAACTACTGGGACAATCTTCATTGAATTCTTTTTCCGGAAAAATATATGTGCAGATGCAGCGCCAGAATGCAGCTGCAAAAACTGAGATAGACGAAAGTCAGTCCTTCAAAATATTGATAAATGGCAAGATCCTTTACTTCGTTTCGGCGCAGACAAATGAAGATGGTTGGTACTCTGTTCCTAGCACATGTGCAGCATTTTTATTTGATAAGGATGAAGCACTGGTCAGTAAGGTTAGTCTCGTTGGTTATGAGGTCGAGGCAAGACCATTGTCAATTCAAGTTGCAAATGCACCAGCGAGGGCAGTAGCAAAGACCTCAGCGGGCGTCCGGTAGTCTAAACACTTGCGGGGGGAGGGTGTAAAAAGGTTTGTGTAAATGGTCATTCCGGGGTAAACCAACTTACCCTAAGGAGCCAACGTGACCAAGAACAAAGACCTCAACGCCGCCATCGACAACCTGCTCAAAACCTACAAGACTGTCAATTCAAGTTGCAAATGCACCAGCGAGGGCAGTAGCAAAGACCTCAGCGGGCGTCCGGTAGTCTAAACACTTGCGGGGGCGGTTATTTAGCCGATCGACTGCCTTCTGTACCGCCTCTTCTTTGA
>NZ_BLXW01000077.1:0-2678 GCF_054784495.1 Geomonas sp. Red276
CTTGTGGGGCACGGTGGGTTCTCCTTCTGAGGTTTGGTCGTTGGCGCTTCCAAACTACCAGAAAAACTCACTGTGTCCCTTCTTTTTTACCCCTCCTTCAGGGTGGTGCATTTTGAACTAGAATTCATCGAGGGTGGTAACCAGTACCGGGATGCCTATCCCTAACACATCATTACTGTCCAATGGCTCAACGGCAAGGATATGCTGAGGGGGACGTAGTTCACTTGGTTCACTTCCTTGGCGGCAGGGAGCCTGAAGCCGAGGTGACAGATCAATCAGCGAGGGAGGGGAGGTTCATCTGGGGCTGCGGGGGACGACGAGTATTCAACTTCTGGTCATCTCAAGTAGCTTCGGTATTGTCCTGCAAAGACTCTCCCCTCTACTTGTTGCAGCGACCACGGCGGCTTTCGAGATTGCCAGCTTTCTTGCCACTGCAATCCCGCGGTAGCCGAACTTTTGTGTGGAAATGAAGCATATGACGGCACGGCAATCTGAATACCTTTTCTGCTTGTTGCCGTCCAGCAATGAGGACAGGTCGGAGTCGAATACAGCGGCAACACGTTCCATGATGGTGTCGAGAGACTCCAATGGCCCAGCCGCAGTCTCTGTTGCTTCGGTTTCGTGCCACACGTGTTCGACGAACTTCCCACTGCCGAGGATGCGCTCGTCGTAGGGTTCGAACCCGTTACTGCCGGCCAGCTTCAAGTGTCGCTGCAGTCCGCCGCCGACAAGTTCGTCTCTTCTGCCCAGCGGGATGCCGTCGACGACGAAGGCATGGTACTTTTTCCTTGCCTTCTTGAGGTCGTTGTCGAACAGCAAGAGGACATCCTCAAGAACCTGTCCGGGGAGAAGGGAGAGCCCCATAACGCCGGCGTGCCCGCACCATTTATAGGAGTCCAGCCTTGGCATCGACGGCACGAGGCCTGCCCGAAGCGGATTGAGGTGGATATATCGGACCAGCTCTAGCAGGTAGGTGTCCTCCTCGCAGGCAATGGACTTGTAGCGGTTCTGGAAGAGGTGGCCGCAACGTCGATGCCGAAGGTTGAAGGTGACGGCGTAGCCGGTAAGAAGCCGCTGCATCATCTCTGGCAGCGTCTCCTTGGTCGGTCGTACAAGAAGGTGTGCATGGTTGGAGAGAAGTGCCCAGGCCAAACAATCTGTCTGGGTCTTCAAGAGCAGTCGGGACAGGCGCCCCAAAAAATCCGAGCGGTCGCGATCGTCGAGAAATATGGCTCTTTTCTCGATCCCTCGCACCATCACGTGCTGGAGCAGGCCGGCAATATTGAGACGCGAAGACCTTGGCATTCACCCAGTCTACCACTGTTGGACTGCATGTGAACCAAGTGAACTACGTCCCCCTCGGGGTGCTCTTAGCGGCGGTGTTGTCAGCGGGGCGTGGGACATTTCCACTAGCAGCAAATGTTTTTGGGGCAGTCTCTCTGCACCGTTAATTCCCGATGACAAAATTAAAGATCTGCTGTCAAAAAACCAGTTCCTAGACGTATTCATGTATGTCTATAAAAACCCATATGACAACTTCACCTCTTACATGCCATCTGCGTCTGGAGTCTACAGAAACTGTGACACAGACGTTTTGGTGAACTTCGTTGAATACTGGGCAGAGAGATATCCGTGGTTAAAACAACTAATGCTTCTTTAATCATATGGATTTGGAGATGTGTATGAAAAGTATCGAAACGGAGCACAGTATTAGCCTGAATGAAACCATCATCTGGCAGGGGAGGCCGAAGCATGGATTATTGTTTAGGAGGAAAGATCTCCCGTTGACCATGGTGTACATGCTTTTTTTCGTTTTTGCCGCCTCTATAGTTGCCTTCATCTTCACTTCCACGGGCTTTCCATTGATATTTTATTATTGCGGAGCTGTCCTGTTATTGGTTGCGGGTTATAGCTTGTTCGGCAGGTTTGTTGACGACGCAATGCTTCGTAAACGGACTAGATATGTTGTAACAGATCAGCACATCTTGATCAGTTTTGGTCCTTACTCCGGAAAAAGAAAGACCTTTACATTGCACATTGGAATCCCTCAACTCCCTCCTCAACTCATTGAGCTGACAGAACTTCCCGAGATAAAGCTTGTGAACATAGATAAAGACGGAAGTGGGACGATCGATTTTTCACTGCCGCCGATTTACAGGTCGCTGTGGGGAGGCCGAACTGGAGGCCAAGCCATTGTCATTTACCCCAGGTTCCAAGACATCAGCAATGCAGAGGAGGTCTACAGGAAAATAGTTGAAGCACGGAGAAAACGTTGCAGTGCTGTCGGAACCGAAGCGTTGTTTCACGAAGTAGAGCCCCGTCGTATATAGCCAACGGGTGTGCTTTCAGCGCGTCGGGATGCAGAAGGTGAAGAACGGTAGCGCCGTGCAGTCAACATATCTACTATCGGCAAAGGCAATGGCTCGTCTCCGTTGTCACGATTCACTTATTTGAGGATGTTTTTTTATGAGGAGATTCCGATTCGTACTTATCGGTCTACAGATTCTGCTGATGTTCTCAGTCACGACGGCCTACTCCGACTCATGCACGATGAATTCTAGTTCAAAATGCACCACCCTGAAGGAGGGGTAAAAAAGAAGGGACACAGTGAGTTTTTCTGGTAGTTTGGAAGCGCCAACGACCAAACCTCAGAAGGAGAACCCACCGTGCCCCACAAG
>NZ_BLXW01000078.1:0-2673 GCF_054784495.1 Geomonas sp. Red276
AGGTGCAGCGTCGGTCGAGCTACGCTCTCCCTCCGCTGCACCGAGACGGCTTCCCTTGTTTTCCATGTTCGATCTCCTTGGTCACTTGATTTAGCACAATCTCGTGTCCAAGAAAACCGGCGCCGCCATACGAAATCCTGCGCAAAGGCGCTGCTGCCTATGAGGGTGAAAAGAAGGGACAACGCTAAAATAATTGCTCGCATACGATCCTCTTGGACAAACGGCTTAGTCACTGACTGAATTTTTGCCGGTGGGTGGGCAAGGCGGCCATATGCTGGTTGCGGTTCTCGCCGAACGCCGGTCTCATTTTCATCCCTCCAGGTTGATCTCATTCAGGAAACGCATGGATTGCATGGGCGTCCCGATCGCCCGATCGCTCCCCATGGTCTCCCTTTTGCGAGCGGATCACCGGCCCATTATTATTCTGGTAACAGGCTCATTGAGAATGGTCTTTCCTCCCTTTGAGACTTCCAACTCCCCTGGTGGGGTGTCATCAGCACCGATTACCCAGACGTAGCAGCGGTATGAAATGACGCCGCTTTTGAAGTCGAAGTAATGATTGCCGCCGCTGCCGTCGAAGGTTCGCTTGCCGTTGGTCAAAATAAGATCGGGCTTGTCACTTTTTACCTTCGGTTTATGCCAGGAAGCGTAGCGGTAACGATCCTCGCCCGTTCTATCGACCCTGATCAAGTAATTCTTGGTTTCCCATTCAAAAATCGGCTCTTCGAAATTTTGAAGGCTTACATACAGAGTTTTCCTGTCAGCCTCAATCAAGGCCTTTCGTTTCTGGATACCTTTCTCCGTTTCGAAATTTACCGCTGTTATCTTGCCATCTTCATCCAACCATAGAACTCCATGGCGGAACATGATCCCGTTCCACCCCATGTCGGTCCAGTCTTCTTTGACTTTGGAGGTAGCCAGGGCTTGCAAAAAGCCATCATCAAACACTTCGTCAAAAGCTGCGAGAAACTGTTGCTGATTATCGATACGAGGAAGTGGTGGTTCCCTGTGCAAAGGATAGGCAACCATACCTGCGATGGCCTTGGGGTTCTTCGTTTTGATGGTTTTTAAGAACCGGTGGACGGCTGACCGATAATCCGATTGGGCTTCCGCAGAGGGCAAAAGAAGAAAAAGCGACAGAATCAATCCCGATGTAATGACGGCCATCCATCGCCATCTCAAAATGGGCACCGCTCTAGAGGGTGTAAAAAGGTTTGTGTAAATGGTCATTCCGGGGTAAACCAACTTACCCTAAGGAGCCAACGTGACCAAGAACAAAGACCTCAACGCCGCCATCGACAACCTGCTCAAAACCTACAAGACCCCTGAAGAGATCATCGGGGAAAATGGCCTGCTTCAGCAACTGACCAAGGCCGTTCTCCAACGGGCACTTCAGGCAGAAATGACTGTGCACCTGGGGCATGAGAAAAACGCTCCCGTCACAAACAAGGAGGGTAATGCCCGGAACGGCTCGTCCCTCAAGACCATCAAGGGCGAGTTCGGCAGCATGCCGATTGAGATCCCCCGCGACCGTGACGGCAGCTTTGAACCGCTGATCATCCCCAAGGGGCAGACCCGCTTTCCAGGGTTCGATGACAGGGTCATTTCCCTGTATTCACGGGGTTTAACGACTCGTGAGGTCCAGAGTCACCTTGAAGAAATCTACGGCGTCGAGGTCTCTCCTGCCCTGATATCGAAGGTCACCGACGCCGTGGCCGAAGAGGTCAAGATCTGGCAGAACCGCCCACTCGATGCTGTCTATCCCATTGTCTACATGGACGCCATCAGGGTTAAGGCCAGGAGCAACGGTCACGTCATCAACAAAGCAGTTTACCTTGCCATCGGGGTCAACTTGGACGGAGCCAAGGAAGTCCTGGGGATGTGGATTTCCGAAAATGAGGGCGCCAAGTTTTGGCTCCAAGTCGTGACCGAGCTGAAAAACCGCGGACTCCAGGACATCTTCATTGCCTGTGTCGATGGGCTGAAGGGCTTCCCGGAGGCGATTGAGGCCGTTTACCCGAAGACTCAGGTCCAACTCTGCATCGTGCACATGGTGCGCAACTCCCTGAGGTACGTTTCGTGGAAACAGCGCAAGGAGGTTGCCGCAGACCTGAAGCTGATCTACGATTCAGCGACCGCTGAGCAGGCTGAGATGGAGCTGACAGCATTTGAAGCCAAGTGGGATGCGACCCACCCTACCATTGGCATGACCTGGCGTCGGAACTGGGACCAGGTCATCCCGTTTTTCGCCTATCCTGCCGATATCAGGAAGGTCATCTATACCACTAACGCCATTGAATCGCTGAATATGTCTTTGAGAAAGGTGACCAAAAACCGAGGGTCTTTTCCCAATGACGAGGCCATGCTGAAGCTGCTGTACCTGGCTTTAAGAAACATTGCCAAGAAATGGACCCTGCCGATCAGAGACTGGAAGGCTGCCATGAATCGGTTCACCATCCTCTTTGAGGACAGGATGCCGATCAATCTGTAGAAACCGGAAGCCGAACCATTTACACAAAACTGTTTACAGGCCCAGGTCACGACTTGGAGCCAAAACTTGGCGCCCTCATTTTCGGAAATCCACATCCCCAGGACTTCCTTGGCTCCGTCCAAGTTGACCCCGATGGCAAGGTAAACTGCTTTGTTGATGACGTGACCGTTGCTCCTGGCCTT
>NZ_BLXW01000079.1:0-2604 GCF_054784495.1 Geomonas sp. Red276
TGCGCATTCCGCTGAAGTCGGCCACCCAATCCGACGGAAGTCGGCCGGGTGTTCCGATTGAAGTCGGCCACCCCCTGAGGGGTGCGCCGCTGGGTGTTGGTTACTGTCTCACATGGTTTCGCACGGGTCAATCTTCGATCGCAACTTGCGCATCGAGTCCTCCCCCTTAAGGTCGATTTTGTACGCGTTATGCACGACTCTGTCGAGGATGGCGTCAGCCATGGTGGGATCGCCGAGCGCCTCATGCCAGTTTGCCACCGGGAGTTGGCTCGTGATCAGGGTTGACCTCTTCTGGTAGCGCTCGTCGATGATTTCCAGCAGGTCGCGCAGTTGCTCCATGGAGAGGGGCGCGATCCCCAGGTCGTCCAGGACGAGCAGGTCGGTCCTGCCAAGCGCACGCATCAGCTTCTTGTAGCGCCCGTCGTGGCGTGCAAGATCCAGGTCCTGCATGAGCGCCGGCAGCCGATGGTAAGCCGCGGTCATCCCTTGGCGACATGCGGTGTGGGAGAGAGCGCAGGAGAGCCAGGTTTTCCCGGCTCCGGTTGCCCCGGTGATGAGGAGGTTGTGGCGCCTCTTGATCCACTGGCAGGTGGCAAGACTCGCCAAGAGTGCGCGATCGATGCCGCGACTGGCCTTCGTGTCCAGATCCTCCAGTGCCGCATGCTCACGTAGTTTCGCCCCCTTGATCCGGGTGGCGAGCTGTCGGGTTTCCCGCTCCAGGAGTTCCGCCTCGACCAGCAGGGCCAGCCGATCCTCGAAGGGGAGGTTGTGGATCTCCGGGTTCTCAAGCTGAGCCCGTAGCCCCTTCGCCATGCCGGCGAGGCGCATGCTGTTGAGTTTCTCGATGGTTGGGTGGATGAGCATTCTGGTATCTCCTTTCAGTGGTAGTAGCTGTTGCCGCGGATGTTGGAATGCCGGACGGGCTCCTTGGCGGGCGCCCGTTCCGGCAGGGGTTTGGAATCGAGGCCATTGGCCAGGATGGATTTCATGCTCGTATAGCTTACGCCTCCGATGGCGAGAGCTCTTTTGCTGGCGGCCTCCACACGGTCGCTGCCGTACTTCCTGGAGAGCGAGATGATCCCCAGGCACGAGTTGAAGCCCTGCTGCGGATGCACGAGCCCTGACAGGATCGTCTCCACCACCTTTCCGGTGGCCTCGCCGGTCTGGGACGCCCATTTGGCCAGCCGCTCCGGGGTCCACTCGGCGTATTCCCGGTGCGCTTTCGGCATATGCTCGGCGACGGTGGTGTAGCCCCTTTTGTAGCTGCGCTGGTGGGCGGCGACTCTCTGGTTCCTGTGGAAGAATTCGATGGAAGTGGTGGTTAGCCGCGCATCGAGCTTCTCGTTTCTCAGCTGGTGCGGTGCGCTGTAGAAGTGCTCGTCGATTTGCACGTGGTAGTTCATACCGAGGCGCACCGGGCGCCATTCCGCGTATTGGTAATGGATGAGGGGAAGTGGACGCAGGGCGGGCTTGTCCAACTCGGCGAAGAGGCTTGCCCTTGAGCCCGAGACCTTTTTGAACGGCTTCGCGTTCAGCTTGGTCAGAAGCCCGGCGATGGCCTCGTTTACCTCATCGAGCGAGAAGAAGGTACGGTGCCTGAGGGCCGCGAGGATCCAACGCTGCACCAACTGCACCCCCGCCTCCGCCTTCGCCTTGTCCTTGGGCTTGCGAACTCGGGCGGGGATGACCGCGACGTTGTAATGGTTGGCGAGCTCGGCGTAGGAGGGATTCAGCTGCGGCTCGTAGCGGCATGGCTTGGATACGCCGCTGCGCAAATTGTCGGGGACTACGATGGCGGGCAGTCCGCCGAAGAAACGGAAGGCGCGGACGTGGGAGCCGAGCCAGTCCGGCAGGGACTGCGTCATGGTGGCTTCGGCGTAAGTGTAGGAACTGGCACCCATTACCGCCACGAAGACCTGGGCCGGCTTGATTTCTCCGGTCTCCGGGTCGGTGAGCGGTACGGTTTGGCCGCTGTAGTCGACGAAGAGCTTTTCTCCGGCGATGTAGTTCTGGCGCATGCAGCAATCGGCGCGGTCGAGGAACTCCCGGTACAGCTTGCAGTACTGGGAATACTGGTAGCCGTCGGGATTGCCGACCTTATACTCGTCCCACAGAAGAGACAGGGTCATCCCCTTGCGCTTCATCTCCTTCTGCGCCAGGGACCAGTCGGGTTGAGGACGCACGGCATCGAAGCAGACAACCAGAGGGTACAGGAGCCGTTCCAGCGCAGCATCGTCCAGATCAGGCAAGGGCCAGGAGAGGCCGGCGTTGGAGGCACGCTCCAGGCATTCGGCGACGGTGCTCCTGGCAATGGAGCACGCGTTTGCAATGGCTCGATTGCTGAGCTGTGACGCCCATTTGAGTCTCAGTACTTCTCTTATCTTACGCATCGGGGTTCTCTCCGCAGGCACACGCTCCTCCTCGTTATGGAATCAACGGGACGGAGCATACACCTGATGAAATTGCCCAGCGACGCTAAAGGCGGGGATGGAGGAAGGAGCTCAGGGGGTGGCCGGAATCAAACGGAATAGATGGCCGGCTTGAATCGGAATGGGTGGCCGACTTCGATCGGAATCGGTGGCCGGCTTGCCGCGGAATACGCAG
>NZ_BLXW01000080.1:0-2191 GCF_054784495.1 Geomonas sp. Red276
TGTCACTGGTAATGCAAAAATGACCCAAAAGCGGTAACGAAAAGTGTACCACCCGGGAACCCGTGGTATCCCTTCCAGAGAAAGGGGGGGATGCCGATGATTTCCACGGAGGCGTACATGGACATTCTCGCATTTAAGCGCCAAGGCCACAGCCTGCGCTGGATCGCCAAGAAACTCGGCATCCACCGCAAGACCGTCAAGAAGCACCTGGAGAGCTCCAGCTTTCCAGCCTACACCCGCAAGACAGCGAAACCATCGGTCCTTGAGCCGTACCACCAGGTTATCCGAGACTTCCTCGAAGAGGACGATTACCAGGCCACATGGATCCTCGAGCGTCTTAAGCGCATGGGATATACCGGCAGCTACGAGACCATGAAGGTGTTCGTCCGCTCCATCAAAGAGCAGAAGTGCCGGATCGCCTATACCCGCTTTGAGACAGAGCCGGGCCTGCAGGCCCAAGTCGATTGGGGCGATTTCAAGGTCGTCGATGCCAACGGTAAGACGACGACCGTTTATGCCTTTGTCATGCTCCTTGGCTTCTCACGTGCCATGTACGTCGAGTTCGTCGAGCGATGCACCCTTGAGATCTTCATGGACTGCCATATTCGCGGCTTCGAGCATCTGGGCGGCGTGCCGGCGGAAGTGCTCTATGACAACATGAAGAACGTCGTGATCGCCAGGGAGAACGGCAAGCCGACCTTCAACAACGAGTTCTTCCACTTCGCCCGCCACTACGGATTCACACCGCGCCTGTGTCCACCGTACAGTCCGTGGGTGAAGGGGAAGGTCGAACGGCCGATGGATTACATCCGGGAGAGCTTCTGGCGCGGTTATGAGTTTTCCTCCGTTATACAGGCCAACCGTGACGTCATGCGCTGGAAACGGGAGACCGCCGATCAGCGGATCCACGGCACCCACCGGCAGCAGATCGAAACGCGCTGGGAAGAGGAGGTCCCTCATCTGGGCGAGCTGCCGCCGACCCATTACGACACCTCGCTGAAGTATTACCGCAAGGTCTACAAGGACTGCCTCCTCTCGTTCGGCGGCAACAGGTACTACGTCCCTCCCGAAGTGGTCGGCAAGAAGGTTCTGCTAAAGGTAAAAGGCAAGGATCTGCGCATCTATGACGACGCCACCTTGCTGAAGCAGTACCAAATCCCCGACCTGAAAGGGCTGACCCTCGGCATCCCGAAAGCCCGGGTCCGCCTTACGCCGGAGCAGACACCGCGTTACGGAAGGGGCAAAGGGAAGGCAACCAGAGGGCTCACCACCGGGAGTCTTTATCCGGAGGTCTACCACCGTCCCCTCTCCGAGTATGAGCGCTACGCCGCGGGAGGTGCCTGATGGAACAGCTAACCTACGAGCGTCTACAGGACAACCTCAAAAGGCTGAAGCTTTTCAAGGCGGTGGAGATCCTCGATTCAGTTGCAGACGCATCCCAAGCCAATGGCGGCTCCTGCCTTGCGTTCCTCGACCAACTTCTGGAGGAGGAAGTGGCGGCCAAGGACAAACGACGGGTCACCACGGCAATCAAGATCGCCGGTCTGCCAATGGCGAAGACCATCGAGGAGTATGATTTCTCGTTCCACCCTCACCTCGACAAGAGGTCGGTGATGGAGCTCTTTGACATGACCTTTCTGAGCCGCCAGGAGAACGTGATTCTCCTCGGCCCGCCGGGAGTGGGCAAGACCCATCTCGCCATCGCTCTGGCCATCAAGGCTTGCTACCACGGCGTTAAGGTCTACTTCACGACGATGCACACGCTGATCGCCAAACTCAAGGAGAGCCAGTCCAAGGGAAAGGCATTCCTCAGTTCCAACCTGGTCATCGTCGATGAGGTCGGTTACCTGCCGGTTACCAGCCAGGAAGCGTACCTCTTCTTCCAGTTCGTCACCTATCGCTACGAGAGAAGCTCGACCATCATCACCTCGAACAAGAGCTTCTCCGACTGGCAGGAGCTCTTTGGAGATCCAGTCATCGCTTCAGCGATCCTGGACCGGCTGCTGCACCACTGCAGGGTAGTCAACATCAAGGGGCACAGTTATCGCCTCCAAGGCCACGCGTTCGCCAAGACACTCTCCGAGAAAGGAGGTGACTCAACGGCAACATCCCTGGACCAAGCAATTCTCTAACAGGGGGTGGTACACTTTTCGATTACCGTAACTGGTACACTTTTACGCTGCCATTGACA
>NZ_BLXW01000081.1:0-2157 GCF_054784495.1 Geomonas sp. Red276
AGTATCAGTACCGCTTTAACCGTCGTTTCGATCTTGCTGCTATGCTTCCCCGCCTCGCTGCTGCCGCTGCCCGGACTGGCAGCCGACCAGAGCGGTGGTTACGCCTAGCGGAAGATTGGCGCTAATCAGGCATATCTATAGCCGGTATAAAAGACAAAATTACACTATCGTCATCCAAAGGACTTGGCTTAATGGAAATGCCCCGGTTTCGTGGACAGTCAGTTAAGCGGCAAGGCTAAGTTGGTCTACCTCGTAAGGGGTCCGATACCCCAGTGAGGAGTGAATCCTCTTTCGGTTGTAGAAGCGCTCGATGTACTCGAAAATGCTCTGGCGTGCTTGAGCACGGGAGTTCCTTGGGGGTCTGGTCTGGAATCGGACAACTTTGGTGATGAGACTTTGCGCCTAGCCCTTCTCACCCTCAGGTGATGTCAAGTTCCGGCCCCTTGCAGTTCAGATCGCGTTCGAAGCGCCCCCTATTAATTCCCTGTTCTCCCGGAAGTTCACGAGATGTCCGATTCCAGACCCCTCGGGGGTTCCCCCTTCTCCTTTCAGGTGATGTCAAGTCCTGCCCTCTCGGAAGTTCGCGAGATGTCCGATTCCGGACCTGACCCCTCGGAAGGTTCTCAGTTTTTTCAAGGATCCTACTCTCTGTCGGAGCAGACGAATCCATGCCAAAAGGTCGAGTGGACTCTCAGCAGGCCCAGCACATGCTCCTCGTAATCGAAGTGTCCCATGCTATGACGAAAGTCGTTGCTGGTGACGTCAATGCCTGTGAACCCGTTGTTGAAATTTGATTGAGGGCCAATGTATCCGAGTGCGTGCTCGAGGGTGCCTTCTCCCAACCGGTACCATGCGTTCAATACCAAATCATTTCTGCTGAAGAAGATCTCCGTCTTGATGTTCCTATTCGAAGGGAAGATTCTCGTTTCTCTCTCAGCAATCGCTGGAGCCATCGCTGAGATAAAGAGCTGGTCCGCCCGTATCGTGTGCTGACGTTCCAACAGTCTCACCGCGATCCGGCCCCCCAGCGAATGCCCGACCACGTATACGGTTCCTTCCATTTCATTGATTCGATCGACGAGTTTAGCGGACTGCTGGTCTGCATAGCGAACAGCCTGCGGCCATGCCTCCACCAGAGGCTTGAGTTTTCTGGCAAGCAGCACACCACCGGGCATCAATGCAAATGGGCCCACCAAGGGCATCAAACGCGAGGCGATTATCCTTTCGATAGTGCTCGAAGTTAACGAGGAACCTGCCAAACCGGTAATGAGAGGAGCCACTTTCTCGAGGAGGAGATGGAGGCTGTTGGATGGCCAGTTATAGTAGTGGACGTTTGCCCGGATCGATTCCTGATTGTCCAAGAAATGCCTGAACCAGTAGCGCTTCCTATGGCACTCCATACTTTGTGCGGTGTGCATTCCGAAATCCAGGCCTTCTTTTTCTGTCAGGAAGCCCGGAACAAGGATAATGTGCTTTCGATAGTTGGGATTATTGTTTGGTGAGGGCAAAAACCCGTCAAATTCAGGCAGAATACACCTCCTGCTGGAGCAAGGCTAAAAACGCTCTACGTGCCAATATCTTCGTTCCAAACTGCGGGATTCTCCCTGATGAAGCTTTGCATTAAATCGATACATTTCGGGTCTTGCAGCACCTGAACCTCAACACCTCTTGCGCGCAACAGCTCTTCTTCACCCATAAAAGTTCTGTTCTCTCCGACTATCACTTTAGGGATGCCATACAGGAGGATCGCTCCACTGCACATGGAGCAAGGAGATAGGGTCGTATATAGGGTGCATTGCCGATAAACATATCCTGGCTGCCGCCCCGCATTCTCCAACGCATCCATCTCCCCGTGAAGAACAACACTTCCTTTCTGGACCCTGCGGTTGTGCCCCTTTCCGACAATTTTCCCGTCGTGAACCAGGACCGATCCTATCGGAACTCCTCCTTCAGCCATCCCTTTCTCGGCCTCCTCGATGGCTGCACTCATAAACATGTCCATAAATTATCTCCTTCCAGGCACCCTTATGTCAACCGCCAAGGTTATTTGCCACCCCCGTCGCCAACGTTATTTTCCAGTTTAACGGTCAGCGGGAGTTCCTGAGTTAAGTCGTCGTGGTCTTCTGAGGGCGGCCTCTTCTTCGGTATGACTCCCCC
>NZ_BLXW01000082.1:0-2085 GCF_054784495.1 Geomonas sp. Red276
AGGCCTGACTGGAACTGGAAACGATTCTTCACGGCAGCCTCCTCGGATGGAATGTGCCGTGATTATATGAACCACCTACGACGTAATATGTCGCGCTTGTCTTCCAGCGGAAGATTGGCGCTAATCAGGATAAGTTTTGTCGTGTCCATTCTTTCTCCTCAAGGTTTCCAACAATTTGGCGTCGTCGGGATCTCTCCCTCTACTTTTTGTAGGTGTGGAAGGCGGTCTTTTTTCTCATGAGAAAATTTCCTCCTACTTTCCTATATACAGAGTTCAGACGAGTATTTCTCCACCGAGGAACAGATTTTTTCACATTCGTGGCATGATTTTTGACCGAGCGGCGGTAAGGGCAAGGGAATACGAAGTTTTTAAGGTAGGGAAGGCGCGGGGATATACGTTTCGATCTAGGAAAGGGCGGTGTGTAGGTATTCGGGGTTTTGAGCAGACGCGGTGCCGGTGGTACTGGTCGAGGATCGGACATCACCTGGAGAGGCGAACAGGAAAAGAGGGCACAGGCGCTTTAATATCACCTATAAATGAAGACTAAATCTGTCTTGTTGCCTGTTTTGGTGCGGATTAAGGGCGGAGTGGTATCACCAATAGAAGGTGGCAGAGACAAAAGAAAGGCCCCCAGTAACACGCCTGGGGGCCTTGTGGTGGTGGAGGGAAAACAGTCTAAGCGGAGCGTCTCAGTTCATCCAGGTAATCCGCCCATGCCTGCATCATGTCGCGCCGCTGGGCAAGGTGCGCTGTCCTGTTGTATGCCCTGCCGTTCGGATCTTTCACGGCGTGGGCTAATTGGTGCTCGATATAGTCGGGTCTGAATTGCAGCACCTCGTCAAGGATGGTCCGCGCCATAGCTCGGAAGCCGTGGCCGGTCATTTCGTCTCCTTCATACCCTAGACGCCTGAGCGCCGCATTGACGGTGTTTTCACTCATGGGGCGCAACCTGGTTCTGACACTGGGGAAGACATACCTCCCCTCCCCAGTCAACGGGTGCAGCTCGCGCAGGATCTCCAGCGCCTGAGCAGAAAGGGGCACAATGTGCGCCTGTTTCATCTTCATGCGCTCGGCGGGAATGTTCCATTGTGCTGAGTCAAAGTCAACCTCAGACCATTCAGCATGTCGAAGCTCGCCGGGGCGCACAAAGAAGAGCGCCGCCAGTTGCAGAGCACTACGGACAACAAAACCGCCCTTGTACCCCTCAATAGCACGCAAGAGTGGGGCAACCTCTTTAGGATCTGTAACCGCTGCGTGGTGCCGTGCTATTGCCGGTGGCAGCGCCCCTTTCAGGTCTGCGGCAACGTCCCTCTTTGCTCTTCCAGTGGCGATAGCATAGCGGAACACTTGCCCGCATATCGTCTTCACCCTGTGCGCCGTTTCCAGCGCTCCCCGCGCTTCTACCCTGCGCAGGACCGATAGCACATCCGGTGCCTCAATTTCACCGATTGTCATTTTCCCCAGCCAGGGGAACACGTTTTGCTCAAGCCTGCTCATGATGGTTTCGGCGTGGCCTTCGGTCCAGGTTGATCTGAATTTCTCGTGCCACTCACGCGCAACAACTTCAAAGCTGTTTTCCAGGGCGGCGACTGCTGCGGCCTTCTTTGCCTTCTTGACCGCGCTAGGGTCAATCCCGTTTGCCAACTGCTTACGGGCTGCGGCTCGCTTCTCTCTTGCCTCTGAAAGCGACACTTCAGGGTAGGTGCCAAGTGCCAATACCTTTTCTTTCCCGTCGATGCGGTACTTGAGACGCCAGCACTTCCCGCCGCTGGGGGTGATGAGCAGATACATGCCGTCGCTGTCAGACAGCTTGACTTGTTTCTCTCCGGGCTTTGCGTTTCTTGCCTTAACATCAGTCAGTGCCATGCCGGGGCCTCCTGGTGCGGATTCCGGTCGATTGCGACCGGCATTCCGATCTGATTGCGACCGCTGTTCCGGCGTGATCGCGACCGGCATTCCGACGGGATTGCGACCGGCATTCCGGAGCATTGCGACCGGCTGATTCAAGTAGTCGCGAGGTAACTCAAACGGTATCGTACACCTCACTTCACGAGGGAGGGCACGATGCCAAAGGAACGAGTTACC
>NZ_BLXW01000083.1:0-2085 GCF_054784495.1 Geomonas sp. Red276
TTGAACGCGTCCAAGTCCTTGTCGACAGGGAACCTCGCGAGGCCCATGCGGTAGCGGATGCTTCTGGTTTTGCGTTCCGCCATCTCCGCTTCCAGAAGGTCGCAGAGGATCTTCTCCGGTGTCGCCCGGCTCTTGATCCCTGCCGCCATGATCTCGTCGAAAGTCGCCTTCATACCGTACAGGCCCAGCGTTCCCAGCGCCTCCATGATTCGCTCACGCAGTCCCATGGGTACCTCCGGAGAGGAGGAGATCATAGCGGCGGCAGTCCACTATGGGGAGCAGGGTTAGCTGCGGCAGCTTCGCGATTTCCTGAATCTGCTCCGGTTGCGGCTCGTCGTGTTTGCGGGACAGGAGGGTGAGGATGACATCGGAACTTACCGTTTTATCGGACAGCGCCTGACCGCAGGCTTCAGTCACGGCGTCAAGACCGTAACGTCCGACGACGCTCAAGATCGCCACGAATTGGCGGTCGCCGTCGGAATGGCCTTCCAGTCTCGACCTCACCTCCTGCACCGGCGCCGGCAGGTCCCAGCGCTTGAAGGGGGCTCCGTTGCGCAGGGCGCCGGGCTTCTGCTCCAGGACAGCCAGGTAATGCCAAGGATCGTAAACGACCTTGTCGCGGCCGAGGTGCCGCCGGTGCATGCCGACCACTCGATCGTTGAGTACCACCATGATGCGGTCGGCGTAGGCCCGTACCGCAACGGTCTTGCGGACGGCAACTGCGTTGACGCTGTAGCGGTTGCGGTCGAACCCGATCAGGAGCTGTGAGGAAACGCGGGCCACGCTCTCCTGGTAACCATCGAAGGGAGACACCGGCAGCGACAGCAAATGGCGCTTCTCCTCGGCGAAGACCTCGTCGATGGTCCGGTCCTTGCGCTCAGGATGACGCGCCGTCGCGGCATGGTTGCGGCATTCCGCCTCCAGCCATTCGTTAAGCTCCTCCAGGTCGGTAAAGCGTCACGCTTGACGAAAAAGCGGTTCCTGACAACGCCAACCTGGTTCTCTACCTGCCCTTTTTCCCATCCAGCGGCGGGAGTGCACGCCACGGGCTCGAACAGGTAGTGCGAGGCAAGGTTCTGGAAGCGCCGATTGAAGACACGGTCCTTACCTACCAGTACCTTGGTGACGACGGTCTTCAAATTATCGTATATGCCCCGCTTGCAAAGACCCCCGAAGTACTCAAACGCTCGGATATGTGCATCCAGAACCATCTCCAGCGTTTCGCGGGTGTAGCCGACACAGTACGGCTTACGGCTGTGGCACAGGCGGAAGTGGGCGACCTTAACCTCGACCGGGACGCCCCCCAGTTCCACCTGCTCATAGCTCCAATCGAATTGGAAGGCGTCTCCCGGGTCGAACTCCAGCGGCACGAAGGCCGTCACCGTTGCGGCATCCTCGGACACTTTCCAGGCGGACACATAGCGCCTGAGGGTGTCGTAGCCGCCCTTATAGCCTTCCCGCTGCAACTGCTCAAAGAGGATCTGCGCACTGCGACGATGCTTTGGCGGCTTGGTGCTGTCCTCTTTCAGCAGCGCCGCGAGCCGGTCTGCGAACAACCCGAGTTTGGGCCGTGGCTGGTTACTGCGTTGGTAGGTCTGGTCGGTCTTGCCGGTCCTGATGATGTCCCGAACCGTGTTCCTGGCAATCTTGAATTCCCGGACTATCTGGCGAATTCCCTTGCCGTCGACAAAATGGGCTTTACGGACTTTACGGATGGTTTCCACGTTCAGCATCTCCTCTGGTTCTCCCTCTCTGGTTAGGTCCAGAGAGTATGGAGAAGGATGCTGGGGTGGGTCAATTTTGGACGCCGATTAGGCCCGAAAGTGGGTCATTTTTGCACGCCGATTCACAGTCAAAGGAGAGACGCTAAAATTAATGTTTTGAATCCGAAAGATATTGTCATGAAAACCCAGGAACGGTAATACACTGCTGACTAAACCGTAATGCAAAAAAAAGGGTAGTGTAAAGAGTTTTTCGCTTTTTTGTTTTCTCGGCAGTGCCCCGTCGGTGTCAGATTGCCTCGGCCAGTGAATGCCTCTGTTCCAGTTCCTGTTCCTTGAGCAGGTCGATGTTCAGGTAGCGTTT
>NZ_BLXW01000084.1:0-1936 GCF_054784495.1 Geomonas sp. Red276
TTGTGGGGCACGGTGGGTTCTCCTTCTGAGGTTTGGTCGTTGGCGCTTCCAAACTACCAGAAAAACTCACTGTGTCCCTTCTTTTTTACCCCTCCTTCAGGGTGGTGCATTTTGAACTAGAATTCATCGGGTACTTTTCAATTACCGTTGACAGGCTCCTTTCTGGTGTGAGTTGGTCGCGCTTCTCACACTACCAGAAAATCCCATCATGTCCTGCAGTTACCCCCGGTGCACTTGCGAATCGAATTCGCCCAGCTTTCACCAACTCTCTCAATCGCGGAGACCTGGTCCATGCGCTTGGTTGGCGACCTTCCTTCTATTTCGGCATCAGATTAAATGGTGGCGCACATTTCGGGTTTACTCGGCACCTTCTTCCCAAGTTGTCAACTTATTAATACCCGGCACCACTTCCTTCCCTATTTTTTCTCACGGTATATTGATCGTAGGCGCAAGCAAAAATGAATGATAGGATTCCGGCCCAGAGTTCTACTTTGGTTGCGGGTTTAAAATAGAATATTTTTATTGTCAAATTGATTGCAGGTGCAATTAGTAACGACAAGAAAATGGTCTTTTTAACTTTTTTGCCTCCGAATGATTTCTCCACAAAAGAAGACCGCTTGTCGTCCTGCTTATTGGTGTCAGATTCCTTCGATCTTTTGGATAGCCACATCAGTAGAAGATCAAGCATTTGCCCCTTCTTTATCCCGTACAACGCCTCAAGGCGCACCGGCGGAGCGTAGCGGAGACCGCGTGTCGCCGCTGGTTGGAGTTGCCTTTTACGGTCTCGGGTTCGCAAACCTGTTCATGAATCTGACTGTTTGATTCCGAATTTATCGGTGATGTATTTCTCAGGCTCCTTCAAAATTTCATCATACTCGGCTCTATGAATCCTCTTGGATTCAAAATCGATTTTCACATCCTCAACAAATCTTTTAAAATCTCCATTTTGCTCGCAGAGCTTATTAATGGTTTCCCAGTCCAAAAAGCCCTTCGGACGTGCAGGATATAGTACCTTTGACCCATCAATATCATTTAGATCAATGTTGATAATACCTATTCCAAAAGATAAAGATAACCTTTCAACTTCACCGAGAAAATCATCATCCTGAAGCAACTCAGCGGCGACAAGATAACCTTCATGTGCCCACGAGGAATTAGATACTGCTTGAAAAAAAGCCTCTCTGTAATTTGATTTATCTAAAACCCTTTTTAACTCAAAAGAAAAAAGTCGGAGGGAATTGTTATCCGATAGCCGATTGAACTCGATTACTTCTGGTTGCCAGTCATCTAGCGGCAGATAAAATCCAACCATATCTGGATTAGTCCATTCACTGTAACCAGATTTCTTGGACTTTTCATGATATATAGTTTTTGTGTGGATAGAACGGCCACGATTGAATGATGGGTTTGAGTATGCGAAGTAAGCAAGGAGAGGATGGAGGTCTCTTTCTTGGTAGGAAAGTTTTTTGGAAGGTTTTGTGGTTTCCTCTATTTCCATCTTTGCAACTACATCTTCAGCAAGTTCCTTTTGTCGCTCTTGCAGAAAAAATCTGGCCGGTCTTTTCCCAACCTTGACAAACTTCGATTTTGGATTGTCCCTAACATCAACAAAAAGTTGTGCTCCGAGCGATTGCCACGGTGTTTTGCCTGTGGTTTTCATCTTTGCAGCGAGCCCCTTTTCCTTAGCTGTTTCCCAAACCTCCTGATAGGTCAACGGCTTGGTAGCATTTTTAAGAACTTCGTACGCTAAATCGAGAAACGAATTCGCCACATCAAACTCCTAATTATTTTTTTATTTTTTCGACCAACGAGTCAGAGTTTATGCGGCGCGAAGCCGCCGCATAAACTTTGGTTGAGCTAAGCCGCTTTCGGCTCTCACGGCTACCTGGATTTTTATACGTGGTTTCTTTTAGCTGAGGGGCGATAATACGGGGTT
>NZ_BLXW01000085.1:0-1926 GCF_054784495.1 Geomonas sp. Red276
CCCCCTAGTCTAAGCGGCTAGGGGGGTTTTGTTATGTCTGTTTCTACAAACGGAGAGGGGCCACCGCGTATCCCGTTGGAAGCCGCTGGCATCCAAGTCAACTTCTGCAAGAATCCGAACTGCTTAAACTTCGGGGTCCCCGCCAGTTCAGAGAAACAACCTAGAGGCCCCGGTGCTGGAGAACGAGGCCGTGACAACTACAGGATATGTGGGAGCACCCACGGTGGCCCTGTCTCAATTCCTGCTATTACCTGCCTGCGTTGCAATGAATCCCCGCCACTCAAGAGCAATCTAGGAGTGAACGAGGAGCGGGAGCGGATGGCTGCTTACCTTGCTATCCAGGAACCGTCCTGCCCCGGTGAATCCTGCCCGAACCGGGGCGTAGGCATCAGCCAAAAAAAGGGGAGCTACCAGTCGTTTGGCACCACGGCTGCTGGTTCGCCACGCTTTCGCTGCCTCCTCTGTAGAAAAACCTTCTCGGTCAACGTCAACAAGCCAGCTAAAAATCACCAGTTACCGCACAAGAACTCTGAAGTCTACAACATGCTGGTTAATTCGGTGCCGATGCGGCGAATCTGCAAAATCGCTGAGATTAGCCAGAAAACACTCTATGACAAGATTCGCTTCATTCACAGTCAAGCGATGGCATTCGTGGCCCGGCGCGAACGGCGGCTTTTGACTGGCGAGGTGCGGTTGGAGAAGCTCTACCTGTCGGTCGACCGGCAGGACCACCTGATTAACTGGACCAACCGGAAGGACAAGCGGCAGACCCAGTTCCAGGCCGTGGGGGCCGCCGACAACGACTCCAGCTATGTTTTCGCCATCCACCTAAACTATGACCCCTCTCTCAAGCCCGAGGTAGTCGAAGCGGAGGCTGTCAGGGACGGCGATTACGACTTGAAGGCACCCTTCCGGCGCCACGCTCGATTGTGGCTCCTTGGCGAGTATGCACCGGCCGTGGTCGAGAAGCTCCGTACTGCGGGGATCCGTCAAGACGAGGGCTTTCAGAGCCTTCAGCAGTCTATCGCTCAGATCTACCGGGAAGCGGTCACCCGGACGGATGTCGAGGCTTGCGATCTCCCGGCCGAATACACCCGCTTTCCCGTCAAGGGAATGCAGGTGCATGCTGAATATACCCTCTACGGCCATTTCTATTTCCTCCGGGACCTACTGCGGCATACCCGCAAGCTTAGGTTCTTTCTTGACCAAGAATCTGGCATCCGTGCCGCATGCCTGGCTGCCTTCCATGAACGTATCCTAGCCAGAGAGTGCGACGCGTTCTATGTCAGCATCAACAAGACCATGACCAACGACGAGAAGGAACGGGCGATGCGCGACGTCGACCGCGAGATCCAGAAACTCGCCGAGGAGTATCCATACGACCTCACGACCACATCGCTTCGGCGTATACACATCGCCCGAGCCATTCGCAAGCGAACACCTATGGGGCCGTGGCGGGATATGTGGGTCAATGTCCTGACCCGGATCAAGAGCGAACCAGAGAAGAAGGTTTGCCACCTTACTGATTTCAACGATTACGACGATGGCCACCTAGCCGCCCTGATGGATAAGGCCAGTTTGCACGGGATCGACCGTTTCTTTGCCCAGGTACGTAACAGCCTATCCCTGCTGGCGAGGGCGCCGAGCTCGGCTAGCAATGCCGGCCGAGTGTGGTACCAGCGCAATGCCTATGATCCTGAGGTGGCGGCGATGCTCCTGGACATCTACCGCGTACACTACAATTATTTGGAGGTAGGAAATGACAAGAAGACGCCAGCTATGCGTTTGGGGCTGGCAAAGGGAAAAGTCAGACTCACAGAAATTCTGACCTTTGAGGGCGATTAGATAAAAGAGAAGCCCCCAGGCTTGTCCTAATGGAGGCCTGGGGGCTTCTGCTAAAAATCAACACGATCGGTAAACGGCTTG
>NZ_BLXW01000086.1:0-1838 GCF_054784495.1 Geomonas sp. Red276
GCGTGCCTTCGCCTTTATGGGAGCTGTGCCCAAATGCGTCGTCCCCGACAATCTCAAAAGTGGCGTCGCTAAGAGCTGCCGCTACGAACCCGATGTGAATCCCACCTACGCTGCACTGGCGGAGCATTATCAGGTCGCCGTCGTCCCGGCCCGCGTCCGCAGGCCCAAGGATAAAGCGAAGGCGGAGGTCGGCGTGCAGATCGTCCAGCGCTTTATCCTGGCGGCTCTGCGCCACCGGACCTTTTTCTCCCTTGAGGAGGCCAATGCCGCCATCCGGGAGCGCCTGGAACTCCTTAATAACCGCCCCTTCCGCAAGCTCCCCGGCACCCGGAAATCCCGCTTCGAAGAGATCGACCGGCCCGCCATGCTCCCCCTGCCGGAAGCGCCGTACCAGTATGCGGAGTGGAGCAAGGCGCGGGTGCACCTCGATTACCACGTCGAGGTTGACCATCACTTCTACAGCGTGCCGCACCGCCTGGTGCGGGAGCAGGTGGACGTCCGCTGCACCGAAAACACCGTGGAGTGCTTCTTCAACGGCAAGCGGGTCGCATCACACGTGAGGTCGTTCCTGAAGGGGAAGCCCACCACCTGTCCCGAGCATATGCCGCGAGCGCATCTTGAGTTCGCCGAGTGGACGCCGGAGCGTTTCATCTCGTGGGGCGCCCGGATCGGCGAGGCGACTGCCCGGGCCATCGAGGAAGTCCTCTCCCGCAGGGCCTTCCCCGAGCACGGCTTCCGCTCCTGTATGGGGATCCTTTCCCTTGAAAAGCGCTTCGGCCGGGAACGGCTGGAAGCGGCCTGCGCGAGGGCCCTGATGATCAAGGGGGTCAACTACAGGAGCATCAAATCCATTCTGGAAAACAACCTCGACAGCAAGCCGCTTGAGCCCCGCCAGGAACCGCTGTCGCTCTTCCACGACAACATCCGGGGGACCGGCTATTACCATTGAAAAGGAGATCGCATGCTTATCCAGCCAACCATCGAGAAACTCAACGCCATGGGGCTTGCGGCCATGGCCCAGGCGTTCACCGACCAGTTGAACAGCCCCGACATGGCCGCGCTCAGCTTTGAGGAGCGCTTCGGGCTCATCGTGGACTTCCAGATGACCGCTAACGACAACCGCCGTATGCGCAACCGCCTGAAAAGCGCACGGTTGCGGCTGTCGGCTTCCATCGAGGACCTCGACTTCCGCGCCGACCGCAACCTCGACCGGGCGATCATCATGTCGCTGGCGCAGAACCAGTGGGTGAAGCGCCATCACAACATCCTGATCACCGGCCCCACCGGGGCCGGCAAGAGCTATCTCGCCTGCGCCCTCGCGCAGAAGGCCTGCCGGGACGGGCACACCACGCTCTATCACAGGGTGGCCAAGCTCCTCCAGGACATCGCCCTCGCCAAGCTCGACGGCCGCTATCCCAAGCTCATCACGGCGCTGGTGAAGTGCGAGATCCTGATCCTGGACGATCTGCTCATCACTCCGCTCACCCGAGACGACCAAAAGGAACTGCTGGAGATCATTGAGGAGCGCTACGACAGGGCTGCTACCATCATCACCAGCCAACTGCCAGTGAAGGCGTGGCACGACGCCATGCAGGACAAAACCGTGGCCGATGCAATCCTCGACCGGTTGGTGCACAACGCCCACAAGATCGACCTGCAAGGGAAGGACTCGATGCGGCGAAGGAGATCAACATTGACCTGACACGGGACCTGTGAGACAGTGACGACCTCACCTCGCGACTACCCGGTCGCAATCCCCGGAACGCTGGTCGCAATGACAGCGGAACGGCGGTCGCAATCACATCAGTTCACCCGGTCGCAATCATCGGAATACGCAC
>NZ_BLXW01000087.1:0-1790 GCF_054784495.1 Geomonas sp. Red276
ACGATTCTTCACGGCAGCCTCCTCGGATGGAATGTGCCGTGATTATATGAACCACCTACGACGTAATATGTCGCGCTTGTCTTCCAGCGGAAGATTGGCGCTAATCAGGTAATCTTATGGGCGTCCCCTTCCCTTGCCCTTGCCTACCGCGACAAGTTTAGAGATTTCGACGCCAAGTTGAAACATTCTAAGCATGGCCTTGTCGCCTCCCTCGTTGACTTGATATGCTGTTACATGTAACATCTCCCTGTCAAGGAGGTGTAGCATGCAACCGGGCAAGCAAAGAGTACAAAGTCACCGGCAAAAACTTCGGGCGGCGGGATTTAAGCAGGTGCAGATCTGGGTGCCCGATCCCAATGCGCCGGGATTTGCCGAAGAATGCCGTAGGCAGTCGCTTCTTGTTCAGCAGGATCCGAAGAACCTAGAGGATCTGGAGGCATTTTCGAGCCTGGCTGACTGGGATGATGGGCAATGAATCGGGGGGACCTGGTCCTGGTCGCTATTTCAGGGGCCTATGGCAAACCCCGGCCTGCCCTGGTGATTCAGACCGACTTCTTCGGGAGTCATCCGAGCGTTACCGTCTGCCTGGTGACCTCGCATCTCGTTGACGCCCCTCTTTTTCGGTATCAGGTGGAGCCGTCATCAAAAAACGGGCTGGAGTCCGTTTCTCAAATCCAGGTAGACAAGATTATGACTGTGCCGAGAGAAAAGATAGGCAACGTAATAGGAGCCCTGACCGGGAAAGAGATGAGTGCAGTCACCAAGCTTTTATCCTTTTGGGTCGGTGTAGCAGGGTAACAGCCAACCCCAGCAGAGAACCTGATCGGTGCTTGACCTCCGATAGCACCAACTCTCCCTCCCTCATCCCCACCTGCCCCCGTGACATTCAGGACAGAGAGATTCAGAAGCATATCAAGACGGGCCCTCCCTCCCCCGACCCTCGTAACCTATCTCGCCAATTCCGCCACAATAAATGCAAGCAAAGACTGAAGTGTCACCCATTAAAAGGCTGTCCGTCAAGGGCAATAAGGTGCCCTAAGCAAGAAATGGGTCTTTTCCTACTTTGTTGTCATCGGTGACCGCCATCCGTACCATTGCCGTTATTTCTTTTGTTTCGATGTCAGCCTTTGCTGCACCCAGTCACCCATCAGGATCAAGGCCCGTTTTGAAGTTTTGGATAGTTTGGGCCCCTTCCGCTTTTCGCGGACCAGAAAACCTTCGGTTCCAGGCCGTGTCCAATCGTTTGTTTCAGGTCTCGTGGTTGTTAACCAGCCCCTTGCTGGCTCACGGCGTGGGCAGTAAAGACGTCGATTACCGATATGTTACTGGGTGGAGCGGCTGCCAATCAGGTCTCGTGGTTTTACCAACCCCTCCGGCGGGCTCACCGCTCCAGCCAGTTCTCAGGTAAATATTTTCTCGGGAACAAACTCAACCTGGTCCCGCATGATATGGTACGCAGCTCTTGCTAGCTTATGGGCAAGCGATGCATGCGCGACCATGAAGTTGGTCTTTCGCAACTTGCGGTTGTAATAGGCCCTCGCCTTGTCATCGTACCGTCGTGCGAATTCCGCAGCTTCGGAGAACGCCCAAGAGAGATACTTGTTTCCGTTCTTCTTATTACCTTTCCCTTTCGTCTTGTCGTTGCTGATCCACCGGGATGACTGCGCATTCCGCTGAAGTCGGCCACCCAATCCGACGGAAGTCGGCCGGGTGTTCCGATTGAAGTCGGCCACCCCCTGAGGGGTGCGCCGCTGGGTGTTGGTTACTGTCTCACATGGTTTCGCACGGGT
>NZ_BLXW01000088.1:0-1752 GCF_054784495.1 Geomonas sp. Red276
CTTTTGTAGTAGACTCGTTCTCCACGGCAGTGTCCCTCCTGGGGTATCGAATTGTTGTTTGGCGACTCAATTCTTAACCCGGCGGGGCACTGCCGTGCTAGTCAAAAAAGCGAAAAATATTTTACGTTATCTCGGAAGGAAAAGCGGCATAAGCAGCTCTTGAGGGGGCGGGGCGAATGATGCTGGGTGGTCCAAGGGCGGCTCTCACCGCCCAGGTAGTGACCGGTCGAGGGAGGAGTGGCCTGTTGGCGTTTACGCCGCCTCTTTCCAGGTTGTCCTCTTCAGCCTGAATTGTAGGGGGCGAGGGGATGGGGCTTTTCCCCAAACGATGTCGGAGCGATGGTAGTCGGTAATCTTCTTGCCGGAGGCGACGATTTCCCGAAGAAGAAGCTCGTAGGGCTTGGACATCCGCACGGCGCCATGCTCCCATTTGGAAATTTGGGCCTTGTCGCACCCCATGTTTTGGGCGAAGTCGACTCCCGACCAGCCTAACGACTTTCGCAAGAAGATGATTTCCTTGGGAGTCAGAGGCGTTTTCTTGGTGACGATGGCCCGCGCCAGAGCATCATGAAGCCCTTCGATGCTGGGTATGACAGGCATCCTGCTTCCACAGGAGGGGCACTTTCTGACCATGATGCCCATTATAGTCACGTTGTCCATCCCGCATTCGCGGTAGTGATAATCCTCTTCAACCTCAAGAAGGTCGGGGGCCTCTTCACATACTCGGCATCTCATGCTCTATCTCTCCAGGCGGTCACGATTTCAAGCTCCAACTCCGACTCGAATCTGGCCACCACAGTCATTCTCGGGGTGTAGACCCGGTAACGCCAACTGCCATTCTCGTACTCCGCCGGCGCCACCTTGCCGCCTCGCAAGACGTTGACACAATCAAGGGTGCTGATGTCACGCTCTTCCATCCGCTGCAAGGCGTGCGGCTCCGCATAGACAACACTGCCTTTTTTCAGGATGTTGAGGATGATCTTCTTAGCGTACGGCGGTGTCAGCGGTTCTGGGAGCATCTATATATTACACCTCCTGGAGAGATTTCAAGGAAAAGTTGTCATTCATACAACCTGTCCCATTGCTTCATGAGAGGATGGTCAGTACATCATACCTCCCACCCGCCATATTGTGACGATGCCGATCATATTGGCGCACCTCTACGCTAGCTCGCGACCCCGGAGATCCCCCCTGTCTCCTTTCCCCTCCCTTGACATTTTTGCCCCTTACATTAGGTTTAACCAATGCTTTATTCGCATGAGGAGGCCGTAATTATGCTCCATATCAGGGCAGAACAATTGGAGGCTATGTCGCATCTGCAGGAGGAACGCTTCCTCGACCGGCTGACCGAGAGTGCGGCCATAGCTTACCCCGAAATGGTCTGGATGAAGGGTGAGGCGGGATTGCGTGCCCTGGTGCAGAGCTACATCCAGGAGGGAAGAAGCTTCGGGTTCAGCTACGAGTACACCCTTGGCCGATACGTCTACTGGCGCCTGGATCATGGGGATGCGATTCTGACGGAGCCCGAGTGGGAATTGTTCAGGGACTTGCTGCAGGATGACACCATGCCCCAAGAAGAGAAAGTTTTCGCGATCGATACCTTTCTTTACGGTGCCCCCCTTTATGGGGAGAGCAACTGGTTCTGCCGCATGATGCGCAAGACTCGCTTGCGGCTGACCTTGTGCCCCTTCCCAAAGCGGAGTCGCCCCCAGACCTTGCGATGCCCTTCGCCCTTGAAGGCAGAGCTTGCCA
>NZ_BLXW01000089.1:0-1748 GCF_054784495.1 Geomonas sp. Red276
CCCCCTGTGTCAGGATAGTTGTCGCCTCTGAGGGGCCGTTTGGTTTTGGTTTTGTGACGATGTGAGGCGGTGAGCGAAGCGAGCTCGCCGGCGCCTCACGGAAATCGCGAACTGAAGATCCTGCCGCCCGCTTTTTTCTCACCACTTGGGGGCAGCAAGGATCTATTATGACGTACACAGAAGGTTTCAAGGCCAACATGGTCCGCAGGATGGCCGGCCCGAACGCAATTTCGGCTACCGCTCTCGCACGAGAAGTGGGCGTCCCTCAACAATCACTGTCGCGCTGGCTTCGAGATGCGAGCGTTGCGACCCAGCCCGACAGCTCGTCGGCACACCCCGAGAGTGTAATGCCCCCTAAACGTCCCCAAGACAGATCCGCGGAAGAGAAGCTCAAGATCGTTACTGAAGCCGAGATGATCCCGGAAGAACAGCTGGGCGCCTTTTTGCGCCGCAATGGCATTCACGAGGCCCAACTGCGGGAGTGGCGCAGCATGATGCTGTCAGGGCTCCAAAAGCCTCCGCGCTCCACGAAGAATAGCGAGGAAGCCAAGAAGATTCAGCAGCTTGAGAAAGAGCTTCAGCGTAAAGAGAAGGCATTGGCGGAGGCTGCCGCGATCATAATTCTCAAAAAAAAAGTCCAGTCGATCTGGGGGGGCGAGGAAGAGCCCACGGACAAGAAGAACGGCAAATGATCCGCCAACTTATCGAAGAAGCGACCAATTCCGGCGCAAGACTTGAAGCGGCTGCGGAGGCCATTGGTTTGAGCATCAGAACTCTTCAGCGCTGGGATCTGCAAGGCGACGGAGCGGATAGGCGGCGTGGGCCCATTTCGACTCCGGCAAACAAACTTGATCCCGCAGAGCGGCAGAACATCCTTGATGTCGCCAACTCACCGGAATTTCGCGACCTCTCGCCGAAGCAGATCGTGCCTCAATTGGCCGACCAGGGGAGCTACGTGGCGTCGGAGTCGAGCTTCTACCGTGTGCTGCGAGAAGAGGGGCAAATCAAACACCGAGAACCCTCTCGTCCAGCTACGGGCCGTAAGACCAAAGAACATGTGGCAACAGGCCCTAACCAGGTCTGGTCTTGGGATATCACGTATCTCAAAAGCCCCATCGTCGGCCAATTCTTCTATCTCTACCTGATCATGGATATCTGGAGTCGCAAGATCGTGGCCGCCACAGTATTTGCAAAAGAAAGTAACGACTACAGCGCATGGCTTTTCTTGCAAGCCTGTCGCAGACTCAAAATAGACCCGGCCGGCCTCGTCCTTCACTCCGACAACGGCGGCCCGATGAAGGGGGCGACGATGCTAGCAACTCTCCAGCGACTCGGGGTGGTGCCTTCGTTCAGCAGGCCACAGGTCAGTGACGACAACCCTTATTCGGAATCACTGTTCAGAACCATGAAGTACAGGCCTGGTTATCCCAGCAAACCCTTCGAAAGCATTGAGGCAGCTCAGACCTGGGTCGATGGCTTCACCTCCTGGTACAACACCGAGCATCTGCACAGTGGCATTCGCTTCGTCACCCCCGATGACCGCCACTTCGGCAGGGAGAAGGCGATTCTCGACAGCAGGAGGGATCTCTACGAGAAGGCCCGCCAGCAGAACCCTGCTCGGTGGTCTAAAGGCATCCGAAATTGGGACCCCGTGGGGGCCGTTTTCCTTAATCCTGAGCCTGCGCCGGAAATCATACTCGCCGCAGCTTAAAACTCAGCAGAGGCGACAACTACCTTGACACCCGCCG
>NZ_BLXW01000090.1:0-1747 GCF_054784495.1 Geomonas sp. Red276
CTTGTGGGGCACGGTGGGTTCTCCTTCTGAGGTTTGGTCGTTGGCGCTTCCAAACTACCAGAAAAACTCACTGTGTCCCTTCTTTTTTACCCCTCCTTCAGGGTGGTGCATTTTGAACTAGAATTCATCGCCCCTCGGTTTCTTTGAAGTCGTCCATTTCATTTTCCAGCACAACGGTTGGCGGGTGAGCGGCGGAGCGGCTTTGCTTTTCAGGCTTCTACCCGCTTTCACTGACCCGCGGAGTCCGTCTCCACCCGTTCTGGTTGGGATTCCACTTTCAAAATGTCCAATATCCGGGCCTGACCTTCCGCGCTTTGCTTTCACAACCTTCCAGCGTTCCACTGGGTGCTACTGCATTTGAACCTACTGTGCTGGCCTTGCCTTCAACGTCAGGTATTCCTTAACCTGTTCCGTCAGATAGAGGAAGATCGGATCCGACTTCATCTTGTTGGTGCAATAGTAGGTGCCACTGATGTTCACGACCGGGTATGTGTATATCTCGTCCTTCTCCTCCGGTCCGGAATGTTGGATGAAAAAGATAGTGTAGGGACCGTAAGCGATTTTTGCCAGAAAGGCTGAGTACGGTATCCGCTTGTAGTAACCTTGATTCCCTGCGAAAAAGATCGGATCGCTGACCGACATGTAAGTGTCCTGCCTTTCGTCCTGCGGCCAAAGGGTGAGTTGATCGTCCGGCGTTCCGTTGGTGTTGACGTCGACGACTTTCATCATGAACCTTTCGTCCGCGGAGGGGGTGAACATACCCGCTTTGACCTGATCGAACCACCAGGAGTCCTTGTACATGTATCCGTTTATGCAGACTGTGACGGGATTTTCTTTGACGGCGCCACGGGGATAGATCTCGAATTTAATCGGCTCCATCCCCGTTTTGGTCTGGGCCATGCGCGAGTCAGGGTGTGCTGTGCTCGCCGCGTACACTTTGAAAGACTCAGGGAGAACCGCGCCGAATATTACCCCTATGACGAGCACGAGAACATATGTCAGTATCGTTTTGACCTTCATCTATTCTCCCTTTCCAACGGCTCGCGCGGGTGAGCGGCGGAGCGGGCAAGCTTATATCGGCTCTTATCAACTCCCACCAGCATCCGCGGAGACCGTCTCTACCCGCCTGGTTGGCGGTCGCCGTTTCCTACTTATACTCAAATCGGTAGCCGTCGTAAAACCTGAACCGTTCCATTCCGACTTCAGAAAGTTTAACTTCCATATCCCCAACTAAATCGTGGCTCATCTCCTCATCCTGAAGCCATGCGGTAACAGTGTCTACTGAGTCACCATCTTTCAGAAGGGAAGTTATGACATCAACGAAGTCGTGAGTGGCCAAAATGTCATCTTCGTCTTCAGGAGACCACTCTTCAGGTTCACAGAATCCAAGGAGATCGATATTCCATCTTTCTACGTGTCGAAACCCACAACTACAGGTACCTTCGTGTGTCGTAAGAAACCATTTGTGGGGGTATTTTAGGAATTGAGCTTCTGCAATGTCAGGAATTTCCTTCGAAAAGACCACATATTTTCCCGAAGCAGTCAGATCTGCCTTTGACGTGGTGCTCAGGACAGTCATGTAACACATATCGACCCCGACTCTTTATTCCTCTCCAGCCAACGAGTCAGAGTTTATGCGGCGCGAAGCCGCCGCATAAACTTTGGTTGAGCTAAGCCGCTTTCGGCTCTCACGGCTACCTGGATTTTTATACGTGGTTTCTTTTAGCTGAGGGGCGATAATACGGGG
>NZ_BLXW01000091.1:0-1719 GCF_054784495.1 Geomonas sp. Red276
TATCAGTACCGCTTTAACCGTCGTTTCGATCTTGCTGCTATGCTTCCCCGCCTCGCTGCTGCCGCTGCCCGGACTGGCAGCCGACCAGAGCGGTGGTTACGCCTAGCGGAAGATTGGCGCTAATCAGGAATCCTTTTGAAGAGGTCGGTACTTTTGCAGATTCTAAAGGGACTATTCAGCCCGCTCATAACTGGCCCAACGGCATTCTTCTGGTAGTGGAGGAGGGGGGATCATGAAATGCCAACGCTGGTTCCAAGTGTGCATTCTGCTGTTGTTTTGCAATGTGTCTTTTGCTGCTGAATCTGCGCCAAAAGGGCAACTGTTTACAAACATTTCCACATCTATCCAAAGAGGGAGTATAGGTGCAGCAATAGCAAACTCTGAAGTCCCACCGAGTCCAGCCTTTACGGCCCTGGGGGTAAGCCCTAAAAAAGTTGACCACCCCGCGTCGCCCTATGACTTCGCTCTGGATTTAATTAATGGCATTGATGATAATGGTAATTTTCAATCCGGCATTGCCATAGACACCCCCATTTATAAGCTTCTGGCGTTAGAACGAACAATTCAACAATATAGAGATAGCTTCTGGACCAGGGCTGCTGCGAACTCCTCTCTTTCTTTTGGGACTGCAAAAGGTGTTTCCAATTCGGATAATTCCTTGAAAATGGCAGTCGGTGCTAAATATTCCTGGATAACTGAAGACACTGACAAAAGAAGAAATATCAGGTAAGATGAATGTATCAAGACAGTTTTGAAAGAGATATACATAACAAAAATAGCACAAACCGAAGACAAAGTTAAAAATCTTGTGTATGAATCATCTAAACTAGAAATTGATATTATTGCTTCTGAAAAAATATTAGATAATTTGTATGAAAAATTAAAATCTACATCGGTTTTGAGTCCCGAATATAATAAAATTCAGGATAATATTGTTGAGATAAAAAAATACATTGAAAATTGTAACAATAGAAAAGAAAATATCAAACAAGAAATTATTAAAACAAAAGAACAACGAGATGCTATTTATAAAGAAGGGTTGGATAAAGCTGTGCAAAGTAATACATATTCACAGTGCTCAAACGATTTAAAGCTTATGACAGACACTTTTGGGCCAACAGGTTTTTCTATAGCTGTGTCACCAACGTTTTTTAGTGATACGGGTAAGCAGTCCGATTTCAAATACTCAGGGGTAGTTGCTTGGCTCAGTGGCGCCATAAAAGCAGGTGATTTTCAGTTTATTGGCGTAATTAATTATCGAAACAAGGAACAAATTCCTGACACTGATGTTAAAAACACATTTTATGAACAAAATAGCCTCACTGCTGGCATCTCTACAAGATACTTGTTTACTCCAAGAATTCATGCAAACGCAGATGTTGTTTATCTGCATACTCGAAACACAAATGTTGATACTAAGAAGGATATTGTTAGATATAGTATAGGCACAGATATAAAGCTATTTAACGGAGATTTCGCTACTCCCTGGCTTGCCCTGAGTATCGGAAGTGAAGCTAATAATCCTAGTGGGAACAACGTATTTGTTCTCAGTAATTTGAAATGGGGACTCTCCTCAAGTCCGTCATTCGCCCCTGTCAATTCAAGTTGCAAATGCACCAGCGAGGGCAGTAGCAAAGACCTCAGCGGGCGTCCGGTAGTCTAAACACTTGCGGGGGCGGTTATTTAGCCGATCGACTGCCTTCTGTACCGCCTCTTCTT
>NZ_BLXW01000092.1:0-1345 GCF_054784495.1 Geomonas sp. Red276
TCTTCGAGAAGAGCTACTACTCCGTACCGACTCGCTTCGTCGGGAAAAAAGTCTGGGTGCGCGGAGGTTTCAAGGTGGTGGACATCTACTGCAAGGATCTCTTGATCAAGACCCATCCCACGGCCCACCGCCCCGGAACCTGGCGCACCGACCTCGACGACTATCCCGAGGGGAAGAAGCTCTTTCTCCAGTTCCAGCCGGCCCACTGCAGAAAGGAGGCGAGCCGGATGGGAGAGCACGTGGGACAGATGGTCCACGAGATCCTGTCGCCGCACGCCCTGGTACACCTGCGCAAGGCCCAGGCGATACTCCGGCTCGGAGAGAAGTACGGGGCGCAAAGGCTCGACGAGGTCTGCCGCTACCTCCTGGAGCACGGCTCCAACAGCCATGTCAGCGTGAAGCGTCTCCTTGAGAAGGGACTGCCCAACGCCATCGAAGCCGCGGTGCCGCCCCCCATCTCGGAAGAAGGCTCCAAGCTCCTGCACCCTGCGGCAAGCTTTGGGGAGGTGTCGCTATGAAACCGACCCCGAACCTGCTGTCGATCCTCAAGACGTTACGGTTGTCCGGCATCGCCGAGTCTCTGGAGGCCCGCCTCGATCAGGCCCGGCAGGAGACCCTCGGCTACCAGGAGTTTCTGCAGATCATCTTGCAGGACGAAGTGGAGAGGCGGCACGCCCGCCGCCTGCAGCTCCGGCTCAAACAGGCAGATTTCCAGGAGCAGAAGGGGCTCGAAGAGTTCGACTTCGCGGCCCTGTCCGGGGTCAACCCGAAGGAGATCAAGGACCTTGCCACCTGTCTGTTCATCGAGCGCCACGAGCATGTGCTCCTCTACGGTCCGCCCGGCACCGGCAAGACCCATTTGGCCCAGGCTCTCGGCAACCGGGCCTGCCGCAGCGAGTATTCGGTACTGTTCATCACCGCGGCCAAGCTATTCAGGCGGCTCGCCGTAGCTCGACATGAAGGGGCCTATGAAGAGACCATCCGCTCGTTCCTCAAGCCGCACCTGCTGATCATCGACGACTTGGGGCTTACCGGCTTCAACCCCGAGCAGGCGGAGTCGTTCTACGAGATCGTCGCCGAGCGGCATCACACCGGGAGTATCATCGTAACCTCGAACCGGCCGCCTGGTGACTGGCTGGGGCTCTTCCCCGATCAGGTGCTGGCCAACTCGCTCATGGATCGGCTAGCCCACAAGGCCCATCACCTCCCCCTCAAGGGGGAGTCATACCGCAGGAGGAGCCGCCCTCAGAAGACCACGACAACTTAACTCAGGAACTCCCGCTGACCGCTTAAACTGGAAAATAACTTTGGCGACGGGGGTGGCAAATAACCTTGGCGGTTGACA
>NZ_BLXW01000093.1:0-1329 GCF_054784495.1 Geomonas sp. Red276
TTTAACCGTCGTTTCGATCTTGCTGCTATGCTTCCCCGCCTCGCTGCTGCCGCTGCCCGGACTGGCAGCCGACCAGAGCGGTGGTTACGCCTAGCGGAAGATTGGCGCTAATCAGGTAAGATTATAAGTTTCTACCAAAATGGAGAGCGATGACATGCCTCGTCAGGCACGACTCGACATGCCTGGTGCGCTGCACCACATTATCTGCCGCGGCATTGAGCGGAGAGACATCTTCCATGACGATGTTGACCGAGACGATTTTGTCCATCGTATGGTGGAGATCACCACAAAAGCTTCTACTCGTTGCTTTGCGTGGGCCTTTATACCAAACCATTTCCACCTCCTTCTTGAGACGGGGCAAGTGCCTATTTCTGTTGTGATGCAGAAACTGCTGACAGGGTACGCTACAACCTTTAACTTGCGTCATCATCGACACGGGCATCTCTTTCAGAATCGTTATAAATCTATCCTGTGCCAGGAAGACACTTACCTTCTTGAACTGGTTCGCTACATCCACCTCAACCCGTTACGTGCCGGTATTGTCAATTCTTACGAAGAGCTCAGGCACTACCCGTACTGTGGTCACAGTTGCGTGGTCGGCTTGAACTGTAAGTTGGAGTCATGGATGCCAACGAAGCAGATCCTGGAGCACTTTGGAAGAGAACGGAAAGAGAGTTTGAAAGCGTATGAGGCGTTTGTTTTTGACGGGATCACGCAAGGCCAAAGACCAGACCTGACCGGAGGAGGGTTAGTCCGGAGTGCCGGCAGTTGGCATGAAGTCATTGCCGCCAGGGAATACGGCGTCTTCCTCAAGAGCGACGAGCGGATTCTCGGAGACAGCGATTTTGTCGACGAGGTTCTCAGCGAAGTAGAAGCCGAGGAGATCGAAAAGAAGAGCCTGTACCATCGCGATCACATCGATGTCGAGCACGTTATCGCTGTCGTTGCTAAGATCCTGGGGCTTAAAGAAGATGAGGTTCGTAAAGCAGATAAGCAGCCACGGCATGTTCAAGCTCGGGCCCTGCTCTGCTTCTGGGCTACACGTGAATTGGGCATGACTGAGACAGCCCTTGCCAAAGAGCTGGGGATTTCTCAACCTGCCGTCAGCCAAGCAGTAATCAGAGGTGAACTCCTTGTCAGAGAGCACGCGTGGAATTTGCGGGACTTGCTGAATGCCTCACCTGAGCAGGCACCCGAGTAACTTATAATCTTACCTGATTAGCGCCAATCTTCCGCTAGGCGTAACCACCGCTCTGGTCGGCTGCCAGTCCGGGCAGCGGCAGCAGCGAGGCGGGGAAGCATAGCAGCAAGATCGAAACGACGGTTAAA
>NZ_BLXW01000094.1:0-1241 GCF_054784495.1 Geomonas sp. Red276
ACCTGTGAGACAGTGACGACCTCACCTCGCGACTACCCGGTCGCAATCCCCGGAACGCTGGTCGCAATGACAGCGGAACGGCGGTCGCAATCACATCAGTTCACCCGGTCGCAATCATCGGAATACGCACATTGAGCGGAGAGACATCTTCCATGACGATGTTGACCGGGACGATTTTGTCCATCGACTGGTTTGAGATCACCACAAAAGCTTCAACTCGTTGCTTTGCGTGGGCCTTTATACCAAACCATTTCCACCTCCTTCTTGAGACGGGGCAAGTGCCCATATCAGTTGTGATGCAGAAACTGCTGACCGGGTACGCTACAACCTTCAACTTGCGTCATCATCGACACGGGCATTTCTTCCAGAATCGTTATAAATCGATCCTGTGTCAGGAAGACACTTACCTTCTTGAACTGGTTCGCTACATCAACCTCAACCCGTTACGTGCCGGTATTGTCACTTCTTATGAAGAGCTCAGGCGCTACCCGTACTGTGGTCAGAGTTGCGTTGTCGGCTTGAACTGTAAGTTGGAGTCATGGATGCCAACGAAGCAGATCCTGGAGCGCTTTGGAAGAGAACGGAAAGAGAGTTTGAAAGCGTATGAGGCGTTTGTGGTTGACGGGATCACGCAGGGCCAAAGACCAGACCTGACCGGAGGAGGGTTGGTCCGGAGTGCCGGCAGTTGGCATGCAGTCATTGCCGCGAGGGAATACGGCGTCTTCCTCAAGAGCGACGAGCGGATTCTCGGAAACAGCGATTTTGTCGACGAGGTTCTCAGCGAAGTAGAAGCAGAAGAGATCGAAAAGAAGAGCCTGTACCATCGCGATCACATCGATGTCGAGCACGTTATCGCTGTCGTTGCTAAGGTCTTGGGGATTAAAGAAGATGAGGTTCGTAAAGCAGATAAGCAACCACGGCATGTTCAAGCGCGTGCCCTGCTCTGCTTCTGGGCTATACGTGAATTGGGCCTGACGGCGACATTCCTTGCCAAAGAGTTGGGGAATTCTCAGCCTGCCGTTAGCCAAGCAGTAATCAGAGGGGAACTTCTTGTCAGAGAGCACGCGTGGAATTTGCGGGACTTGCTGAAGGCCTCACCTGAGCAGGCAACCGAGTAACTTATAATCTTACCTGATTAGCGCCAATCTTCCGCTGGAAGACAAGCGCGACATATTACGTCGTAGGTGGTTCATATAATCACGGCACATTCCATCCGAGGAGGCTGCCGTGAAGAATCGTTT
>NZ_BLXW01000095.1:0-1144 GCF_054784495.1 Geomonas sp. Red276
CTAAAGGCGGGGATGGAGGAAGGAGCTCAGGGGGTGGCCGGAATCAAACGGAATAGATGGCCGGCTTGAATCGGAATGGGTGGCCGACTTCGATCGGAATCGGTGGCCGGCTTGCCGCGGAATACGCAGTCAAGGCCCATGCCTTGTCAGGCGGCGTCCAGATCCTTGCCTGGTGTCTCATGACGAACCACGTCCATTTCATAGCGGTACCCGAGGAGGAAACATCCTTGGCCAAGGCCTTTGGGGAGGCACATCGGTTGTACACCAGGATGGAAAATTTCCGCGAAGACGTGAGGGGGTACCTCTTCCAGGGGCGATTCGCCTCCTGCGTGCTCGATGAGCGACATCTGGTGGCTGCAGCGCGCTACGTTGAACTGAATCCGGTGCGTGCAAATATGGTGGAAAAGGCTTGGGACTACGAGTGGTCCAGTGCCAGGTTCCACATGGGGAAAAAGAGCACGGACCTCCTCGTTGGCGACCGCAGCTTGATGGGGCTAGTGGAAAATTGGAGCGAGCTGCTGGAAGACGATGATGAAGAGGCAAACCGGAAACTCCGGTCTGGCGTCAAGATCGGGAGGCCGATTGGCAGCGAGAGCTTCGTTCATAAGATGGAGGAGATCACCGGTCGTGACCTCGGCAAACACAAGGCGGGACGTCCATCAAAGAAATGAGTATAAGAAATGAGTATTGTGTCCCCGGAATTTGCTTCGGCGAATGCGGCTCCTAATCACCGCACACGCAAGAAGACTCTCTGATGCCTAGCGCCAAACGCATGAGCGGGTCGCCTGGAATGAGTAATGTGTCCAAGGAGTATCCGGAAGATACGAAAGCCAGTGACAGAGGCTGGCCACGGATAATGTCAGAGAATGCGGTAGAATTGATTTGCCGATGGATCTGGATCATGTCGTGTGAAGCAGACTTCGAACGGAGGTGCTTATGACTAGTATTGACCAGTACCAGCAACTGGCAGTCTCCTACGGGACAGAGTTGGGGACCAAAGTCATTGCCATCATTCTCTTTCCTGATTAGCGCCAATCTTCCGCTGGAAGACAAGCGCGACATATTACGTCGTAGGTGGTTCATATAATCACGGCACATTCCATCCGAGGAGGCTGCCGTGAAGAATCGTTTCCAGTTCCAGTCA
>NZ_BLXW01000096.1:0-1094 GCF_054784495.1 Geomonas sp. Red276
TTTTGTAGTAGACTCGTTCTCCACGGCAGTGTCCCTCCTGGGGTATCGAATTGTTGTTTGGCGACTCAATTCTTAACCCGGCGGGGCACTGCCGTGCTAGTCAAAAAAGCGAAAAATATTTTACGTTATCAAAAAAAGGGGGTAAGGTGTTAACTTTTGATGAAGCTATGAGGCAAGTACCACCTGGCGCGGAGAAAGCCATTCTTTTGGGGAATGGCTTTTCTCAGTCTTGGGATGGAACTATTTTTAACTACCAAAATTTATTCACACAGGCTGATTTTGGAGCAAGGGAGGCTGAAATACGTGGTGTCTTTAATCGCTTCGGGACCTATGACTTCGAAACCGTCATGCACAAGATGCTCGCCGCAGCAGATGTTCTAGAAATCTATGGAGGGGATGTAGCTACAATTCAGCAAATTCGCGCTGATGCTGTACAACTGAAAGAGGCCTTGATATCTGCAATTGCAACCACTCACCCCGGCAGGCCCTATGATGTCAGCAACGCACAATATCGAGCGGTAAGAACATTTCTGAGCCAATATTCAAAGATATTCACCTTGAATTACGACCTATTGATGTATTGGGCAAGAAACCAAGGTGGCATAGAGCCCCTTGATTTTGACACTGACGACGGGTTTCGTTATCGAAACGAGTGGCAGGGATATGGAACGGATCAACAAATATTTTTCTTACACGGCGGGATACACATATATGACACCTCAACAACAATAAAAAAGCACATTTACACAGATGGTGGTGACTCAATTGTAGACCAGGTGAGGAACAATCTTAGAGATAACAAATTCCCCCTTTTTGTTTCAGAGCCAACATACGAAAAAAAGAAAATTCGCATTTCTCATAATCCATACCTCGACTTTTGCTTCCGTGCAATTAAAGATTTAGAAGGTACATTGTTTATATATGGTCACTCCTTTGACAACTCAGACTTACATATCTTTGAACACGGCGGGTGTCAAGGTAGTTGTCGCCTCTGCTGAGTTTTAAGCTGCGGCGAGTATGATTTCCGGCGCAGGCTCAGGATTAAGGAAAACGGCCCCCACGGGGTCCCAATTTCGGATGCCTTTAGACCACCG
>NZ_BLXW01000097.1:0-1093 GCF_054784495.1 Geomonas sp. Red276
GATAACGTAAAATATTTTTCGCTTTTTTGACTAGCACGGCAGTGCCCCGCCGGGTTAAGAATTGAGTCGCCAAACAACAATTCGATACCCCAGGAGGGACACTGCCGTGGAGAACGAGTCTACTACAAAAGGGAACATCATCCAACTGAATGAAGGGGCCATTCGCGATCACCTCGGAGAGATGGTCCGTAGCACCGTTGAGGACACTCTCAACCGCATGCTCGATGCCGAAGCCAACCAGTTGTGCAACGCCGAAAAGTACCAAAGAAACGAGGCCCGAACCGATACCCGAGCCGGCCACTACCAGCGGAAACTTCATACTACGGCTGGAGAGGTGACGCTCAACGTTCCGAAACTCCGTCGACAGACATTCGAGACAGCCATAATCGAGCGTTACCGCCGACGTGAAGCCTCCGTTGAGGAAGCTCTGATTGAGATGTACCTGGCCGGTGTTTCAGTACGACGCGTCGAGGATATTACCGAGGCATTGTGGGGCACGAAGGTCAGCCCCGGCACCATCAGTAATCTCAACAAAAAGGTCTACGCCAAGATCGAAGAGTGGCGCAATCGGCCAATTCAGGGCGATTTTCCCTATGTCTACCTGGACGGTATCGTCCTGAAGCGCTCATGGGGCGGGGAGGTCACCAATGTCTCCGTACTGGTGGCAATCGGCGTCAATGAGCAGGGCTACCGCAAAATTCTCGGCGTCTGCGAAGGGGCCAAGGAAGACAAGGCCGGTTGGTCATCCTTCCTTCGCCATCTCAAGGAGCGCGGGCTGCAGGGCGTCAGGCTCTTCATCACCGACGCCTGCATCGGGCTAGTTGAGTCGCTCGGGGACTATTTTCCACAGGCAAAGTGGCAGCGCTGCACCGTCCATTTTTACCGCAACGTCTTCAGCGTCACCCCAGCCAAGAAGATGCCGGAGGTAGCGGCAATGCTGAAGGCCATCCATGCTTCTGAAGACAAGAAAGCAGCTCTTGAGAAAGCAGAAGCGGTGTACGTAAAGCTCGAAGCGATGAAACTGAAGGAGGCGGCAAAGAAGGTCCAGGATTCTATCGCTGAGACGCTGACTTACTTCGATTTCCCTCGTGAG